>JABABZ010000275.1 GCA_014237965.1 Phycisphaerales bacterium | reverse complement strand
TCGATCGAGAGCCGGGATCGCCAGGGCAACCTGCTGGGAATCGACGGCTTCGAGAGGATGATCGCGGAGTCCGGAACCCCGCAACGCTGGGCCGGTCATCTGATGCGACTCTCCGAGATGCATCAGGCGGGAAAGAACGAGGACGACATCCTCATCGCCACGATCATGCGGAAGTGAGCGTTGAGCACGGGATCGACCCACGACCGGATCCGCTCGGACCGGTGGTTTCCGCGACCCGAAGATGCCCACGCGGCATCACGCTAGGCTGCTCGCTGATACCGGATCTCCGATCCACCCAGAGCAACCCCATGTCGAACCAGATTCACGATCACGACCGCATGATGCTGGAGCGAGCCGCTCGCCGAGCGTTGCGGGGGCACGGTGAAGCCGAACCCAATCCCTCCGTCGGATGCGTCATCGCGGACGCGAGCGGACGAGTGGTCGGCGAGGGGCGGACGCGTCATCCGGGCGGGCCGCACGCGGAGATCGAAGCGATCCGGGCCGCGGCTGCCGCCGCTCGTGGTGGAACGGCATGGGTGACCCTCGAACCGTGCAATCACCACGGCAAGACACCGCCCTGCGTCGATGCGATCATCGCCGCGGGAATCGCCCGCGTGGTGGTCGGGAGTCCCGAGTCGAATGAATTCGCGTCGGGCGGAATGGACCGTCTCCGCGAAGCCGGAATCGAAGTCGTGCTCCGACCGGACGTGGACTCGGTTCGGCGACTTCACGCCTCCTTCCACGGTCGAGTCTCCACCGGGCTCCCCTGGGTGGTCGCGAAGTGGGCCGAGACGCATGACGGCGCCCTCTCGACGCCACCCGGCGTCTCGCCCTGGATCTCGGGACCTCGCTCGATCCGGCTGGTGCATCGGGAGCGTGGTCGATCCGATGCGATCCTCACGGGGATCGGCACGATTCTCGCCGACGACCCCCGCCTTGACGCCCGCCAGGTCCGTCGGCGTCGCACGCCGCTGCGCGTGATCGTGGATCCCGATCTCGACACCCCTCCGACCGCGCTGATTCTGAAGACGAAAGAGGGACCGGTGCTCATCGCCTGCCGGGATGACGACGACGACGAACATCGCGCCCGTTCCGAGCGGCTCACCGCCGCCGGCGCCACGATCCTGCCGATTGAAGATCCCCGAACGACGGACACCCTCGCATCGGACTCCAGGAACCTCCGCGGACGATTCTCGGCCGGCCGCTTGAAGTCCCTGCTTCATCGCCTGGCCGAAGACCACGACGTCGCCACGGTTCTGACCGAGTGCGGAGCCGGCCTGCTCCAGAGTCTCTTCGAGGCGAACCTCATCGATGCGGCACTCGTGTTCACGGCACCCGAGACCGGCGTCGAGGCGACTCCGGCAGCGCCGTGCCCGCGAGATCTCCTTCAGCTGGTCTCCTTCGAGACGATCTGGTCCGGTCTTCGAGGAGATGATCGCGTGGTCTGGAGCCAGCGTCGGACCTGAAGTTCAACGCTCGAGAACGGGCCACTCGTTGGCGGCCAGGGGAATCTCGGTGCTCGCCGGCAGCAACCGGAGAACGCCGTCGCCGTTCTCCAGCGCCCATCGACCGCCCTGATCTTCCCGGGCGATGCGGACCGCGTCCAGAGGACGGCCGTCGAAACCATGAAAGACCACGGTCGCCAACGACAGATGCGTCGGAAAATCCTGAACGATGACTTCGGTGCCACGGGTCGAGGTGAGGGTCTTGATCAGGACGTCGACGTAGTCCGTCGAAGCGATCCCTGCGGCACGCTTGCCACCGCGAACCACCTCGATCGTCCAGCGGTCGAGATCTCGTTCGAGTCTCACGAAGTCGTCCATCGCCGTGATCTCGATCGACTTCACGTCCGCGGCACGAACCCCGGATCCCGTCGGCTCGATCAGGCTCATAACCGGCGGTAACAGACCGCGAAGCGTCGCCTCGTCGATTCGAACGACCATCGGCATGCCTTGGATCATGGCGAATCGATCACGGCTCACCAGACCCGCTGGCCCTCCGATGACCAGAGTCTCATCGCCTCCGTCATCGCGACGAACCGAGATGGTCGCCGCCGGCTCGACCAGCCCGAATCGAACGGGGTCGAAGTCGCCGTCCACGATGAAACCATCATGCTCCACCCGGCCCAGAACGCCCAAGAACGCGTCGACCGCGACCGCGTCGGCCCGGGCCTCCACCGGTGAGGTGAGTCTCCATCGACGGCCGGTCCTGGAGAGCGACGTGACCGTCGCTCCGTTCGCGATCGTGACGCCACTGATCTCCTGCTCCCCGGCGAACAACCGACGCGATCGCCAGTTCCGCGGGTCGTCGTCGATGGCCCGCTGGTGAAGATCGTCGTCGACCACCAGAACCTCGTCATCACCGACGATTCGCACCCAGCTTCGTCCCGCCACCGTCCTCGCACCCAGTTCGATTTCGGATTCGAAGCCTGGTCCCTGAAATCCGATGATCGCCTCCGGAGGATCGAGCCCCAGACCATCCAACCCGGCTCCA
>JABABZ010000274.1 GCA_014237965.1 Phycisphaerales bacterium | reverse complement strand
AAGAGGTGAATCGGACAGAAGCGCTTCGAAGACGATCTCGTCGCGATCCCGATCGGCCTCGAAGTCGAAGCCGAACACCAGTTCGAGATGATCGAGATCGAGCGGGCTCACGGAGAGGAAGTACGGCGCGATTTCGAGGATCTTGCGATGAAGCTTGTACGACTCTTCGAGTGACGCGGGATTCACGGTGCCGCTTCGCAGCGTCGTCTGTCGAAGGGCGACCCAGGAGTAGGTTCCGTCCGTGTCTTCCGACTCGAGGGCGCACTCGCCTTCGTATCGCTTCAGCCGCTCGAGGCGGGGAAACTCCCGCTGGATCCGCTCGAAGAGATCGAGCACGGACTCCCGGCCTTCGGGAACGTCCATGGTCAGCGCAATCTTCTGGTTCAGATAGAAATCCGAGCAGAGGGCGGTGATGTTTGAGTCCACGTCGGCTTCACTCCGGCCACATCGGGGCAGGTCGGGTCAGGTCGCCGAGAGGGGTCGGCCCCCGCTTCGCTCGATCGACTCAGGACGATTCCCTGATGGGCCGAGGGTAAGCCCGGAGTGGTGCGGAAGGGGGCCTGCGACGCGTTTTCCACGGTCAGGCGGCGGTGGCTCCGTCAGGGGCGTCCCAGATACGCTCCCCAGCGCCAGATCCACTCCAGAGGGCCGATACGGAAGTGTCGCAGCCAGAGGATGCACGCGGTGGCGACGAGGCCATAGATGGCGATCGAAGCGCCGAACAACGTGGCATGCCCGAGCTGGTTGAACTGGCCCAGACCCCAGAAGGAGACCAGGCCGGTGAAGAGGATGCTCTCCAGAATGTAGGCGGAGAGGGACATTCGGCCGACCGAAGCCAGACCGTGAGACAGCGGCATGCGGCGGGCGGCACAGGCCCGACCGACCACGCCGATGATCCCAAGGGCCAGCACCGCGGAACTGAGGTCGTGGACCCCGTCGATCACCGACCGTTGCCAGATCTCGAGGTCTCCGAAGAGCTTGGCGATGGCGAGGAGCACTTCCATGGGAAGTCCGATCGCCACGCCCCAGATCGCGAGTCGGCCAAGAAGTTCCCGTCGCTCGGGGCTGAAGAGCCTGACGTCATGGCACCACGATCCGATGAGGACCAGGCCGAGAACGTGCCATCCGTAGGTGAAGAAAAAGACGACGGTCGCGAAGATCCAGATGGTCGTTCGGAACAGAAGTGCGTCGGTGAACGGTCCCTCCCGAAACGCGGCGATCTCCGCGGCGGTCCAGTTCGCGCTCGCTGGATCGAAGCCTCCGGCCCGCATCGCTTCGAATCCCCGAAGGGACAGATCCGGATCGGCGACCACCGGATCGGCGACCACCGGAGCTTCGATCATGGCGAGCATTCCGAAACCGAAGATCGCCAGCATCGACACCGCCATGCAGGCGATGCCGAGCGCCAGTCGAATTCGTGGTGGGGTTTGAATCAGCAGGATCATCATCATTCCCACGATCGCGTACTGGAACAAGATGTCTCCGTACCAGATGCCGACCGCGTGGACGAGCCCGAACATCGCAAGGATGATCATGCGGCGTGCGAGGAAGCCCGCGGCGCGTCCGGTACGTTCGATGAGCCGGGAATGCTGCATCGCGATCCCGAAGCCGAAGAGCACCGAGAAGATCGAGATGAACTTGAATTGGAAGAACGCCATGACCACGAACATGGCGACCGTGTCCGCCCCGTTGGTATCCATGTCGAGCTGGCCTGCGGCTTTCATCATCGGGAAACCGAAGAACCAGGCGTTGACGACGATGATTCCGAAGAGCGCGAGTCCTCGGAGCACGTCGATCGACTGAATGCGTTCGTGTCCGCTCGCGGTCAAGGTGGGTGGGTGTCCATCAGTCATCGAGAGTCTCCTTGTCACCCGGGCCGGAGGTCCGCGGTCGAAGATCGATCATCGCGTCGGTCGTCCGTGGGGACGGATGTCTCCGGAGTGGAGGGCGTTGAAGATAGGCGAACCAACGCCAGATCCATTCGAGTGGCCCGAGCAGAAAACTCCGATTCCAGAGATGACAGGCTGCGAGGACGATGGCGTACGCCGCGAGTGCGATCAGGACGGCGGTGGCGTTGCCGACTTCGCCGAACCAGCCGAGTCCCCACCAGCGAAAGATCGCCGCGAGCAGCAGGGATTCGAGCAGGTAGGCGGTCAGGGACATGCCTCCCGCAACAGCGAACCATCTTGCCAGCGGGAACCGACCACGTTCGACGAGGTTCGTGACGATGCCTGCGTATCCGAGGGCGACGGCCGCGGCCGCGAGCGGGTGGATGAATGCCCACCAGGCCGCCGCGCCGGCGCCGGCCCCTCGAAACTCCGGCGGAAGGGCGTGCATGACCTCCAGCGGGAGTCCGACCGTCAGGCATCCGATGGCGACGCGAGATCGCCAGGGCCGGGCGTCCGGGCGGAAGAAACCTCGCTCCTGGAGGACGGTTCCCAGAAGCACGAGTCCGAAGAGAAACCAGCCGTAGAACCGGACTGCATAACTCATCGATCCT
>JABABZ010000273.1 GCA_014237965.1 Phycisphaerales bacterium | reverse complement strand
CGAGGCGCGAAGGTCGGCGAGATTCCGGGGAAGATCGACGGGAGTGGTCGGAGTGTCGGCGGTGATCACGGTCATGAAGTGATTCTTTCGCGAGGTTCGTGGGTCGGAGTCTGAAGTTCGAATTCTGACGCAGGTCGGGGGCGCTTCGGGGGAACCGATCGGATCTTCACGATTCATCCTCCGAAGGCTATCCAACCCGCCAGAAGAAGGACGGACATTCTGGCGGTCCAGGCGATGGTTCTGATCCAGTTGCCCCGAACCAGTCGCTGGTGCACCTCGGAGTCGAAGCCGGCCGCGAGGCGGGTGTGGCAGGGGACCTGGATCAGGGCGGTGGACAGCCAGATCACGATCACCAGTGCGAGGCCTGCCCAGGGAATCCACTCCGGGACGTTCGTCGGTCTGAGTCCGACCAGCAAAGCTGCGGTCACGGCCTCCAGGAGCATAAGCGGGCCGACCAGGACGGTGATTCGTTTCGTGTGCTGGTGCTGATAGTCGGCGAACGGCCCGTCCCCGACGGCGGCGAAAAGTGGATAGTGGACCATCTGAATGGTCCAGATCAATCCGGTGAGGAGGCCGGTCGAGGCGATCTGAACGAGCAGGACGACGTCGGGCATGGCAGGGGTTTCGACGCAGAGGCCAGTCGGGATTCGATGCTGGTGCATCGATCAGCGGGGGAGTTCGATGATCGAGAAGCGGCCCGTCGCGGGCTCGAGCGTCGCGACGGACCAGACGGCAGCTCGGTGTACGGCGCCGGGGTTCAGAAAACGGATGCCATCGATCGTCTCGTCACGGATCAGATGAGAGTGACCGTGGATGATGAAGTCCGGCCGCTCTTTTACGGCTTGAGCGAGTTCCGACTCGAGATGGCCGTGGGTCGCGATGATTCGCCGGCCTCCGACGGAGAGCCTCATGGTCGGATGGTCGACCACGAGATCGAGACGGTCTGCGTACGTCGCGAATGCCCGTTCCTCGTCGACGTTGCCGAAGACCAGGCGAACCGGGAGTCCGGCCAGTCGGTCCATGATCTGCTCGCTCCCCAGATCGCCGAGATGGAGAATCATCGTGGCTCCGGCCTCAAGCAGCCGTTCGAGGGCGAATTCGGTCCGATCGACCACGCCGTGCGTGTCGCTCAAGAGGCCGATGCGGTCGTCTTCTAGCGTGGTCCAACCCGGCATGCGGCCATTCTGGCCGCAATCGGCGGCTTTGTCGCCCCTCTGGTCCGACCAGAATGCGAATCCGACGGGTATTCTGTCCCGCCGCGCCGCGTTTTCGCTCGGCGAACGCCTTTTCGATCTCACCTTGCTCCGGAATTCCAAGATGACCGTCGTCACTCGTTTCGCGCCCAGTCCGTCCGGCAATCTGCATGTGGGCGGCGCTCGCACGGCCTTGTACTGCTGGGCGTTCGCCCGAGGCCGTGACGGCCGGCTCGTCCTGCGGATCGAAGACACCGATCGAAAACGGAGTTCCGATGCGGCCAGTCTCGGTTTCATGACCGATCTCGACTGGCTCGGAATCGACTGGGACGAAGGTCCGGTTCAGGGTGAACGGGGCGGCGGATCGCACGGGCCGTATTTTCAGAGTGAGCGACTGCCCATCTACACCGAGCACCTCGAGAAGCTGGTCGCGGAAGGCAAGGCGTACCACGCCTTCGACACTCCGGAAGAGTTGGATGCCAAGCGAAAGGCGGCGAGGCAGGCGAAGGAAGCCTACCGATACGATCGCGCCGCGCTGGAATTGTCGGCCGAGGAAGTCGAGGCCAGGCTGGCGGCGGGCGAACCTTCGGTGATTCGCTTTCGGACGCCGGACGCGCCGATCACCATCGTGGACGAAGTGCTGGGCGAGGCGACGCTTCCCGCCGGCGAGGTCGACGATTTCGTGATCCGCAAGGCGGACGGATATCCGACGTATCACTTCGCGGTCGTGATCGATGACGCGATGATGGAAGTCTCGCATGTGCTTCGCGCCCAGGAGCACTTCAACAACACCGCCAAACACATGATTCTTCAGGACGCCCTCGGGCTTCCGCGTCCGGTCTACGGCCACCTGTCGCTGATCTTCAATCCGGACGGATCGAAGATGAGCAAGCGAGACAAGGACAAGGTACTCCGGGCCGCGGTCAAGGAGCGATCGATCGAAGACGCTCCGGCTGATTCGAACGGCGAGCCACTGGTCGCCGCCGATGTCTGGTCGACCTGGCGAGGTGACAAGTCCGTCCAGCTCGACCTCGACACGCTCGAGCAGGTCGCGGCGGCCCTCGGCGTGTCGCTTCCCGAGATCAACGTCGCTGATTTTCGACGGTCCGGCTATCTCCCGGACGTGCTCTGCAATTTTCTCGCCCTCAACGGGTGGAGCGCTGGAGACGACCTCGAGAAGTTCGACAACGCGTTCCTCGCGGAGCGATTCGATCTCGACCGAGTTCAGAAGACACCGGCCAAGTTCGATCGTGACAAGTTGCTTGCATTCAATCTCGACGCCATCCAGGGGATGTCGCCCGATACGTTTCATGATCT
>JABABZ010000272.1 GCA_014237965.1 Phycisphaerales bacterium | reverse complement strand
GGCGGGGAGGGCTGCAAAAGTGAAATGCGTACCGGCGAACCGGTACGCAATTCGGATGGGTGCTGGTCGGACCAATCTGGATCGGCCACTCGGGGAACCTCCAGCCCCACCTGATCGGCATCTCCCGGGGAAAGGAGGACGCCGTGGGAGTTCTTCTCAATCGAACCGTTCTTCGTCTCCCAAGTCTTCGTTCGGTTCTTCGTCCTCGATCTGACG
Source organism: Phycisphaerales bacterium (assembly GCA_014237965.1). Taxonomy (GTDB): domain Bacteria; phylum Planctomycetota; class Phycisphaerae; order Phycisphaerales; family SM1A02; genus UBA12014. The sequence continues at coordinate 2,329 of JABABZ010000272.1, read as the reverse complement.
CTGGGCGTCCCGACTGGACTGCTCCAGCATGCGACGAAGGTAGGCGTTCTCGCGGCGAGTCGCCTCGAGGTCGAAGACGAGATACTTGACGCTCAGTCGCAGGTAATCGAGCGATTCCTGAAGCTCGGAAACCGAAGCCTTGATTCGATCCCGGCGTTCGCCGAGCTCGTTCGCGGAGTCGGCCGGGGTTCCCGCCTCTTCCGGCATGGCCTTGATCCGGGACATGAGTTCCTGCATCTTCCGCTGAAAGGTGATTTCATCCATGTCTTCTGTTTCCTGTTTCGAACCGGTGGGAATGTCGACGAGTCGTTTCGTCGGTGGACGATTCAACAGATGCCACGGAATCACCGGACCGCCAAGCCCTTGAGCGAGGATGCCGGTGTTCCCGTCCGCCGGAGACCGCGCAAGCCGACCAGCCCTCGCAGAGCGAATGGAGGCGCGTGACACAAGGGTTGTTTTCGGACGCTCGCGTCTATCGAGCGGGTGCCGCCTTCTTCAGGCCACGGCGGGCGGCGGGGGGGGCGTCTCGGAGCAGGGCATCGATGGGCTCGCCCGCCTTTCTGGCTTCATCGATGGTTCGAGCCAGAACTCGATCCCGCTCCCAGCACCAGCGATCGAAGAACTGTTCGAGTTCATGCCGATTGAATCGGGCCAGTGGGTCGTCGAGTCCGGTCTGGGCGATGGCCCATTCGATGATGGAACCGCCGCTCTTGTTGAAGCGATAGAGACCGTAGATGAACCGCAATCGATCCCCGGCTGCCAGAAATGGATCGGTCGCCCGATCCGGGACCGCGATCATCGCCTCTTCCGGACGATTCTTGGCGATCTCGCCGAGCCACCCGGCTTCATGTGAGGCTTCGCGATCCAGGAGCGTGCTGCTCTCCGCCGCTTCCTGGCTGATCGGCTTCTCGATGGTTTCGAGTCCGGCCACGCTGGCGAGCACGGTCTTCGTTCCTTCATTCGGAAACTTGATCCAGACGCGACGATCCGGACGGCCGTCACGGGTGACCAACTCGACCTTCATCACTTCGCCGATTCCCCATTCCGGGCGTCCGGGATGCGTGACTCGATCACCTTGCTTGTGCTTCAAATTCGTGAACTCCTGATACTTCTTGCATCTGTACAAATCGCATCTGTACAAAAGGTGCCTGCATGAAATGGATCAATGCCTGCATCGACCCCGTACGGGGCATATCTCGATCGACGACATGATCATCGTCATGGCCGTCATCAAGCGTGGACCGAGGACGGATTCGTGCGAGCCGCGTTCCAAGGATTCGACGCGACGGCACTCATGCCGTCTTCCCCGGAACGCCACCGAGAAAATGGTGACGACCGCGAGACTCGACCCCTGATCCGGACTCATCCGCTGACGGGGGGCTTGATCGCGAAGACGATCGAGCACCCAACCCGACCCCGGAAGTGTACCGTGCTCAACCCATGCCAAGCCAGCGAACCAACGAAACAAGCCCTTCTGACGCCAGGATATCCCCAAGAGCCGCCCGAGTGGCCTTTCTCGGCGATCTCAACGGCGCTCCGGGGCGGCGAGTGCTCATCGCCCACCTGGATCAACTCCGACATGATCACGCCCCTGATCTGATCATCGCCAACGCGGAGAATCTCAGAAACGGCTCGGGGCTCAGTCCGGACCTCTACCACGCCATTCGAAAACTCGGAATCGATGCGATCACCCTTGGCGATCACGTCTATCGAGATCGTCGAATCGTTCCCTTTCTGGAAGACCCATCCGAACCGATCTGCCGGCCGGCCAATCTCTCGGCTCATGCGCCGGGGAAGAGGTTCGTGCGCGTGCCTCTTCCCAAGGAGTGCGGTGGAGGCGATCTCCTCGTGTTCAGCCTTCTGGGACGGGTCTACATGGGGCTGCCGGCGAACGATCCATTCGCGGTCGCCGATGAATTGCTCGAGGCGAATCCCTCGGTGGCCGCGACGCTGGTCGACGTGCACATGGAGGCCACGGCAGAGAAGGCTGCCATGGCGTTCCACTTGGATGGCCGGGTGTCCTCGGTGCTGGGTACGCATACCCATGTTCCGACCGCGGATGCCCGAGTTCTCCCGGGTGGGACCTCATTCCAGACGGATGTCGGCATGTGCGGCCCCTTTGCCTCGATCATCGGTCGCGACCCGGATGCCGTGCTGAGGCACATGAGAACCGCGGTCCACACGCCCTACGAGATGGGTTCCGGCGATGAGCGGCTCTGCGGAGCGATGGTCACCCTTCGTCCCGGGACCTCCAGAGCGGCTTCGATCCTGCCGTTTCAGTACGGCGGCAACGCAAACAACCCAAAAAACTGAAATTTCCACCAAGAGT
>JABABZ010000271.1 GCA_014237965.1 Phycisphaerales bacterium | reverse complement strand
TCGAGGGTGTGGTGATCATCGGTTCCGGGCCTGCCGGATGGACGGCGGCGATCTACGCCGCTCGCGCCGACCTCCACCCTCTGTGCATCGTTGGTGTTCCCAAGCAGAATCCCGCCCCGGTTCTTCCGGGGGGGCAGCTGATGCTCACGACCGAGGTCGAGAACTATCCCGGTTTTCCGGATGGGGTGACCGGTCCCGAGATGATGATGATGTTCCAGAAGCAGGCGGAACGATTCGGATCCCGGGTGAAGGGTGCCGACGTGGAGCGATGCGAATTCGGCGAACGTCCGATGGCACTGCATCTCTCCAATGGCGAGACGGTCCGGACCAGATCGGTGATCATCGCCACCGGCGCCACGGCGAACTGGATCGGACTCGACAACGAACTGCGCCTCGCCACCAACGGTGGTGGAGTCTCCGCCTGCGCCGTCTGCGATGGTGCTCTTCCGGTCTTCCGCGACAAGCCGCTCGCCGTCGTCGGCGGCGGTGACACCGCGATGGAGGAGGCGGCGTACCTCACGAAGTTCGCGTCGACCGTGCACATCATCCATCGGCGGGATTCCCTGCGGGCGTCGAAGACGATGCAGGAGCGGGTGCTTTCGGCGGACAATGTCCAGATGCACTGGAACAACACCGTGGTCGATGTGATCGGAGAGGACTTCATCACCGGCCTGGTTCTCGAGGACACCGTGACCGGCGAGCGGTCCGAGCTTCCGGTCAACGGGCTCTTCGTGGCCATCGGTCACGCGCCCGCGACCGAGTTCCTCAAGGAAAGCGGGATCGCGTTCGACGACAGTGGATACGTCTCGCTTCCCGATGGAGGATCGAGCGCGACCAATCTCGAGGGCGTGTTCGCCGCGGGGGATGTCGCGGATCATGTCTATCGACAGGCGGTCACCGCCGCCGGCATGGGGTGTCGGGCGGCGATCGACGCCGAACGTTGGCTCGCCGGACACTGAGCGGGACCGGTTCCGGTTCCTTTCGGCGCCGATTCCGGACGGATCGGGGCCGTCGAGCCACCTGGCTCGGCTGATTTCCCTACCCTCCGCTCATGCGAAAAGACGGACTCATCACCGTGCTCATCCTGGTCGGCCTCGTGGCCGGGGTGATTCTTGGCCAGTGGCTTCATGGATCCTCGAGCGATCCCGCCGCCGTCGGCGGCCAGTGGATGGACGTCGGCAAGATCATTCTGGTCCGGCCGCTCATGCTGCTGGTGCTTCCGCTGGTCTTTCTCTCGGTGGTCGTCGGGGTGACCTCGATCGGTGATCCCTCACGACTCGGGTTGATCGGTGGGGCCACGCTGCTCTATTACTTCAGCACCATGCTGGCGGCCGTGATTCTGGGCGCCGTGCTGGTGACGTCGATCGCGCCGGGCGTCGGCTTGTCTCCCGAGGCGATCAATAGCCTCCAGAGCGACGGGGCCACGGCGTACCAGGCGAGTGACGGACTGCGGACCGCCATGGGCACCGCGAACGACAAGGGGCTCGGCGGCGCGTGGATGAACATCCTCGAGCAGGTCATTCCCACGAACTTCTTCGCCGAACTCGCCAACGGGCGCACCCTCGGGGTGATCGTCTTCGCCCTCTTGCTGGGGCTCGCCCTTGCGGCGAGTGGGTCCGCGGGAGCGCCGGCGGTCAAGGTGTTCAAGTCGCTCTTCGACGGGGTCATGCGGTTGGTGCTCTGGGTACTGTGGCTCACGCCGATCGGCGTCTTTCTCCTGGTGACCGGCACCGTGGCGAAGATCGGTCTCGGTTCGATCGCCGGTCCCATGGGCGGTTACATGACGACGGTGCTGCTCGGGCTTGCGATCCATGCGTTCATCACGCTTCCGCTCGTGCTGGTTCTCTTCGGTCGAACCAATCCCTACGCCTTCATCTTCAAGATGCGCAAGGCGCTGCTGACCGCCTTCGGTACCGATTCGAGTTCCGCGACCCTTCCGGTCACGATCGAGACCGCGATCGACGAAGGTGGTTGCAGCAAGCGAAGTTCGAACTTCGTCCTTCCCCTCGGAGCCACCGTGAACATGGATGGCACGGCGCTCTACGAGGCCGTGGCCGTGGTGTTCATGTTTCAGTTGTGGGGGATCGATCTGGGGCTCGGGGAGCTGGTCATCGTCGTGGTGACCGCGACTCTGGCGGCGGTGGGCGCCGCCGGGATTCCCAGTGCAGGTCTGGTCACGATGGTGATCGTGGTCACCGCGGTGAATACCAGCCTCGCCGGACGAGGAGTGCAGCCGTTGCCTCTCGAGGCGATCGGCGTGATCATCGGAGTCGATCGGATCCTCGACATGTGCCGCACCACGGTCAACGTGCTCGGTGACGCGGTGGGGGCCAGGGTCATCACCCGTCTGGCGCCCGATGACGACGAAGACGTCGGGGCGACCCAGGCGGCCTGACACCCTTCGTGACCGCCACCGTCGCGGTCAGGAGGTCGGTGCGGGGATCGTCGCCTATGACGGGCTACCGGACCTGTCCCGGGTGTGCTTCGTGCTGGCCGGGAGAGTTTTCCTCGCCGACGTGGACGAGGGGCGGGTCGTCGAACTCCCGTCGAGTG
>JABABZ010000270.1 GCA_014237965.1 Phycisphaerales bacterium | reverse complement strand
CCCGACTTCTGATACTTCGTGAAACCCAGTCGATCGAGGTTGGAGTCGCTCAACTTCGACTTGTCCGAGGCGTTGGAGTGCTTCAGGGCGAGGCCCGGCGCCGAAATGAGGCGCTTCACCGGCTCGCCCGTCTCCGGATGCTTCGTCAGGTGCGCTTCGGACATCGACTGGACGACTTCGAAAGGCGGTCCCAGCGTTCCATCCGGCTTGATCACGGCGTATTCGTACGTCGGCATCGGATCACGATCCCTTCAATCGTCGCTTCGCGACGAGGATGTCGGCTTCCCGGTCTTCGCCGGCTTCCCGTTCGATCACCACGTCGATCGGTCGACCGATCGACTCGACCTCCGCGATGAAGGCGCTCCAATCGACCTGCCAGCTTCCCAAGGGGACTTCAGCCCCCCAGGTTCCCGGCTCGGACGTCTGGATCGCGTCCTTGGCATGAACCTGGACGACCTTCCCGGCAAGCATCCGGATCGCCTCCACCGGATCGCCCATCCCGTACAGAATCATGTTCGCCGGATCGAAATTGACGCCGACGGAAGGATGATCGAGTGCGTGCAACGCATCCAGGAGGGTCGCCGCCGACTCCTGACCGGTCTCCAGGCCGACCCGGACGTCTCGCTCCGCGAAGATGTCGGCGAGCGTCCGCAGACGGTCGAGCACCACGCCCCGTGCCGGGTCGTTCGCGTCATGCGGAATGAAGCCGGCATGCAAGGTGACCAGTTCGATGCCGTGCGTCCCGGCAAGCTCCGCCACTCGTTCGGCCCGATCCCGCGTCGCCGGCCAGTGCTCGTCCGGCCGGACCCCGCCGGTCGACTTGATCGTCTCGAGGGTCGAGTAGTCCTCGCCGACCGCCTCGAGCATTCCGCTCGCCAGAGAGATTCCCGCGTCGGACAGCCTTGGAAGAACGTCGCCGAAGGCATCGGGCGATTCGATGATCGGGCCCAGCGCCAGTTGCACTTTCGGAAGACCGAGCCGCCCGAGCGACGCCACGAGTCCGGCGGCGTCCACCGGCCTCAGGCTCCAGCTGCAGACGCCGAGTCGGTCGATCGGGATGGTGGGATTCGAGGTGTCCATGATTTGGTGGAATGGCTGACCCGGCCGGTTCTCCGGTTCCGGTCGTTGCATCCGTCTCAACGGGAGGTCGGCGTCTCCAGAGACGCCGGGAGAAGTGCTTCGATCGGGAAGACCGAGAGAACCGATGGTCGATCCTCACCGAGCATTCTACCGTGCGGCGAAGGCGGACCCCGCCTCGACGCATCATCATCCGAGCCGCTTCCACATCCTGAGGTCATGGGAGGATGGGTGCCTGGAGCCGATCCAGGACGGGTTGAATCGGAGGAGGTCGATGGCGAGGCCCATCGCGTTCATCTTCGAGTTCACCGAGGAGGTCCCCGGCGACCGAATCCATCAGACGGAAGTCCGTCGGCGGCTGCCGGTCAGACCGCACCCAGCCATGCGGTACGGGGCATGGACGGACTCGCGGCCCGCGCGTGCCCCCGGACACGCCGGATCGATCGACCGCCGTCCCCAGGATGAGGTGGAAGGAACATCAATCGCTTGATTTCGCCCAACGCCCCCTTCTCGGCGCGATGGGGAGGCATTCGTGGCGTTCCATCGCCTTCGGGCCTACCATGGACCCGCTCGATCTCGTCTCGTCCCGTCACCGCCCTGAACGCCTTCCGTGACCACCGCACCCGTGAACCACTCGTCCCACGACGACCCCGAGGCCTCGACGCCCGCGGGGATGCTGCCGCCGAAGAAATCCCTCGGCAAGCGGATCGAGGCGTATCTCAGCCGCCTCTCGACGAAGAACAACTTCTGGCATCGGGTCTGCTCCCTGATCTGGCTGCCATTCGCGTTTCGCAGCGGCATCAGCCTCCGACGAATCGATGCCAAGAGTTTCACCGCGGTTCTTCCGTACCGCCGGTTCAATCGCAACTGGTACAACGCCATGGCCGGCGCGGCACTGCTCGGGAACTCCGAGGTCGCCGCGGGCATGTACCTCTTCGCCGAATGCGGAAGCGACTACGAGGTCATCTGCAAGCGGATGGAATATCGCTTCCTTCGACCGTGTTACGGACCCGCGGTGTACCGCGTCGCGAACGCCGAGGACGTCCAGAACAAGATCAAAACCGGCGGCGAATTCAACATCGCCCTCGATCTCGAGATCAGCCAGCAGATGAGCCGCATGGGCAAGGATCGTGACCTCAAGGTCGGGCGGTGCTCGATCACGTTCCATTGCACGCCGAAAGAACTCGCCGAGGAGCTGCGACAGAAGCGTCGGAGCCGGCTCGAGCGGAGTACACCCTCGGAATGAACCAGGCGGCCGCCGCTTCCCCCCTCCTCCGACCCGCAACCACCGGCGGCATCGCCGCGACGTTCGGATGGGGTGTCTACTGCGCCTGCAGCTGGACGTGGTGCATCGGCATGTTCCTGCCGATCATCCTGCTAAGGATATGCACGACACATTTTATCTCGGCAATGGGGGCCTTCTCAGAAAGCATACCTCGCCTGTTCAAATCAGGACCATGGAGCAGAAAGATCCGCCCCTTCGAAT
>JABABZ010000026.1:22668-22953 GCA_014237965.1 Phycisphaerales bacterium | reverse complement strand
CGGGTATCCAGGATGCGCAGAATCTCGCCTGGAAACTGGCGCTCCACCTGAAGGGTGGGGCGGGTGATTCCTTGCTCGACACGTATCAGGAGGAACGGCATCCCGTCGGTCGAATGGTGGTCAAAGGGTCGGCCAGACTGCTCCGGGTCGCAACGCTCTCGAACCCGCTGGCGTGTCTGGTCCGGAACACTCTGATTCGAATCGTGATGTCGACGCATCTGGGACGTCGTCGATTTCGGGAGGTCCTCTCCGAAGAGGCGATCTCCTATCGATCGAGTTCACTCG
>JABABZ010000026.1:0-22658 GCA_014237965.1 Phycisphaerales bacterium | reverse complement strand
GGAGGCACGCTCCCGGATGGACTGGTCTCCGTGCATGGAGAGGAAGTCCCGCTGCATCATCTTCTGCGTGGGTGCGAAGCCACGATCATCGTGGTTGGAGCTCCGCCGACCGAAGCGCTGCCGATTCACTTCGGTGCCGGCGAGTCAGGATTTCCCATCACGGTTCGGCGGCTCGGCCCGGGAGGCGATGCCGAGGACCGGGACGGACGGATCAGCGCCCTTCTGGGAGGCGAAGGGAGCATGATCCTGGTGCGGCCGGATACGGTGGTCGCAGCGGTCTCCCGGACGGCGTCGGATCTTCAGAAGTGGATCGATTCGCGGTTCGGTCACATTGGAGGATGATTCCTTGATCTGCATGGCTTCCACGATCGTCGTCGGTCTCTGTTCGTTTCTCATCGCCGCATCGCCGTCGACCACCCCGGACCGGCCGGACATCGTGCTGATCGTCGCCGACGATCTCGGATGGGGTGACGTCTCCTTTCTCGACGCCGCCGACATCCAGACGCCGGCGATCGATTCGCTCGCGGGATCCGGAGCGATCCTCACCGACTTCCATGCGGGCGCGCCCGTCTGTACGCCGAGTCGTTACGCGATGTTCACCGGCCATCACTCCTGGCGGAGTCGTGGCGGACTGGGCGGCGTGTTGATGATGTTCGACCCGTCCCACCGGGCTCGTGGATTCAAAGAAGACGAACGGACGTTCGCGGAGTCGTTGGAGAAGCTGGGTTACGACACCATGCTCGCCGGCAAATGGCATCTTGGTCATGGAGGTGCCGAGGTCGGTCCACTGGCGAATGGATTCGATGGATTCGTGGGATGTCGCGGAGGGTGCATCGATTACTTCACGCATTCCTACGCCACCGTGCCGGACTGGTGGCGGGATGACGAACCGGTGGTGGAGGAGGGCGAGGCGACGGACCTGATCGCGGACGCTGCGGCGGAGTTCATTCAGGAACACGGCAAGGATGGTGATGACGATGATCCGTTCCTGCTGGTCGTGTCCTTCACCGCGCCTCACTACGGCAAGTCGTGTCTGGAGCAAGTGTCGTCCGATCCCGGAACGCTGGTCACTCGAAAGGCAGGCGGTCTTCGGAACGATGTCGATGGCGTGCCAAGGCAGCCCGTCAACACGCTTCAGTCGACGGTCGCCGATCTGGAGGCGGTCGGGGGGCCGATCGTGGTGGAAGATGGCCCGAACGCGACGTCGGTGGTGACGGAATCGGCGAAGATCGACCCGACCGTCCGGCGTCGTCACTATGCGGCGATGATGAAGGCGTTGGATGATGGGGTGGAGCGCGTGCTCTCAGCACTGGAGAGCAGTGGTCGAGAGAACGTGGTGGTCATCTTCACGGCGGACAACGGACCGGATGAGACGGTCTCGAATGCCGGTTCGAGTGGTCGCTGGAAGGGCGGGAAGCACGGGCTCGCGGAAGGTGGCACCCGCGTTCCGAGCATTCTGCGTTGGCCCGGCGTCGTTCCAGCCGGTTCCAGCATCGATCAGCTCGGCGGCTTGATCGACCTTCATCCCACCTTCCTGCGATTGGCGGGTCATACCGGCGATCTTCCTCGTTTCGATGGCGTCGATCTCCTCCCGGCCTGGAGAGACGGGGCCGGGATCGATCGCCATCTGGCATTCCGTCAGGGCGGCCGTCGGTCGATTCGTCTCGGTGACTGGAAATGGAATGACGGCCGACTGTTCGATCTCGCCCGGGACCCTGGAGAGAAGACGGATCTCGCGTCGGCGAATCCCGAGATCGCCGCCGACCTGGCCGCGCTCTCCCGCCTGGCCGATCAGCCCATGCCAGAGTCACGGGGAGGCTCCGAGATTCCGGATCACCGGGGAGATTCTCGTTAGTGGATCGTGAGGCGTTGTCGGAAGTGGGCGGTGAACCGACGCGACGTCAGAACCGGGCCTCTTGAGGAATGGCCACGGTTCCGAGCAACGGGCTTGATTCGTCGATCTGGAACTGCACCAGAACGGAAGGAGTCGGCGCATCGGTTCGGAAGAATCCGCCGGCAACCGGCGTCTCGCCCCACTGGTCGAAGAAATCACCGAACCAGACGGTGCGGGTCTCTCCGACCTCCAGGTGATCGAGATGGAGCATGTACTGTCGATTGATCCAGATGTCGAGATCTTCGAAGGGTTGTGCTGACGCGTTGACGATGATCAGATCGCCACCGTCGCGGAAGACCTGCACTTTCAACATGGTCCCTTGACCGAGGTCTTCGGGATACGGCCGAGTGGCGCGGCTGGGGTCGTATCGCTGGCCACTGCATCCGGAGGCGACGATCGCGGAGAGCGACAGCGCCGCGACAATCGCGGTTCGCACCAGGTGGCCACGGAAGTCGGCTTGGTCCATCGGGATGGGTCTGGCGAGGCGTTTCATGCGTCGATGCATGGTAGCGGCGACCTCGACTTCCGAGGGAATCCACCGATCGACGACTTCGAGCCCGCAGGTGCTACGATCGGGTCATGAGTGTCGGAATGAAGCCAGATGGCGTGCCCGGTCGGGTGCTCTCCCGCACGGTGGGGGAGATCGCGGAAAGCCTCCGGATGGACCCGCGGATCTCCGCTGTGGTACCCGGATTCGATGCGCCCTTCTATCAGGCGGGGTTGGCCGGCTACTCCGACGGTGCGATGCGTCTGATCGCCCGTCGGCACGGATGTCCCTTCTGTGTGACCGAGGCCCTGCTCGACCGGACTCTGGTCAATGGTGGCAAGGGCCGGCGGAAGGAGGACCCCGACCTCATCGCGGCGGAATGCGGCATGGGGGAACTCGCGGACAATCAAGCGGTCGGGCTCGAGGACCATCCGATCGCAGGCCAGATCATGGGATCCGATCCCGCGGAGATGGCGGATGGCGCGAGGATCCTCGCGGGCATGGGGTACGAGGTGATCGATGTGAATCTCGCCTGCCCGGTCAAGAAGATCAAGAAGCGATCCCGCGGCGGGCACTTTCTCGCACATCCCGAGAACGCGATCGACGTTCTGAAGGCGGTTCGAGAAGCGACGGGCGATCTGGTCACCACGGTCAAGTTGCGACGCGCCTTCGATGACACGCCCGAGATGGCGGCGAACTTCGAACGGATCTTCGATGCCACCTACGACCTCGGATACTCATGGGCCACGGTTCATTGTCGAACCGTCGAGCAACGGTACATCGGGCCCGGTCGCTGGGAGTTTCTCAAGGAACTCGTGGATCGCCACCCCGACCGGATCGTCTTCGGCTCCGGTGACATCTGGACCGTGGAGGATGTCTTTGGAATGATCGAGCTGACCGGCGTGAGCGGAGTCTCGATTGCGAGAGGATGCATCGGAAACCCCTGGATCTTTCATCATGCCCGCGAACTCATGGCAGGCCGTGATCTGAAGCCGCCGTCGATCGAAGAGCAGGGGACGACCTTGCGAGACCATTTCGAATTCGCCACGGTCATTCACGGTGAACGAGTCGCGAGCCGGCAGATGCGGAAGTTCGGAATCAAGTTCGCAGCCATTCATCCCGATGCGGCCGAGGTCAAGAAGGCGTTCATCGCCGCGGATTCACTCGAGGACTGGTCTGCAGTGATCGACCGGTATTACGGGGTGTCCGCCCCGACGCCGGGAACCTGAATCGGAGCGGGCCTTTCGGGTCGGTGGATTCGAACCACGTGCACGACGCCCGCGGAGGGAATCCCGTCACTCGGCGGAAGAACGCCGATGGCGAGTCGTTCTCCCCGGTCATCGATCGCGATTCGCTGCAGACCGCCGGGCATGCCCAGTCCGGTGAGATCGACGGCCGGACGAAACCCGCGATCGTCGACCACACCGAGGCGAACGGCGGGATCGATTCGGCCGGTGAGATCCCTTCGGCCCGGGATCGTCGCCGCGAGGAGGCCTGCTTCGGTCGCCATCATCGTGCCGAGGCCGGCCTCGGGACCGGAAGGCATGCCGGACTCCCGTGGTGGGCGGTCGAAGACGGTGATGACGCCACTCCTCGGGGCGCCCAGGGTGGCGCGAGGCGCGGACATCACGACTCGATTTGAAGCCGCGACCACCGATTGGCCGGCGCGATCGAGCCGGCCGGGCCGCGGGCGGCGAAGCACCGCGACGAGTCGATGCGGGGTGAGCGGCTCGTATCGGAACACGCCGCCGGCGCGGTCGATGAGATCCACTTCATTCGGAGGCGCGGGCGCATCCAGACCCGGCGATCCCACTTCGATTCGATCTCCGACGGCGATGGAACTTCCAAAACGAAGTCCGGTCGCGGATTGAGTCGGTTGAAGTTCGCCCTGATGTCGAATCGAGTCGCCTTCGACGCCGAAGACCACCACTCGGCCACGATCGAGCAATGGCCCGACGTCGGCCCGAGGTCCGCCGATCAGAATCAGATTCGATCCGACCGAGACGGACTCGCCGAATCGATCGCCGGGAGCCGCACCCGGAACGGACATCGAACCGACGAGTCGCCACGCCTTTTCCGTCAGTCGGTAGGCCCACGCGCCGCCGCGTTCCTCCCTCATTCCCGGCGCGCCGACCACGAGCAGTCGGTCTTCGATCGCCAACACCGCCCCGAACTCGTCACCCGGCCGCGACTCGGGCGAGCGCAGTCGATGTGTCTCGACGTACTGATGACCTTCCGTGGCATGAATCGTGACCACGCCTGCCGCAGGTGGTCCATCCCGTCTGCCGTCGTTACCGACGAATATCGACCGTGCGTTCGCCGCGACGGCGCATCCGAATCGGTCGACGGTATCGAGGTCGATCGGTGGATGGATGAGCTGCGAGACCCGGGAGATGGGGATGATGGCAATCGACTGCTCCGTCTCCTCGTTCCCGGGAACGCCGGCATGAAGAGGCGTGGACATCGTGGACATCGTGGAGATCGCGGGTGTCGCGAGTCCGAGGGCGAAACGAAGGAGGGTGCCACGGCCGCCCGTGCGCTTGAACATGCATGACTCCGAGAAGTACGACCTGAGGTGAACCGGACCTCGAAAGGTCGGTGCGAGCGATCAATCTAGACGTCTCTTCAGGCGTCTCGAAGAGAAGATCCCTTTTTTCCTGTCACACCTTTTCACGCCGCCGCTACCGGAAGAGTCTCGTAATCGCACCCCGTTCGATTGGACAAGGAGTCTTCCGATGAGCAGATCCACCGCCAACATGAGTGAATTCCTCGAGTCGATCCGGGACTGCCTGATCGATGGCGAACTCTCCGTGGCGACGAAACTTCGCAGCGAAGTCCAGGATGCGATCCTTGAAGGTGAGACCTGGCTGACTTTGGAAGAGGAGCTTCTGATCACGTCGTTCTGATCGTGTTCGCTCGCCTCCGACGACCTCCCATGGTGCTGTCCAGCAGGGCCGGGCCGCACGGATGGGCGGTCGCCGCTCGGCGGCGGGAGAGGCAGCGGCGCAGGAATCTCTGGGATATTCACCGCCCAATCAAGTGCATGCCACGGCGCTTTTCCGGTTGCCGACGTGGTGGGCGTCGGCACTCCGCGTGGACGCTGGAGCACCGGTGCGATGTCAATCAAGAGACGTCAAGGGCTGCTTTCCTCCGCGATCTGCTCGACGAAGTCGATGACAGCGGGCTCGTCGACGGAATCGACATCAGCCGGTTCTTTCTGACCGGCCAGCACTGCGAGTGAGGGGCGTTCGTTCTGGATCGAGAGGGTGGTTCAGCCTCGACTTCCGCGCCGACCTCGTCCCTTGCCCTTCTTGTTCTTCCCCTTGGACCATGCCCCGCCCCGTCCGGTCGCACGGTCGGAGCCTCGTCCGCGGCGAGCGGCTGCCTTTCGGTCGCTGCCGTCCGCCACCTTGGGTGCTCGGTCGACAAGTCCGACGACCGCGAGGTCGAGTTGTCGTCCGGCGGCATCTGCGCGGAGGATCTTGACGACCACCTGATCACCGAGTCCGAGGCTGGCGCCGCTTCTCTCCGCGACCAGACGCCCGGATTGGCGGTCCTGCGTCCATCGGTCATCGCGTTTACTGGATGCGCCAAGTTGCGTGAGACTCGCCATTCCGTCCACCAGATAGCGATCAAGACTGACGAAGAGTCCGCCGTTGGGTCGGATGTGCGTGACGACGCCGGGAAGTTCGTCACCGAGATGCTTCTCAGCAAGAAATTGAATCACCAGGAAGGACCGGAGTTCGCGTTCCGCGCCTTCGGCGGCCACTTCGGTGTCCGAACAGTGCAGGCCGATCTCCAGAAGCCGCGCTTCGTCGGCGATCCTCGAATCGCCCTCGAGGGTGGAACGCAGGCGGGCGCGGGCTTTCCCTCCGCCGACCTTCCGTCCGTTCTCGGTGTGATCGAGAAATGCGTCGATGGCGCGGTGCACCATGAGGTCCGGGTACCGTCGAATGGGACTGGTGAAGTGGGCGTAGTGGTCGCCTGCGAGTGCGAAGTGACCGATGATCGCGGGGGAGTAGGTGGCCTTGGTCAGGGTTCGCAGCACCGCGAAGTGGATGGCCCGCGAAGCGGGGCTGTCCCGAGTGGCGTCGAGCAGCGACTTGATGTCGGTGCGGTCCGGCTCCTCGGGCAGATTGAATCCGACCATGCGGGCGTGCTCGCGGAGTTCTTCGATGTCGTGGAAGGTCGGTTCGGGGTGGACCCGGCGGAGCAGAGGCAGCGAAAGGTCGGAGAAGGTGCGTGCGACCGCTTCATTGGCTTCCACCATGAACATCTCGATGATGGTGTGGGTGTAGGCGTCGTCTTCCGGCTGGGCATCGATCACGTGCCCTTCCTCGTCGAAGACGAGTTCGAATTCGGGGAGCCCGAGGACCAGCATGCCATCGCGCATTCGGCGGGACCGGATGATGCGGGCGAGCTTGTCGGCGCGTCGAAGCGCGAGGAGGAGATCATCCTCGTAGGCCGGTTCCGCCCGGGTGTGCTGGCGGGCGAGTTTCAGATCGCCGTCGATGAGCGCCTGTGCTTCGAGGTAGGTGAGCCTCTTGCGAGAGTGGATGAGGGTCCGGGACAGGCGGGTTCCCATCACCCGACCCTTGTTGTCCAGATGGATGAACGCGCTCTTGGTGAACCGCGGGACACCTTCCTGCAGCGAGCAGACGCCGTTGGAGAGAGTCTCCGGGATCATGGGAAGCACGAGACGCGGAAGATAGGCGCTGTTGCCACGGCGCTCCGCCTCCAGATCGATCTCGCTTCCGGTTTCGACGAAGTTCGCGACATCGGCGATATGCACGCCGAGTTCCCATTCTCCCGACTCCTCGTCGTAGTCGATGGAGATCGCATCATCGAAGTCCTTCGCGTCCGGCGGATCGATCGTGAAGATCAGGCGGTCCGAGAGGTCTTCGCGATCGTCGCCGATCTCCTTGGAATCGTGCTCGAAGGTCGCGGCCGCCGCACGGGCCTCGTCGAGCACCACGTCTTCAAAGCCGTCCCGGAGGCCGTAGCTCTCGATCACGGCCCGAGTCTCGACGTCGGGTTCGCCCGAGACTCCCAGAACTTCGGTGATCGCCGCTTCGCCGACGGTGAACTCGTCGGGATGCACCACGAGATCGAACACGACCTTGTCACCGGCCTTCGCGTTCTTGGCGTGAGGGTCTCGGACCAGCACTGGAGCCTGCAGGATCTTCCCGTCCGGTTCGATGAACCAGTGGCGTCCCTGGCGAACCAGATTTCCCGCGAATCGAGTGCGGCCGCGTTCGAGGACCTCGAGCACCCGGCCCACGACCGATTTCTTCACGGAGTCGCCACCAGGTCCGCCGGATCTTCCGGCGCCTCGGCCGCGATCCCGGGAGCCGGAGGAGTTTCGTCGCATCACGCGGCATCGAACTCGATCGCCGCTGATGGCATCCTTCGTCTCGCCTTTGGGGATGAACAGATCGCCTTCCTTGACTGGCCGGTCGGGACGGACGAATGCGAACCCCTTCGCGTTGATCTTGATGGAGCCTTCGGTTTCGTCGCCGTACCCCGGAAGCCGAATCTTCTCATCGGTGCCGATCTCGGCTCGTTTATCGTCGAGGAGCAGTGCGATCGCCTTCTCGAAGATCTCGGCGTCGTCGACGGAGACCTGCATCTGGCGTTCGATCTCGCCTGGAGTGGCAGGGCGGTAGTTGTCGTGGGTGAGATGCGCGAGAATGCGCCCGGCGAATCGAGAAGGCATGAGTGAATGCTACCGGTCCCGGGTACCAATGGTGCTCGAGGAGGCGATCTGGAGGGGGAGGAGGGGAGTGCCCGACCGATGAGACTCGGACGTGGTCACTTGGTCTTCCGGGATTTCGAAGCGGGTTTCGAGGTCTTCCGACGGGTGGAACCCCCGGCGGGCTTGGACTTCGAAGTCTTTCCCGCGGACTTCTTGGCGGTGGGTTTGGCGGCGTCGGTCTTCTTGGAACGGTTGCCGTCTCCGGTCTCCCGACGCTGTCTTCGTGCGGCGTCCACGAGATTTCCGACACCTCGGCCTTCGCGAGCTTCGTGGGTCGGTGTGGAGGTCGATCCCGAGATCTTCTTCTCGGGCGGTTCGGGGGCGGGTTCGGACTTCTTGGTTTCCGAGGGCGACTCCGTCTTCGATTTCGTGGATTCCGTGGATTCGGTGGCGGTCGAATCGCCGCCGGTCGTCGAATCCGAGTCACTGGTCGTCTGGGGGTCGCTGGATTCCGCATCGGATCCGGAGGACCCGGACGAGCCGCCGACGAGGATGGCGGCACCCATTCCGATCAGTCGGCGGAGTTTCCGCTTTCGACACTCGGGGCAGGTCTTCTCGTGCTTCGCCGTCATCGACTGGAAGAGTTCGAAGGTGTGGCCACAGGCATCACAGATGTAGTCGTAGGTCGGCATGCCGGCAGAGTCCTCGTTCAGTCCGACTCGGCGCCGGCGACGAGCATCACCTTCGCAGGGCGGAGGATGACGTCGCCGAGGGCGTAGCCGGCGGAGATGCTGAGCGCGATGCTTCCGGGTTCGAGCGCGTCGTCGGCCGCTGCGGCCGGTTGGACCCCGACCGCCTCGTGCAATCCCGGCTCGAACGCATCACCCGGGTCTGCATCGATGACGGTGATTCCGTTGGCCTCGAGCGCCCGCATGATCTCGCCCTGGACCATGCTGACTCCGGCGACCACCTGATCGATCGTCGCTGCGGCACCCACGGATTGAAGGGCCATGTCGAAGTGGTCGAGTGCGGGGAGGAGTGAACGAACCACGGCGGAGAGTCCTTCGCGACGGGCGCGGGTCTCGTTCTCGATGGATCGTCGTTGGAAGTTCCGAAAGTCCGCGAGAGCCCGCATTCGAGCTTCGTCGGCGTTGGATCGTTCCACGGTGAGTCGGGAGAGGATCTCCATCACCTCCGGCGGAGTGGCATCGATGACCTCGTCGTCGAGTCCGAGCTCGACGAGCATGGCCTCCAGCTCGATCGGGTCGATGGCATCCGAGTCGTCTTCGCCGTGGTCTGGCATTGCTTCTGGTTCGGTCGTCATGTCTGAAGATCCGAGGATGATTCTTGTGAGAGAGCGTCGGTATCGGGGGGACTCAGGAGAAGGACCCCTTGATCTTGTTCCAGAGACTTGGTTCCGCGTCATTGAACTCGAGATCTTCCGTCTCCGCGTATTTGGAAAGCAGATCTCGCTGGGTCTCGTTGAGTCGACGGGGAACGACCAGCTGCAGCACCACGACCAGCTCGCCTCGTTCACCGCCTCGAAGTTTCGGGCAGCCATGTCCCGGAATCCGATGGATCTCACCATGCTGGGTTCCGGGAGAAAGCTCGAGGCTGACGGTGTCTCCCTCGAGCAGTGGTATCTCGATGGTCGCGCCCAGCGCCCCCTGGGCGAAGGCGACGGGAGCGATGGTCACCAGGTCGTTTTCGTCCCGCTGGAAATCTTCGTGCTCTTCGACCGCGACGACGACATGGAGGTCTCCACGCAAGCCGCTTCCGTCGGGCTGATCTTCGGGCCGCGGGGGCTCGCCCTCTCCCTGCACGCGGATCACCTGCCCGTGACGAATTCCCATGGGCACCTTCACTTCGAGATTCCGCTTCACGGAAATGCGGCCGGCGCCACGGCAATCGCCACAATGTTCGGTCACGACCTCGCCTCGGCCTCGGCAGTTCGGGCAGGCCACCACCATTCGGAACATGCCGCCCAGACCGGCCTGTTCGACCTTGCCGGCACCCTCGCAGGTGGGACATTTGACCGGCCTGGTGCCAGGTTTCGCCCCGCTGCCTTCGCACTTGGCGCAGACGTCGAGGCGTCGGAAATCGACGTCTCTGGACGTGCCTTCCAGGACCTCTTCGAGGGAGATCTCGATCTGAGTCTCGAGATCGAACCCTCTCGTGGGTCTGCGTCGCCGCGAGCTGGATCGTCCGCCACCTCCGCCGAAGATGTCGTTGAACATCGAGAAGATGTCGTCGACGTTCATTCGGTTGAAGTCGTGTCCCGGCGTGTCGCGGAGTCCCTCGTGCCCGAACTGGTCGTACCGGCTCCGGCGATCAGGGTCGGAGAGCACTTCATACGCCTCGGCGCACTCCTTGAAGGATTTTTCGGCTTCCTCGTCTCCCGGATTCCGGTCCGGGTGGAACTTCATCGCCAGCCGTCGATAAGACCGCTTGATCTCGTCGCCGGACGCGGTGCGTTCGACGGAGAGGACTTCGTAGTAGCAGCGGGTGATGCTCATCCGGCTTGGGTCCCGGCGACTGGGAGTTCACGAATGCGGGGAGAGTCGGTGATTGCTCCGGACTCTCCCCGCGTCGATCGTGAGTATGGATTCAGCTGATCGCGCCTTCTACGGGCGAAGTGTCGTCCTTCAATTCCGTGAGGGCGACATCAGTGGTCAACATGAGACCCGCGACGCTGGCGGCGTTGGACAGTGCCGTCGTCGCGACGAGTGCCGGATCGATGATGCCGGCCTTCACGAGATCCTCGTACTTGCCGTTGGCGGCATTGAAGCCGTTTCCGGCCTTTGCATCACGGATCTTCGAGATGACCAGGTCTCCGTCGACGCCCGAGTTGGCGGCGATTCGGAAAGCCGGTGCCTCCAACGCCTCGGCGAGGATGTCGAAGCCGAAGCGTTCGTCACCCTTGCCCTTGCGGCGGTTCTCTTCCACGGCGGCGATCGCTCGAATGAAGGCGACGCCGCCACCGGGGACGTATCCCTCCTTGGCTGCGGCTCGGGTCGCGGAGAGGGCGTCGTCGACGCGATCCTTCCGCTCCTTCATTTCGAGTTCGGTCGCTCCGCCGACGGACAGGATGGCGACGCCACCGGTCATCTTCGCAAGTCGCTCCTGGAGCTTCTCACGGTCGTAGTCGCTCGTGGATCGTTCGTACTGCGCGGAGATCTGGGCGACCCGGTTGGAGATCTCCTTCTTCTTGCCGGCGCCTTCGATGAGCGTGGTGTCATCCTTGGTGACGATCACCTTGCGAGCGGAACCGAGTTCGGTGAGCTCGATGTCCTCGAGACTTCGTCCGAGATCCTCGCTGAAGAAGGTTCCGCCGGTGAGGGCGGCGATGTCACCGAGCATGGCCTTGCGTCGGTCGCCGAACCCGGGGGCCTTGACGGCACAGACTTCGAGGACGCCGCGAAGACGGTTGACCACGAGGGCCGCGAGGGCTTCGTTGTCGACGTCCTCGGCGATGATGAGCAGGGGCTTGCCCGCGCCGGCGATCTTGTTGAGGAGCGGGAGCAGATCGGCGAGGTTCGAGATCTTCTTCTCGTGGATGAGGATCATCGGCTTTTCGATGATGGCTTCCGCTCGCTTCGGGTCGGTCATGAAGTAGGGGCTGAGATACCCCTTGTCGAAGTTCATGCCTTCCACGTAGTCGAGGTTCGTGTCGGCGGTCTTGCCTTCCTCGATCTCGACGACGCCTTCCGCGCCCACCTTGTCGATGGCTTCCGCGACCAGGGCGCCGATGCCCGAATCGTGGTTGGCACTGACGGTGGCGATCTTCTGAAGATCCGACTTGCCCTTGCACTTCGCGGCGAAGTCGTTGATCGCGTCGCAGGCGATCTGGCTGGCGGCGTTGATGCCTCGCTGGACCGCGACGGCATTGGCACCGGACGCAACCGTCCGGAGGCCACGGCTGTAGATGGCGGCGGCGAGGATCGTGGCGGCGGTGGTGCCGTCGCCGGCGACGTCGGCCGTCTTCTTGGCGACCTGCTGGACCATCTTCGCGCCCATGTTCTCGAAGGGGCTGGGAAGATCGATTTCCTTGGCGACGCTCACGCCGTCCTTGGTGACCGAGGGGCCTCCGTAGGATTTTTCGATCACGACGTTGTGGCCGCTGGGGCCCATCGTCACCGCGACGGCGGACGCGAGCTTGTCGACGCCCTTCTTGAATTCCGCCTGGGCGGCGATGTCGAATTTCATCTGCTTGCTGGTCATCGGGTGTGCTTCCCGTGGGTGCGTTGAGAAAAGAAGGACGGTTCCGGACCGTCGTCGGTCCGCTGCGGTGTGATCACATGATCACCGATCGAAGCCATCAGCCTTCGATGACGCCGAGGAGTTCACTTTCGCGGACGATGAGGTGCATGGTGTTCTTGATCTCCACCTCGGTGCCGGAGTACTTGCCGTACACCACGGTGTCACCCTTCTTGACGCCGGGCTTCACGCGCTCGCCGTTGTCGAGGAGCTTGCCGGGGCCGAGCGAAACGACCTTGCCCTGCATCGGCTTCTCCTTGGCGCTCTCGGGAAGGATGATGCCGGACTTCGTCTTGGTTTCCGCTTCAAGGGGCTTGATGAGGATTCGATCCTCGAGTGGTCTGACTGACATGCTGCGTTCTCCAGTTCAATCGTCGTGTGTCGACGTGGATGTTTCGATTCGTGTCTCGTGAGTCGGGTCGACTGCCGGGCTCAGAAGCCCATGCCGCCCATGCCGGGCATTCCGCCCATGCCGCCCATTCCTGGCATGCCACCCATTCCGCCCATGCCGCCCATGGGATCACCATGATCGTGGCCGTGGTCGTGCTCGCCTTCGTCCTCGACCGGTACGTCGACGATGGTGCAATCGGTGGTGAGAAGCAGCGCCGTGACGCTTGCGGCGTTCTGGAGCGCGGTTCGATCGACCTTCGCCGGCGTGATCACGCCCTGTTCGATCAGGTTGCCGTACTGGAGTGAGAGGGCGTTGAAACCTTCTTCTCCCTCGAGCTCCATGACCTTGGAGACGATGACGGTGCCCTTCTCGCCCGCGTTGTCCGCGATGGTTCGGAGGGGGACCTGAAGAGCCTCGGCGAGGATGTCCACGCCGAACTTCTCTTCTCCTCGAGCGGCCTTGCGGGCCTTGTCGAGTGCCGGAATCGCTCGAATGAAACTGGTACCGCCGCCGGGGACGACGCCCTCGGCGATCGCGGCCCGAGTCGCGTGCAAGGCATCCTCGACGCGAGCCTTCTTCTCCTTGAGCTCCGCTTCGCTGCCCGCGCCGACGTTGATCTGAGCCACGCCGCCGGCCAGCTTGGCGAGACGCTCCTGGAGCTTCTCACGGTCGTAGTCGCTGTCAGTGCGGTCGATTTCCGCTCGAATCTGGTCGCATCGGCTCTGGATGTCGTTCGTGGAGCCGGCGCCTTCGACCATCACGGTGTTGTCGGAGGTGATCTCGACCTTCTTGACCCGGCCGAGGTGTGCGATCTCGAGGGAATCAAGTTCCATTCCGAGATCCTTCATGACGGCGGTCGCACCCGTGAGGGTCGCGATGTCCTCGAGCATGGCCTTGCGTCGATCACCATAGCCCGGGGCCTTCACGGCACAGACCTGAAGCACGCCTCGAAGCTTGTTGATGACCAGCGTCGAGAGGGCTTCGCCGGTGATGTCCTCGGCGATGATCAGCAGGGGCTTCTTCGCCGCCATGACCTTCTCGAGAAACGGTACGAGCTTCGTGATGTTGTCGATCTTGTCCTCATGGATGAGGATCAGGGGCTTCTCGAGCACGACCTTCATCGCCTCGGCGTCGGTCACGAAGTTCGGACTCAGGTAGCCGCGATCGAACTGCATGCCTTCCACGACGTCGATCTCGGTCTCCCGGCCCTTGCCTTCCTCGATCGTGATCACGCCTTCCTTGCCGACCCGCTTGAAGGCCTCGGCCATGATCTTGCCCACGGAGGGATCGTTGTTGCCCGAGATGGTCGCGACGGCGGCGATGCCACCGGAGACCTGTTCGACCGGGCGAGCGGAGGCGGTGATTTCCGCGACGACGGCGGTGACGCCGGCCTTGAGACCACGAACCATCGCGTTTGCTTCCACGCCCGCGGTGACCTGCTTCAGGCCGGCCTTGAAGATCGCTTCGGCAAGCACGGTCGCAGTGGTGGTGCCGTCACCGGCGTCATCACTGGTCTTGCTGGCCGCTTCACGGACGAGGCGAGCACCGATGTTCTCGACCTTGTGCTGGAGTTCGATCTCCTCGGCGACGCTCACGCCGTCCTTGGTGACCGTGGGTCCGCCCCAGCTCTTGTCGATGATGGCACTTCGACCGCGGGGGCCGAGGGTGCTCTTGACTGCTGATGCAAGCTTCTCGACACCTGCGAGGAGGGACTTCCGGGCGTCGGTATCGAAGGACAATTCCTTCACTGCCATGGCGTCTGCTACTCCTGACTCGTTGCGGGCCGGGGCCCCGAAAGTGGGGTCGGACTGATCCGCAAGGGATTTCGGCGATGTTCTGGCTCCGCACGGAGCCGGCGGCAAGGAGCAAGAAACCAACTCCCACCATTCGAAGCGGAGAAAGGAACAACCTCCGCGCCAAAACCCGGTCGGCGGAGGCTGGAAACGGTGGGATCGACTTGGAGACCTCGGGTATGACCATTCTCATGGGTCCGGCCGAAAGATCGGCCTTCCCGTGGCCTCGACCGGGGAAAAGCAGGCTGGTACGCGAGATCCTCAAGCCCGGAGGGTCACGAGGATGCTGGAAGATCCGGGGCCGGGGGCCGTCAGTCGATGGCCAACTCGCGGGGAGGGCTGCCATGCTGGCAGCCGGTTCAGGAATCCTCGGCGGAATCCTGTGACGCGACGAGATCGGAGTACCGGTGGAGTCTCCGAAGCAGAGGAAGGGTGCCCCAGATCGCGTTGAACAGGAGGTAGACCATTCCCAGAGAGACCAGGAGCGAGCTTCCCAGCCCGAGCATCATGAGCACGCTGACCAGGCTCGATGGCGCCATCGGGTCGATCCGCATCATCGCCAGAATGGCCTGGGTCAGGAATTCGACGCCGAGGCCGATCAAGAGCGGGTTGGTGCCCTGAATCGCCATTCCAGCTCTTCGATACGCGAGGCCACGACGGCCGATCCGCGCCAGAACGTGCGTGGTCGCCAAGGTCATGGCGAAAAGAGCGGCGGTTCGAATCATGGCCACCAGGAGCCACCAGCCGGGCGAGAGGCTCGGGATGGAATGCTCCGTCCCGAAGAAGAGCAGGGGTGACGCCGCCAGAACGACACAAGACACATAGAGGAGCGAGATTCGGAGTCGATCGAGGAACGGCTTCCAGACATGTTGGGCCATCGCGACCACGATCACGCAACCGACCGCGAACATCGCGGCGATCAGGTTGAGGAGAAGGGGGGTGAATGAAGAGGGGCCCGTCGTCGTGCTCGAGGGGGCGGTGATCATGATCCCCCAGAGAGCGGTGGACCCGATCGCCCAGATCGATGCGGTGAACGGGAGCGCGATCGTGGCGATCGCGATCCGGCGTGGCCCGGGGAGTCCTTCTCCCTGAATGGTCTCCAGATCGATCGAGGCGTGAAGGGAGGTCTCGACCGGAAGCCCGCATTCCGGGCATCGACTCTCGATGGATTGACCTTGCAGGTCGTATCGGCACCGACTGCAGGGAAGGTTCGCCGTGACGCAGGCGAGACTTCGTTCGGACGGCGAACTCAGGTCTTTCCGTGGCAACATGCCGGCTCCATGGGAAATTCGCCTCGCCAGCGTCGATGGAGAACAGGCATCTGTCAACACCAAACGTGCGGATCGTCCGGGATTCCCATTCCGGCGACACGGGGAGTGACCGATGGCAAGTCTGCCTGATACCCTTTCAGGGCATGGATGAAGCCCTCCGGAAACTTCGTGAATCGATCGCCTCGGTCTACATGGGCAATGCCCTCGTGGTCGACCGTCTGGTCGCATGCCTGCTTGCTCGAGGCCATGTGCTGATCGAGGACGTCCCCGGGGTCGGCAAGACCGTGCTCGCCAACGCGCTCGCCCGTTCGATTCATGCCGATTTCAGCCGCATTCAGTGCACTCCGGATCTCCTGCCCACGGACATCACCGGTGCGGCGATCTTCAATCGTCAGAGCGAGGATTTTGAATTCCGCCGCGGGCCGATCTTCGCCAACATCGTGCTTGCGGATGAGGTCAATCGCACCACGCCCCGCACGCAGTCGGCGATGCTGGAGGCGATGAGCGAGGGCCAGGTCTCGGCCGAAGGCACGGTTCATCCGCTGCCTGATCCCTTCATGGTCATCGCGACCCAGAATCCCTACGAATTCGAAGGGACCTACTTCCTGCCCGAGAACCAACTCGATCGATTCCTGATGCGGATCAGTCTCGGCTACCCCGCTCCCGACGACGAGGTTCGAATTCTCGACGTGCAACCGGCGAGGACCACGCTTCAGTCGTTGACGCCGGTGCTCGAGAAAGAGGAGATCAGGGAACTTCAGGCTCGAACCGATGCGGTGCGCCTCGATCAGAGCCTTGCCGACTACATCATCGCGATTGCGACGGCGACCCGGGAGGACGACGATCTTCAGGTGGGCCTGAGTCCTCGCGGCTCCCTCGCCATCGCGCAGGCCGCGAGAGCGACCGCGATTCTCGCGGGGCGAGAGCACTGCATTCCGGAAGACGTGGTCGAGAACATTCTCCCGGTCTGCGCCCATCGCGTGGTAAGCAAGTCCGCGATGCACGAAGGCGACACCATCACCGCCCGTCGCATCATGCAGCGGATCCTCGAGTCGGTTCCATCTCCGGTTTGAGCATTCGATGAAAGCAATCGTCCTTCTTTCCGGTGGCCTTGATTCCTCGACCGTGCTGGCATGGGCTCGAGCAGAAGGCCGCGAGTGCTACGCGCTCAGCTTCGACTACGGGCAGCGACATCGCATCGAGCTGGAGCGGGCGGCCGAGATCGCCGAGCGTATCGGCGCCGTCGAACATCGCGTGCTCTCGATCGACCTCCGCGCTTTCGGCGGTTCGGCGCTCACCGACGACATCGAGGTCCCCAAGGACCGGGTCGACGGGCATGGCCGTTGCTCCTCCGACGACGAAGGCACCATTCCGGTCACCTACGTCCCGGCTCGCAACACGATCTTCCTGAGTTTCGCGATGGCCTATGCGGAGGTTCGCGACGCGGGTGAGATCTGGTTGGGGATCAACGCCATCGACTATTCCGGGTATCCCGATTGTCGGCCCGAATACCTGGCGGCATTTCAGGCCCTCGCGGATCTGGCGACCAAGGCCGGTGTTGAAGGGCATGGGCCTCGGTTCGTCTCGCCGCTCGCCGATCTCGGCAAGATCGAGATCGTCCGCAAGGCCAGGGAGCTGGGCGTGCCGATCGAGCGGACGTTCAGCTGCTACGACCCGGGTGACACCGGGACGCCGTGTGGACGCTGCGACTCGTGCATTCTTCGATCGGCCGCGATCGCGGCCGCGTGACTTCTCGCCGTCGGGTCGACCCGGCGGCTCGGAGGTCAGATATCGAGGTTCTTGACTTCGAGGGCGTGGGCCTCGATGTAGTTCCTTCGGGCTTCGACGTTCTCGCCCATCAAGGTCGCGAAGAGCGCGTCGGCTTCACTGGCGGCATCCCAGCTGACTCGAAGAAGCGTTCTCTTGGTGGGGTCCATGGTGGTCTCCCAGAGCTGTTCCGCTTCCATTTCGCCCAGGCCCTTGAACCGTTTCACTTCGCTACCGCGGCGTCCGACGTCCTGCATCGTCTGGATGATCGCGGGGATGTTGACGGCTTCGACGATCTCTTCGCCGCCGTCCTTCTTCGGGCTGGCCACTTGCCAGCCGTAGCGGGTCGGAAGTCGCTCGCCGGTGACCGCCTCTTCCTGCACCAGTGACCAGTCGTCGATCGAAATGTCCACTTCCGCCAGCTCGGCGATGATCCGGTCGATCTCGCGGTTCTCATGCAGCTCCCAGATGGACGCGACGATGGTCGGGTCCGGCGCGGGTGATGCTTCCGGATCGATGGTCGTATCCAGAACGAGCTGGTTGGCCTTGACCGTTTCCATCGCTTCCGCTTCGCTCCAGCAGAGCCGCTCGCCGCCTTGCCATCGGAGATGGAAGTGTGGAAGTCGGTCGCTGTTCTGAGGGTCTCGGTGGCGAGCCTCGAGAAGATCGGTGAACAGGATGCCCCGGCGCTGGGAGACGGTGGTGAGTTCTTCGAGCCGCTCGAGACGGCGGAGCACTCGGCGTGCATCGTCGCCTTCGATTCGGGAACGAACGCTTCCGTCGTCGTCTCGAACCACGAATGCGGCGTGTTCCATCGCCTGGTCCATCAGGACGTCGTTCATGCGGCGGTCGTTGAGGACGTAGGAGGACTTCTTGCCGCGTGAGAGCTGGTAGAGCGGGGGCTGGGCGATGTACACGTGTCCACGGCGCACGAGTTCGGACATCTGTCTGAAGAAGAACGTCAGAAGCAGGGTGCGAATGTGCGAGCCGTCCACATCGGCGTCGGTCATGATGATGATCCGGCCGTATCGCAGCTTGCTGACGTCGAAGTCCTCGCCGATGCCACATTGCAATGCCTGGATGAGCGTTCGGATCTCCTCGAAGCCGAGAACCTTGTCGAGTCTCGCCTTTTCGACGTTCAGGAGTTTTCCGCGGAGGGGGAGAATCGCCTGGTTGACGTGGTCGCGGCCGCCCTTGGCGCTGCCACCCGCCGAATCACCTTCCACCAGGAAGATCTCGGTCTCGTCGACCTTGTTGCTCGAGCAGTCGGCGAGCTTGTGAGGCATGCCGCCGGAGTCGAGGGCGCCCTTGCGCTTGATCAACTCGCGGGCCTTGCGGGCGGCTTCGCGAGCCTGTGCCGCGAGGGATGCCTTCAGCGCGATCAGCTTCGCTTCGCCCGGGTGCTCTTCGAGCCAGGCGCCGAGGCCCTCGGTGACCATTTGGCTGACGAAGGACTCCGCCTCCTGATTGAGGAGCTTCTCCTTCGTCTGGTTGTTGAACTGCGGATCTCCGATCTTGACGCTGATGATCGCGGTCAGGCCCTCCCGGAGGTCGTCGCCGGTGGGGGTGAGATCCTTGAGCAGGTTGTTTCGCTTCGCGTATCCGTTGATGGTCCTGGTGAGGGCCGTCTTGAATCCGGAGACATGAGTGCCGCCGTCCGGATTGAAGATGTTGTTCCCGAAGGCCAGAAGGTTCTCCGAGGTGGCGTCGGTGTACTGCATCGCGATTTCGGCTTGGATCTTCTGAACCTCGTCGCTCGCGGTGAGGTGGATGATCGAGCTCTCGGTCCGCTTGCTGGCATTGAGGTGTCCGACGTATGCGAGCAATCCTCGCTCGTCGTGATAGTTCTCCTCCCGAATCCGCCCCGACGCATCGACTCGCTCGTCGATCAGCCGGATGACCACGCCCGAGTTGAGAAAAGCGAGTTCCCGAAGCCGGTGCTGCAGCGTCTCGAATCGGAAATCGGTGTCCGTGAAGATCTGCGGATCGGGCTTGAAGGAGATGCGGGTGCCGTTCCGGCCGGCCGGAATGTCGAGCATCTCGTCGACGCCTTCGACGACGTGCAGTTCCGTGACGACCTCGCCGCGCGTGAATCGGATCTTCTGGACGAGTCCGTCCTTGATGACCTCGACCTCGGTCCACTCCGAGAGGGCGTTCACGCACTTGACGCCGACGCCGTGGAGCCCGCCGGAGACCTTGTAGGCGTTGTCGCCGAACTTTCCTCCGGCGTGCAGCTGGGTGAGAATCACTTCGACCGCGGGCCGGCCGTCGATCTTGGGATTCTCGTGCTTCATCGGGCCGGTCGGCATTCCTCGCCCGTCGTCGGTGACCGTGCACGAGCCATCGACGCCGAGGCGGACGACCACACGGCTGGCGAAATCAGCCATGGCTTCGTCGATCGCGTTGTCGACGCACTCGTAGACGAGGTGGTGAAGGGCGCTGAGACCAGTGCCGCCGACGTACATGCCGGGGCGCTTTCGAACCGCCTCGAGACCCTCGAGGACCTGGATCGAATCACTGGTGTAGTCGTCGCCGTTTTCGGCTGCGGAATCTACGGGTTCCGTGGTGTCGGTCATTCCCGTTCTTCACCTGATCTCAAGGACGCTGGCACGCGATTCGGTTTCGATCGGCTCCGCGAGAGGAGTCCGGAATCGAGAACTAAGAACGCTGTTTTCTGATCCGATCGAAGGTTGAGAAAGACACTTCGATCGTGCCTCGAAAGGTCGCTTCCGAGCCCCTGAGATTCTACCGCAAATCGGCTTTGAGATGGGTCGTTTGGAGGGGATCTGGAGCCGATCCGGAGTCGATTCGAGAAGCCTCCGAAACTTCGCGTCGGAGTGCCTCGGCCAGCGCCTCGAAACCGGGGCCGGAGCAGGTCCGGCCGCTCTTCTTGAGGGTCGTCCCCGGCTCTTGACGACGCAGGATTCCGGCCGGTTCTTCGGGGGTCGTTCGATTTCGACCGCCTCGCCCGGTCCTATACTGCAGCAGACGCGAGATCGGGGTCGATGACTTGGACATCGGGACCGATTGTCCCGAACAATCGCCCTCCGGTCGTCGTCTGAAAGAGGCGAATCCTCGTTCGCCAGTGTTTGTGCCGGATCATGGATCACCGCTCGATCCCGGGCCGCCCGATCGATGCGACGTCGTGAGATCCCGTTCACCAGCCACGGAAGGTTCATTCGATGACCAGACCTCGCCGAGACGACGATCAGGCCTCATCGGGGTGTGATCTGCAACGTCGCCAAGTGCTCGGCGGAGTCGCTCGCACGCTCCTTTCCGGCAGCGCGTTGATGGCTGGCCTGAGCGCGTGTTCGACGCCGAGGCGAAGTTCCTCGACCCTGCGGCCCGACTGGCCGGCCGTGGCCGCGGGAAACCCCGGCATCGTGACGAATCCGGGCGCCGCGGCGGCGGCCACGGATCCGAAATTCGCCAACGTGGCAGCGAGAACGACCTGGACCACGATGCTCCCCGACTACAAGGGAATGAACCGGATGACGTCCATCGGGGCCGTGACCGTGCATCACGATGGTCTTCCGGCTCCACTTGCGAGTACTCGGACGCGGGATGCTCAGGATCGTCTTCGCACCATCCGCCGCGGTCACGTGAATCACAACGGCTGGGCGGACATCGGATACCACTTCGCCGTCGACCGCTCCGGGCGGATCTGGTCGTGCCGTCCGCTCACCTGGCAGGGGGCGCATGTCAAGAATCGCAACGAGGGGAACATCGGCGTTCTGGTTCTCGGGAACTTCGAGATCGAGCGGCCGACCTCCGCCCAGCTCAACGGGCTGGCCATCCACTTGAAGACCCTGGTGACGGCCTACCGGATCTCTCCCCGCAAGGTCTACACCCATCGCGAATGGCCCGGGGCGGCCACGGCGTGTCCGGGGCGTAACCTGCAGCCGGCGGTGAATCGAATCCGTGCTCGAGGTCTCGTCGCCTGACGCCGGGGCCTTTCGGCCGGCGGCATCGATCATTCATTCCGATGGCGGAGGATCCGGCGATTCGCCGCGACCGATCGCGGCGCGTCGATCGTCGGCATCGAGTTTCGACTGCAGCGCGGTATCACCCTCTTCGTGGCGATTGATCACCTTCCAGATGATCCATCCGACGATCAACATCGAGGCGGTCATGGCGAGCATTTCGATCATGGTCGGGTCCTTGCGTCGGATTCTCGCGTCAGTTCGACGATCAGACGTCTTCGGCGATGGCGGGAAAGAGGGGCTTCAGTGCCGGATAGAGGCGTTCGTAGATCGCGTGTCTCGCAGCGAGCACGGATGCGTTCGGTCCGGGTTCCGTTCGATCGACCTCGGTGATGGTCTTCCGGCAGGCCTCTTCGATGTCGGCGAACGCGCCTGCTCCGACCGCGGCGAGAATGGCGGCGCCGCACGCCGTGCCCTCGGTGGTCGTGGTCGTGGTGGTGGGAACACCGAAGAGGTCGGCGCAGGTCTGTCGCCAGAGGAGGCTCTTCGCACCTCCGCCGGAGAGTCGGACCGATTCGGGATCGACACCGGCCGCCCGCACGAGATCGAGGCATTGCGCGAGTCCGTGGGTCACGCCTTCGAAGACGGCTCGGGCGAGGTGCCTTCGATCATGACGCTGGTCGAGCCCGATGAACGAGCCGCGAGCATGGACGTCTGGATACGGGGTTCGTTCGCCGGAGAGATAGGGAAGGAAGAAGAGTCCGGCGGCGCCAGCGGGCACCTCGCTCGCCATCGATTCGATGCGGGGGAATGCCTCCGATCCCGCTTCTTCGTCGATGTCCGGCACGATCGCCGATCGAAACCAGTCGAGGCTGCCGGCGCCGGAGAGCATGACGCCCATCAGGTGCCATCGTCCGGGGACCGCATGGCAGAACGCATGCAGCCGCCCATCGGGAAGTGATCGCCATTCGTCGGTCGGCGCGAAGACGACGCCGCTGGTTCCCAGCGTGGAACCGACCGTGCCTTCGTTGATGAGGCCGGTTCCGATCGCGGAGGCGGCCTGATCGCCAAGGTGGCGGACTTCGGCACTGTGCGCGAGGGAACGCGGAAGGGCGAGGGCGACGCCAAAGGCGCCACGGCGACGCACACGCTGACGGGCGCCATCGTCGGCACGCACGGG
>JABABZ010000269.1 GCA_014237965.1 Phycisphaerales bacterium | reverse complement strand
ACGCTGCCGGTAGACTCTCCGCGTGCTCGGCAACCAGATTCGCAACATCAAGCGTTGGAAACAGATCGTCCATGTTCTTGCGAAATATGGATTCGTGGAGTTCCTGCGCGAAGTCGGACTCGGGGACGTGGTCGCTTCGGTCCTTGAGACCGCCCGGATCGGTCGTGGCGAAGCGGAGCTCATGCGAATGCCCACTCCGGTGCGGCTGCGGAAGGCCATGGAAGAGCTCGGCCCGACCTTCATCAAGCTCGGACAGGTCCTCTCGACCCGTCGGGACCTGGTTCCGGACGAATGGTCGGTTGAATTCGCCAAGCTCCAGTCAGGCTGCCCGTCGCTGCCGTTTTCCGATATCGAGGCCCAGCTGGCGGAGTCATTTCCCGACGGTCTCGATTCGATCTTCCGGTCGATCGATCACGCGCCGATCGCCGCGGCATCCATGGCTCAGGCGCATCGCGCCGAGCTGTTGGACGGAACCACCGTGGTCCTCAAGATTCTTCGGCCCAAAATCCGCGAGATCATCGTCGGCGACATGGAGGCGTTGCGTTTTCTCGCCAATCTCGTCGATGAACACATCGCCAACGTGGGGTTCGACCCCAAGGCGACGGTCGAGGAGTTCGCCAAGGAGCTCGATCGGGAGTCCGATCTCACGAACGAGGGACGAGCCACCGATCGGCTCAATGGAATGTTCGCGGACAATCCCGATGTGGACTTCCCGACCATCCACTGGCAGGCCACCACCCGTGATGTCCTGTGCGAGTCGTTGGCGACCGGCACCCTCCTGGCGGACCTCGATGTCTCGACGCTCAACTCCGAGCAGCGTCGGAAGATCGTCACGATCGGCGCCGGCGCCGTCTTCCATCAGACCCTTGAAGTCGGGTTCTTCCACGCCGATCCACATCCGGGGAATCTGTTCGTCCGACCGGACGGGGGAATCACCTTCATCGACTGCGGCATGACCGGATTCGTGGATGACCAGACCCGACTGCGATTGGCCGAAATCGTCTACGGAATGACCCGGAACGACTCCGACATGGTGATGAGGGCGGCCATCTCGCTGGCGGACGTGGATCTGGACTCGATCGATCTGAAGGCGGCCCGAGCCGACGTGCAGCAGCTGGTCGGCCGGTTCGTCGGCGTGCCTCTCGATCGGATCGACATGGGTGGCGTGCTGGACGAGTTCTTCCAGACGCTTCGCCGGCACGACTTGCGATGCCCGGCGGAGGTCGTGCTCCTGATCAAGGCGCTGACCACCATCGAAGGCGTGGCGATGCAGATCGACCCGACCTTCGATCTGATCGGATTCACCAGGCCGTACATCGAGAAGCTGCTCAAGGGCCGATTCAGTCCGAAGGCGGTCGCTCGCAGATTCCGAGAAGCCGGGATGGAACTTCTTCATCTCGGCGAGACGTTGCCCGGAGAACTCTCGTCGTTCCTTCAGCGGGTCCGCCGCAATCGGGTCCGGTTGCAGCTCGACATCGTGGCGATCGAGGACCTGGTGACCGGTCTCGAAGACGCCTCCGAGCGGATCGGCTACTCGCTCCTCATCTCGGCGCTGGTCATGGCCAGTGCGATCCTGGTGCTCGCCAGTCGCGGTGAAGGGATCGCGTTCCATCTCGGCGTCGCCGGCTTCGTGATCAGCGCCACCTTCGCCTTCGGCCTGATGTTCAACGGCTGGCGAAATCGTCGAAAGCTCAAGAAGCGAACCCGCGCCCTTCGGCGGGCAAGAGGCGAACGCAGCTGATTGCAGCGGGCCCCGGGGTCAGGCTTCCGGGAGTTCCGGAAGAATCGGATCCGGCGGCGGCGGGTCGCCGGCCAACGCGGCCGCGATCCGAACCGCATGCACGTGCGAATTCTCGATGTAGATCTCGTAGCGTCCCTGAGTCCCGTTCACCGCGGTGCCGGCGACGTGGATTCCCGGGATGCTCGTCTCCATGGTGGCGGTGTCATGCAGGACCGCCTTGTTCGGACCGACGAGTTCGCAGCCCATCGCTTCAAACAGAGACCCGTCCGCGACGAATCCGATCTGAAGCAGCACGTCGTCGATCGGTTCGTCGAATGTCGAACCGTCGTCGATTCGTTCCAACGTCACGGCGTTGGGTCCGATGGCCAGGACCCGGGTGCCGAATCTGGCGGCGATCAGACCCGAGCGGATGCAGGACGCCAGCTCGGGACGAATCCAGTACTTGATCCGGGGGTGCAAATCCTCGCCCCGGTACGAGATGATCACGTCGGCGCCCGCCCGCCAGAGACGGATGGCCGATTCCGCGGCGCTGTTCTTGCCGCCGACCACGAGCACTCGTCGCCCGAAGTAACGATGTGGTTCACCGAGCTTGTTCGTGACGATGGGGAGATCTTCACCGGGAACGTCAAGCCGTCTGGTACTCGCCGTCCCGCCGACCGCCAGGACGATCCGTTGGGCGTTGATCGACCTGGAGAGCCCTCCCGCCGTGATCCCGATCGACGTGGGGCGGCAGCTCTTCGTCGACGATTTCCTCATCGAGTCGACCACGCTTGGGCGTGTCTTTCACAAGCCGTCACAGCATGAGGCCAACCCGATCTTGCGGC
>JABABZ010000268.1 GCA_014237965.1 Phycisphaerales bacterium | reverse complement strand
TAGTCCTCAGTACCTGCAGTCTTTATTATCTTCTTACATTATACTATATTTTTTATCCAGAGACAAAACGCATAGAATTTTTAATCTCTTAAAGTATTATAGAAAATGGCGAGAAGAAAAGCGAAGGCGACGAGGCATCGAGTCGTTCTCATGACAGTAGAGTACCCCCCAACCGGGATTCCGCGAAGCAGCGACGGCCCACGGATCGAGGGAACCCAGGGCCTCCTTGCTCATCTGAGATAGAGATCCTTCCCGCATCCACCTCTGACCCGCCTCATGACCGCGATACGGCTACTTCATCCAATGCTGCTCCGATTCGCGACCCGACTCGTGACCGCGACCCTGGTCGGAATCGGGACCATCGCTCTTCCTGCCGACGCGATGGCTCCGCCCGAGGGATTCACCCGCACGGGGAATCCCGGCGACTGGGGTGACATCGTCGGCATCGTCCCGGTGGGCGACGGAAGGTTCGTCGCCTGGGAGCGCGAAGGCGTGGTGTGGATGCTGGGACCGGATCTCGCCATGAGCATGGAACCGATGCTCGATATTCACGACGAAGTCGGCGCCTGGCGGGATCACGGTCTTCTCGGGCTGACCCTCGATCCGAACTTTCTGACGAACGGCCGGCTCTACCTTCTCTATGCCGTCGACCGCTACTTCCTTCTCAATGCCGGTTCGCCGGAATACGACCCGGAAGCCGACCTCTACTTCCAGGCGAGCATCGGCCGGATCACTCGATACACCGCCACGGTGAAGAGCGATTTCTCCACGATCGATCCGGAGAGCCGAACGATTCTTCTCGGCGACGACATCACCGACGGCCTCCCGATTCTCGGCCAGTCGCACGGCGTCGGTTCGCTCGCGTTCGGAAGAGACGGCACGCTCCTGGCCACCATGGGAGATTCCGCCAGTTACTCCGAAGTCGACACCGGCGGCCCGTTCGAAGGCGGATGGGTGGAGCAAGGACTTGCCGACGGAATCATCACTCCCGACCAGGACATCGGCGCGTTTCGATCGCAGTACATCGATTCGCTCTGTGGCAAGATCCTGAGGATCGACCCCGAAACCGGCGACGGAATATCGAGCAACCCCTGGTACGAAGCCGATTCTCCTCGATCACCGAGAAGCCGCGTGTTCTGCCTCGGCCTGCGCAACCCTTTCCGGATGTCGATCGTCCCCGGAACCGGCAGCACTGATCCGGCCGCGGCGCGACCGGCCGACATCTCCTACGGCGATGTCGGCTGGAACACCTGGGAAGACTCCGGAATCGTCAAGGTCCGAGGCTCCAACCTGGGCTGGCCGCTGTTCGAGGGACTCGATGCCAACGCGGAATACTGGAACGCCAACACCCTTCATCCCACCGCGATCAACCCCTTGGCGGGCCGGAACGGTTGCGAAGAACGATTCCGCTTTCGGGATCTGATCCTTCAGGACGCCCAACCTCGGACGTACCCCGCGAACCCCTGTGATCCAGCGTGGCAATTCCCCACCGACTGGACCGGCCCGACCTTCAAGGCCGAGGTCGGCGGGTACACCGGCGAGGGCTATCTCGATTTCGGCTTCAGCACCGGCGAAGTGATCAACTTCACGATCGACGTCGATCGGACCGGGGTGCAGCGACTCGGACTCCGCTTCGCCAACGGCGGCGGTGATCCAAGACCCATCGCCATCGACATCGACGGAGTCTTTCACACCGAACTCGACATCCCGCCAACCGGCGGCTGGGAGCAATGGCGGACCGCGTGGTTCACCGCCGACCTCTCCCCGGGCCAGCATGAGATCCGCGCTCGGACCATCATTCCGACCGGCCCCAACGTGGACCGGCTGGACACGCCGGACCTACCGGTGACCCAGGTGGTCGGCACACCGGTCTTCAGTCATCACCGCCCGATGTTGGAAATCCGGCACAACAGCCCGGAGACTCGCGTCCCGACCTACACGGGTGGCGACGCGACCGAAGCCCAGATCGGTTCGAACGATTCCCCCGTCGCGGGATCCGCATTCCCCGCGAATTCCGTCACCGGCGGCGTGATGCAGGCACATCCGGCCTGGCCGGCGGAGTGGCGAGGAATCTTCTTCGCCGACTTCATACGTCAGTGGCTTCGAGTCATCAAGTTCGATGCCGATGGCAACCCGACCAGCGTCGAACTCTTCGATCAGACCGCCGGCGCGATCGTGGCGCTCGCCGCGGACCCGGTCACCGGCGACCTCATCACCATTCGCTGGAGCAGCCAGCCGATCCGCTACTCGCCACCCGCCAACCCCTGCCCGCCGGACTTGGATGGCGATGACGCCGTGGGTGGTGCCGATCTGGGCCTGATGCTGGCAGCCTGGGGTGGGCCCGGCGGCGATCTCGACGGCGACGGAACGACCAGTGGATCGGATCTCGGCCTGCTTCTGGCCGCATGGGGCGACTGCGCCCCCTGATTCGACCGAACTCGATCGAGGAGCGGAGACAGATGCCCGAACACCCCCTTGAGATCCTTCTTCTTCGACACGCCAAGAGCAGTTGGAAGTCGCCCGCACAGAGCGACCATGAGCGCCCACTCAACGACCGAGGCATCAGAGCCGCGGCGACGATGGCTCGACTCTGCGCGCGATTGAACCTCCTCCCTGACCG
>JABABZ010000267.1 GCA_014237965.1 Phycisphaerales bacterium | reverse complement strand
AGCGTCAGCGAATGACGAACCGTCGATGCGGGAACCGATCGCCTCAGTGCCCGCTGTGGCGTCAACGATGCCGACACCGAGCGACACCGCCTCATCAGCACCACCCGAATTCCGCACATATCTGTGCGTGGTCAGCCCGTGGATGTCCTGACTGGTGCCGTCGACGACAATCGAGTTCGTGCCCACCTCACGAGTCGTGCCGCTGGTGTCAACCTCACCGGTCCCATGAATGACGAGATACCGGCCGATCGTGTCGACCGTTACCTCGTCGCTACCCCACGTCCCGAACCCGCCCTCAGATGTGACGGCGGTGTCGAGACTGAAGTCGGCGACCGCCGTGTTCGAGACATTCGTTCGTGCAGCCGACTGGCGGCGAATGAACTTTTGACCTGCGGTGATCGCCACGGCGAAGAACTAGCCGATCGTCATAATGCCGCTCGCGTTGAACGCGAGCACCACGTCATCACCATTCAGCTCGAGGACCTTGAGCAGGGTCGCCGACACCCGGTCCAGTGCCGCCGCGCTTCGAAGCGCGACCGCCGGCCGCCCGGTCGTACCCGAACTCCGCAGCAGAAGAGATCCTTGCGATCCCCGGTCGAGAAGAGCGACGTCATCTCCCGTCCGGACGTCCCCGTCGTCCATGGCCGGAAGCCGGATCGTCGCCGGCGAATCGTTCCATCCGACCGACATGTCCGTCTCGACGATCCCATCGACTCGATGCGCGTCATGCAGACTGGCGCGATCCCGCGCGGTCGTCTCGATGCCGATGGGCAGCACCCGTCGCCCCGAACCGAGAATCGCGAGCAGACCAGCCCAGTAACCGGCGCCGCTCGGGCCGTGGAGCATCACCACGCCGTCTTCAGGAACGGAGGCATCAAGCCGGCGAGCGATTCGCGTTGCGGCCGCCAGAACATCTCCACGACTGGTCGACCGTCCCGACGTGAGATCGTGGACCGCCACCCGATCCGGGTCGCGATCCACCGAGGCGATGAAATCTCGAATCAGCTCGGCTGCCACGACGGTTGTCCGCGATGCCGTCTCTTGATGCCGCGGACCACGCCCGATTGCGGGGCAGGCAACGCGACGCCACCGGACTGGAGGAGGGAATGCGGACGAATCCACTCCACGACCTTTCGGTACCGATTGAGCTCCTTGAACCACTGCATGAGTTCCCACCGCCAGCGAACTCGAAACGGAACTCCCTCGAAGATCTCCCCGGCAAGCATGTTGACCACGGCCGCATCGACTTTGAACGGACTGTGGCCGCTCACCAGAAGTTCGCGGAACGAGTGGTCATAGAAGTTCGAGATCAGGGATAGGAAACTCGAACGCAATCGCGTGATCCGCTTCGCATAGGCACGGGATGCCGCGCCCGCCATCATGCGACCGGAGTCCACGTCGATGATCCACCGCGCCGATTGCAAACCACTGTCGATTCCCAGGCTGACACCGGTCGACCAGACGGGATCGATGAACGCCGCGGCATCCCCGACCATGAACCAACCGTCGCCGGCGTAGGGTTCGCAGGTATAGGAGAAGTCGCCCACCACCTCGTTCGTCTTCGGCCCGACCGCATCCCGAAGTCGATGCTTCACGAGTGGACAGTTCTCGATGCACCAGTCCAGCCTCTGATTCGCCGGGACCGGAATGAGCTTCGCAAGCTTCTCATCCAGGACCACGCCCACGCTGGTGGTCTTCTCGTCGATCGGAATCATCCAGAACCATCCTTCACGGCACATCGCAAGGGTGGCGAACCCGTCCCGATCACCACTCGGGCGTTCGACGCCCTCGAAGTGCTCGAAGTACGAGACGTTGCGATAACCGTCGAGGAGTTTCCGGGTTCCGAGATGCCTCCCGAGCACGCAGCCCTGCCCGCTCGCATCGATCAACCAGTTGGCGCGGATCGGCCCGGAATCGAGTTGGAGACGGACATCGCCTCGAGCGAGGTGATCGATCGATGCGACCGAGTCGTCGAATCGGTAGACCGCACCCGCTTCCATCGCGACATCCGCGAGCATCTGGTCATACAGCGATCGACGGATGTTGAAGGTCTGCTTGATGGTGTCGCCGAGCATTCGCTCGAATGGAATCGCGGCGGGATCTCTTCGGCCATCTCCGAAGGAGATCTCGAGCCCTCGCTTCACCACATGGGGAAGTTCACGGACCCGATCCATCAGACCGAGTCGCTCCATCACGCGATTGGTGTGAGGAAGCATCGATTCGCCGATGCGAAACCGCGGAAACGCCTCCTTGTCGATGACCAGCACCCGCTTGCCGGCGCGAGCCAGTTCGAGGGCCGCGATGCTTCCGGACGGGCCGGCCCCGATGACCACGACGTCCCAGGACTCCTCCGAATCGATCGCATTCGACGGAGCGATCACGGCCCGACGCCCGTGCCGGTGGCAAGCCCGGCGCACTCGATCTCGACCAGCAGCTCCGGCCGACAAAGAGGCTGGGCGCGAAACTCGATCTTGCACTGATGTCCCGGCCACCGACGGTCAATCGCCGCGAGCACTTCCGTCTGATGCGGCTAGGGGCCTAGGCTGAGTGCAGTGGCGAGGGCATCAATCTCTGGGTTGCGTCGAGCATCCACGACCTGAATGAACCGGTCTCTATCGTAGGGCTCAAAGGCG
>JABABZ010000266.1:216-2735 GCA_014237965.1 Phycisphaerales bacterium | reverse complement strand
TCATCCGAGTGGAATGCGGTGTTCGACCGGCTTCATCGAGCCGCCGCGACGAACTGATTCCGGGAGGGCACGATCGTCGTCCGGTCGGCGTCGATCGGTACGCCCCCCGGACCTTCGATTCGGTCGGATCTCGGTTCAATCGACGCTTGAAGAAGAAACAGCGGGTCGCGCGGATCACCAGTCGCGGGCGGGGATGTCGACGTCGAGTCGGGTGGCGCAGTCGCGGGCCTCGTCGTAGCCGGCGTCGGCGTGGCGGAAGACGCCCATCATGGGGTCGTTGGTGAGGACGCGGGAGAGTCGCTTCGCCGCGGCGTCGGTGCCGTCGGCGACGATGACCTGCCCGGCGTGCTGGCTGAAGCCGATGCCCACGCCGCCGCCGTGATGGAAACTGACCCAGCTGGCGCCGCTCGCGATGTTCGCAGCGAAGTTCAGGAGCGGCCAGTCGCTGACCGCGTCGGTGCCGTCCTTCATCGCCTCGGTCTCGCGGTTCGGGCTCGCCACGCTGCCGCAGTCGAGGTGGTCGCGTCCGATCACGATCGGGGCCGAAACCTTGCCGTCCCGGACGAGCTCGTTGAAGAGGATTCCGGCCTTGTCGCGCTCGCCGAGGCCGAGCCAGCAGATGCGGCAGGGGAGTCCCTGAAACGCGACCCGCTCGCCAGCCATCTTCAGCCAGCGGTGGAGACCGACGTCGTCGGGGAAGAGTTCCATCAGGGCCCGGTCGGTCGTCTCGATGTCCTTGGGATCGCCGGAGAGCGCCGCCCAACGGAACGGGCCGCGGCCGAGGCAGAACTGGGGCCGGATGTAGGCCGGCACGAAGCCGGGGAACGCGAAGGCGTCGGCGAATCCGTTGTCAAGGGCTCGCTGGCGGATGTTGTTGCCGTAGTCGAAGGTCTTCGCGCCGCGTTCCTGCATTCGGACCATGAGCCGAACGTGTTCTTCCATGGAATCGATCGATCGTTCCTGGTATCCGTCCGGGTCGGCTTCGCGGAGGACGTCCGCTTCCTCTCTGGTCATGTCGACGGGGTAGTAGCCCTCGAGGGGATCGTGGGCGGAGGTCTGGTCGGTGAGGACCTCGGGGACGATGCCGCGTTCGTCGAGCCGGCGAAGCAGGTCGATGATGTTGCCGGGCCAGCCGACCGAGATCGCCTTCCGTTCGTTCTTCAGTTCGATCGCCCGGTCGATCGCGGCGTCGAGGTCGTCCTCGATCTCGTCGAGGTACCGGTCGTGGACCCGCTTCTCGAGGCGGTCCCGCTGCACGTCGGCGATCAGACAGGTGCCTTCGGCCATGGTCACGGCGAGCGGTTGCGCCCCACCCATGCCGCCGCAGCCGCCGGTGACGCTGAGGGTGCCGGCGAGCGAACCACCGAAGTGCTGTCGTCCGCACTCGGCGAAGGTCTCGTAGGTGCCCTGGAGGATGCCCTGCGTGCCGATGTAGATCCAGGACCCGGCGGTCATCTGGCCGTACATCATCAGGCCCTTGGCGGCGAGATCGTCGAAGTGGGACTGCGTCGCCCAGTGGGGGACGAGATTCGAGTTCGCGATGATGACCCGCGGCGCGTCCTCATGCGTGCGAATGACCCCGACCGGCTTGCCGCTCTGGACGAGCAGGGTCTCGTCGACGTCGAGCCGCTGGAGGGTCGCGACGATCGCATCGAACGCGGCCCAGCTGCGGGCGGCCTGACCTCGGCCGCCGTAGACCACGAGCTTCTCGGGATGCTCCGCGACCTCGGGATCCAGGTTGTTCATGAGCATTCGCATGGCGCCTTCGGCGGCCCAGGTGCGGCAGGTCTTCTCGGCGCCTCGGGGGGCGGTGATCACGCGGTTTTCGGCGGCGGTGTGCATGGGTTGATGATAGTCCTCCGAGGGACCGAACAAGACCGGTTCCGGGCGACAGATCGGAATTCTCGGCGGTGGGTCGGATGGGATCCACGGGCGAAGGCCCGATGGCACCGGGGTGATCAGCCGAAGCGCCCCTCGGCGATGAGTCGCGACACCGCCTCGATGTCCGGTGCCGGGCTTCGATCGCCGGAGAGGGGCGAGACGACGGTCCGGATCCGGGCGTGGGCCGATTCGACCGCGACGCCGCTGACCAGTGGGCGTTGATGCTCGAGCGCCTGGCTCATGGTCAGGAGTTCGATCGAGATGACGTTTCGAAGGAGCCCGATCGACTGCAGGGTGAGCAGGCCGGCGGTCGCACCCATCGAGTTGTAGTCCTCGATGCCGGCACTGGTCGGAATGTTCGCGACGCTGGCGGGGTTGGCGATGGTCTGCATTTCACTGACGCATGCGGCCGCGGTGTACTGCGCAATCATCAGGCCGCTCTGCAGACCGGGGTCGTCGGCGAGATACGGAGTCACCGGATTGTGTCCGTCGTGGCCGGAGAGGACCCAGTAGATGCGACGCTCGGAGATGCCACCGACGTGACACGCGGCGACTCGAAGGATGTCGAGACCGATCGCCAACGGCATCCCGTGGAAGTTTCCGCCGGATCGGATTTCCGCGGAATCGAGATCCTCGGC
>JABABZ010000266.1:0-206 GCA_014237965.1 Phycisphaerales bacterium | reverse complement strand
GTGTTCGATGGTTCGGCGAACTCCGGCGACGGCATCCACGGCGGCGCCGAGCACCTGGGGAATCGCGCGGAGGCTGTAGGGGTCCTGCACGCGAGGATCGTTCTCGCGGTGCGCTTCGACGATCGTCGACC
Source organism: Phycisphaerales bacterium (assembly GCA_014237965.1). Lineage (GTDB taxonomy): Bacteria > Planctomycetota > Phycisphaerae > Phycisphaerales > SM1A02 > UBA12014. Next base: position 75 of record JABABZ010000266.1, on the reverse strand, counting down.
CCTCGAGCATGGTGCTGAGGGTCGCGGCCACCGCGATCTGGCCGGGTTGTCGTCGGACCTCGTGGATCCGAGCAT
>JABABZ010000265.1 GCA_014237965.1 Phycisphaerales bacterium | reverse complement strand
ATCGTTCTCGCGAGTCGCATCACTCATTCCAGCGGTCTCCATTTCGAATTCTCGACGAGAGCGAGCTGACTTCAGTCGATCAGGTCCTGATCACGGGCGAGTGCCCGCAACGGCGGCCAGACGATCATGTCACCGGTCATTCCGTCGAGACTCGACTCCCGGAAATTGGAGTCCTCCTTGTCGTCGCCACGCGCATAGACGATGCAGTTGGAAACGAAGATCCTCCCGTAGTCGGTCTCGACCGCTTCCTTCTTGCTTCCCAGGAAGTCGAACAGCAGCCGTCCGTAACCCTTGTCATAGGGGTCGAAGTCGAACCGCTTCGGGATGAACCTCGCGTACGCCTTCTCACGATCGTCCGGCCACTTGCCGAATTCGACGCGATAACCACAGAGACCACAACCGAGGATGGTGCCATTGATCTCGACCACGAGTTGATTGCGGGCATTGAAGAGGCTCTTCATGTCGGCGATCGATTCCGCGACGATGGCGTATCGCACTTCGTTGAGCCTGGAGAACTCACTGGGAAGCGTCTGAATCGGGTCGTAGGGCTTGATCTTCCATCGTCGCCACCAGTCGTCGTAGACGTCGGTCAGTTTTTCCTGTGATGCCTCGAGGCTGCCATGAATCTCGGCGATCCGCTTCCATCGCTTGCTTGCACCGAAGCGGGTGAGCGGACTGTCCTGCGACTGGAGCACGCCGAAGACCTCGGCCAGTCGATCCGGATCGGGAGCCCCGTTCTCCATGAAGACCTCTTCGAGGACCGCATCCACGACCAGACGGTCGCCTTCAGGCAATTCCAGCCGCTTGAGCCGTTCGGTGTCGGAGATCTTGAGAAACGGGAGTTCCTTGGTGGCGATCCGTCGATAGACCTCGGCTGGCACGCGATCCACCGAGGCGTACATGACGTCTCGCATCACGGACATCGCTTCGCTGAGAAGCCTCATCCCTTCGGACTTCTCATCCAGCATCTGGCGATCACACAGGTGGCGAAGGACTCGAGCGTTGGCGACGGCGACATCGAAACCCTCATCGTATTCACCGGCTTCGATGCGCCGATTGAGTTCCGCGGCGGTCCAGGTCGCGAAGGCCCGAAAGGCCTTGAGGTACGGAAACGCGACCACCACTTCGCCTTCGGCCTCGAGACGAACGTCGGCCACGAGGCCGGCTTCCTTGAACCGGGCGTCGACGTTCTCCGCCCCATACGGAAGACCGATGATCACCTTGTCCGCGGCCGCCTTGAGCGCGTCCGCGACGGAAGCGTTGGATGAAGCCCAGTCGCTCACCGCCTTCCAGTCCTTCATGCCGGTCCAAACGGTGGTCTGATTGAATCGACCCCCGATCTCCATCGGGGGATCGGTCATATCGAGGTAGGCATCGAAAAGCCCCTGCCATCCAGTGCTCTCTTCTCGAGCCTGCTTCCGAATGTTGTCATTCAAAGTCTTGGTCACCGACGTGTCGGCGGCGGTCAGAGATCCGGTGAGGCAGAGGCCGGCGGTGAGTGAAATGAGCGAGCGGATCAACATGCGAACTCCCGAGAGGGGGTCATTCAGGCGAACGGAGGGAGTGAGACGGCCGGGGTCCACCGTGGCGACTCATCCGATGAACTTCGAAATGTATCAGATCAACCCCCTTCCGAGCACGTCAGACCGACCCGCCGCCCCGCTACACTCTGCCATTCGACCGTCCCCGGAGATGTCTGAATGCCCCCTGAAACCCGCCCCACGATGCCCGAGCGCGTGAACGTCCTCCTGATCGGGGGCGGCGGCCGCGAACATGCCCTTGCGTGGCGGCTCCGACGGTCTCCCCGGCTCGGCCGCCTGTGGATCGATCCTGACTCCAATGCCGGACTTCGAGCCATCGGGACCCCCTGCCCCGAGCCGATCTCGAAACCAGCGATGTTCCGGCTGAATCGATGGTGTGACAAAGAGGAGATCGGCCTGGTGGTGATCGGCCCGGAAGCACCCTTGGCCGATGGATGGGCGGATGATCTCGCCACCGAGACCCGGCTGGTCTTCGGTCCCGGCAAGGCCGCCGCTCGGCTCGAAGCCGACAAGGCCTGGGCCAAGGAGATCATGCGATCCGCATCGGTTCCGACTGCCGAGGGTCGAGTCTTCAAGGATCGAAGTCCGGCCATCGCCTACGCGATGAGCCGAGAGGAAGGATGCGTGGTCAAGGCCAGCGGACTGGCCGCGGGCAAAGGCGTGATCGTGTGCCAAACCCCTGAGGCGGCGGTCGAGGCGGTTGAGATGATGATGGGCGACCCAGAACGACATACGCAGGGGAGTTTCGGCGCTGCCGGAGACACCATCGTCATCGAGGAACTGCTCCAAGGCCAGGAAATGAGCGTGCTGGCGTTGGTTGACGGCCGTTCGATCTGGGTGTTGGACCCGTGCCAGGACCACAAACAGGTTGGAGAGGGTGATGTCGGCCCGAATACCGGCGGAATGGGCGCGTATTGCCCGACCCCTCTCGCCACGCCCGAAATGATGTCCCGGATCGAGCGAGACGTTCTGGTCCCGACGATTGATGGCCTCCGACGGGAGGGAATCACTTTTCGTGGGGTCCTCTACGCCGGATTGATGCTCACTTCGGGCGGCCCGAAGGTCCTTGAGTACAACTGCCGGTTCGGCGATCCGGAATGCCAACCCCTGATGTCTCGGCTCCAAGGAGATCTCCTCGAGGTCCTCTGGGCCACCGCCGCCGGACAGCTGGGAACCTTGGAGTCAGGCCTGGAGTCAGATCCAAGAACCGCCTGCTGCGTGGTCC
>JABABZ010000264.1 GCA_014237965.1 Phycisphaerales bacterium | reverse complement strand
TTCAACCTTACCTGCGACCGAAGTCACATCTGCGGTCTGTTTTCTGTGGCACTTTCCCTGACCCGCAGCCCGCGAGCCGGTGGGTGTTACCCACCACCGTTGTCCTACCGTGCTCGGACTTTCCTCGCCGAGAAATCGACGCGACCGCCCGCTCGCCACCGAGAAGTCTATCAGCCAGGGTCGACCATCACCCCCTCTCCGAAGAGGACTCCGGCTAGCATCTGAGGCGATGACCGACTCAGCGACAGACCGCGTGGCGATCTGGGTGGGCGAGAGCCAGCTTTCCTTGATTGAAGGCCTCTCCAGAACGCCCGGGCTGGACATCATGGCCCTCGGTGGCGATTCGGCGATGATCCGGGAGACCGCGGACCGGCTCGAGGCCGCGCACGTCGCGGACCCGAAGGCCCTTGCCGGCGTCGAGGCCGACGCCACCCTCATCGCGGACCCATCGAGAATCATGCCGACCGACGTGCTGTCGGCCATGATCGCCGAAGCAAGCCGCTCCCATCGGCCGCTGCTGTCGATGGCGCCCCGACCCGCCTCCATCGAAGAGTCCGCCGAACTGATCGCGTCGGCCGTGCTTCCCTCGCCGGTGCCATGCTTCCGCGACCTCCCGGAAGGAAGACGGTTCATCGCGGCCGCCGACTCGTTCGAGACCCCCAGCTCGGCCTCGGTCGAAATCTCCGGGCCGGCGGCGGAGACCTCGCTGACCGGCCGCCTGTTCGACGCCTTCGACCTGCTTTCCGTCTGGTTCGGGCTGCCTTCGTTCGTCGACGCCACCGCCGTTCGACCGATCGGCAGCCACCAGCCCACCACCCCCCGCAGGATCTTCGCGATGGCGAAGTTCCCCGATGGCCGGGCGGCATCGATCTCCGCCGGCGTGGACGGCGGCCGACATGCCAGAATCACGACGCTCTTCGGCCCTGGCGGACGAATGCAGAACCTGGACGGGTGTCTTGATTGGACGGGCCCAGAAGGCGAGGTCCTCGAACACGAAGCGACCACCACTCGGGGCGCAGACGATTTTCATCGCGAGTTGGCCGCCTCGATCAAGAGTCATGTTCAAATGAACGCGCATGGCGAGCGAAGCCGATCACCCGAAATGCTCGTCGACCTGCTGGCCACCTGCGAAGCCGTTCTCCTGAGTTCGAGAACCGGAGAGCCGGAATCGGTCGACGCCGTCCGCCGCATGCTCGGACGAGTGTGAGGCCACGAAGAAGGCCGCCTGCGAGAACTCGCAGGCGGCCTTCAATTGATTCGTCGTCGGGGTCGTCGCCGACTCAGCCCGCGGTGATATCACCGATCCGGACGGTCAGGTACTGCTGACGGTGACCGATCTTCCGACGCATGCCCTTGCGACGCTTGTACATGACCGAGACGAGCTTCTTGCCCTTGGTCTCGGCAACGATCTCCGCGGCGACCGAGGCACCCTTGATGTACGGCGTGCCGACGGTTCCGCCCGACCCACCTTCGTCACTCACGGTGAGGACGCGGTCGAAGACGAGATTGCCGCTCGGCTCGCTTCCATCGGTGCGGGGATCGATCTCGATGACGTCGCCGGGACGCACCATGATCTGGGTACCGCTGTCTTCGATGATTGCGTACACGTTGCTGCTCCGCTGTCCTCGAAGATGGCTCGAGGCGATGATCCGATGAAGAGGTCGGCCGAGATCCGTTGCTCCGCCGCCTGCAGAATCGAAAAGGATATCAGGGATCCAGAATGGATCAAGTGGGGTCGTCCGCGACCCGACTCGCCGCCCGGATGGTCGGAAGGCCCAGTACCGCCGCCACGGCCAGCATGCCCACCCCCTCCAGAGGCCTGCCGAGCACCAACCAGCCCGTTCCGAGGATGGCCGACCAGATCCCGAGGGTTCCCGTCAACGCCCAGCCAAGCAAGGGCGACAGCCTCGCGGGCGGCGAATCTCCCGCCTCCTTCGCGATCCTTCTCCAGCCCGGCCCGGCGGGCCGGATCGCTCGGCGGAAAGCCACCAGCCGATCACGACCGGCTGGTCGACTCAGCCAGGTGGCGGGAATCCAGATCAAACCGGAAATCACGATGACCGCGAGCAATCGGGGTCCGAACATGGAGTCCAGACCGGACTCGGGAGTCGCCAGCGGACCGAATCTGACCAGGAGATTCCCGGCGATCAGCGAAGTCGACATGGCGGCGATCTCGGACCACGCGGTGGTTCGCCACCAGTACCAGCGCAGGATGAGCACCGGCGCCGTTCCGGCGGCGATCACTCCGAGATACTTGTAGAGGGCGACGATGTCATCGAACCCGCCGGCGATGAGAAGCACCAGCCCCATGACGGGCAAGGCGAGCATTCTTCCCTTCCAGACCTCGCCCGCGCCACCGGCCGCTTCCGCGCCGGCTTGGGGTTCGGGACGTCGACGCAACAATCGACCCGCCGGACGAATGACGTCGTTCAAGAGATACGCCGACGAGAGGTTCACATGCGTGTCGATGGTGCTCATGAAAGCCCCCAGCATCGCAACCACCAGCAGGCCTCGAGCCCCCGCCCCCAGATGCGACCGGATCATCCAGGGGAACGCATCCTTGTCGGCCACTGCCGGAACCCAGATTCCGAGTTCCGCATCGAACGACTCGGGGATCACCGCCAGCGACGCCAGTGCCACGATGATCCAGGGCCAGGGGCGGAGCACGTAGTGGGCCACGGTGAACCACGCGAGCGCCAGGGCGCCGTCACGCGGCGACCGAGTGGCGAGCAGCCGCTGGGCCAGTGCGCCATGGCCGGGAGCCTTCGCCCACCAGTTGAGGGT
>JABABZ010000263.1 GCA_014237965.1 Phycisphaerales bacterium | reverse complement strand
CTTCGTGGTCTTCTTCTTCGTGGTCTTCTTCTTCGTGGTCTTCTTCTTCGTGGTCGGGCGGCTGGCTTCGTATCCCGCGACGAACTTCTTCACCGACACCTTCTTGATCAGCTTCCCGACCAGAGGAAGCGGAATGCCGTCGAGTGACTTCACGCGCACGCAGCTCTTGCCCGCGTCCCATCGCTTGCCCGTCTTCCGCCATTCCGCTTCGAACCAGGCCTGAAGGTCCTCGTCGAGGTAGACGCAGAAGAAGTACAGGCCGATGTGCTTCTTCTGGCTCGCCACGCTGGCGAACGGCAGCGGCTGTTTCGGATCACAGTGATACCCGTCGGGAAACACCGAATGAGGGACGAACCACGCCGGCATGCCGTATTGCATCCCCTCCTCGTAGCCCTTGGGCAGATTTCGATTGACCACCTCGCGAACCGCCTCGATCGCTTCACGCCGATCGTCGGAGAGGCCCGCCAGGTACTTCTGGATGCCGGGGTGGGTCTTGGCCATGGACATCTATATAGCCAATCCAGCAGGCATCGAACGTCTCCCCCGCTCGCGATACCATCAACCCCATGATCACCCTCGCCCTCATCGTCATGAACACCCTTGTTCTCGCCAACGCAGATCCATCCATCGCGGCCGAGCCCCCGAAACTGATGGACGGTGACCACAGGGTCGAAACCGGCCCCAGCGTCCCGCTCTTCGACGGCAAGTCGCTCGAAGGCTGGCGCGGTGACGAAAAATTCTGGTCCGTCGAGAACGGCGAGATCGTCGGCCGATCGACCGCCGACAACCCCTGCGCCACGACCACCTATCTGCACCACCCCGGCACCTTCGCGGACTTCGAACTCGAATTCGAGATCAAACTCGAGGGTGAGGGTGCGAACAGCGGCATGCAGTACCGGTCGACCGCCACCGGGCCCGAGGTCACCGACGGGTACGACCTCTCCGGCTATCAAGCCGACTTCGACCAGGCCCACCGTTACAGCGGCATCCTCTACGAGACCCGCGGCCGCGGGATCGCGGTCCAACGCGGCGAGGCGGTCAGCTTCGAGGCCGACGGCACCCGCAAGGATCTCGAACCTCGACGCGACGACAAGGAACTGCAGAAACACCTGAAGGCCGTCGAGGATGATCCGAAGAAGGAAGGCTGGCACACGTACCGGATCGTCGCGGTCGGCCCCCGGCTCGAACACTGGATCGACGGCAAGCGGATGATGCTGACCGTCGATCGGCATCCGAAGTCCGCGGCCCGAGGCACGTTCGCCCTGCAGGTCCATCAAGGCCCACCGATGACGGTGCGGGTCAGGAACCTGCGGATCAGGGAACTGCGACCGATCGCCGACTGATGCCGCTTGCGGCGCGGGCGACGTCTTGCTGGAATACTCGTTCCTTCGTTCCCAGTAAACACTACGAATCCCCTCCTCCATCGAACCGGAGCACGCACCCTCATGGCTGAATTCACGATCCAAGGCACGACCGATCCCTTCATCTCCGCCCAGCTCGCCCAGGGTGAGACCGTGATCGCCGAAGGCGGCGCGATGGCCGCGATGGAAGACACCATCGTCCTCACCGGCAAGGCCAAGGGCGGCGTCCTGAAATCGCTCGCCCGGGCCGCGACCACCGGCGAGTCGTTCTTCATGCAGCATGCGATCGCCGAGAAGGGCGCGGGTCGGATCCTCTTCGCACCGGGCCATCCCGGCGAGGTCCGGGTCGTCGAACTCAGCGATGACTCGTGGTCGTTGACCGACGGCGCGTTCCTCTGCGCCGAAGACTCCCTCGAGATCGCCACCAAGCGGAACAAGAGCATCAGCGGATCGTTCTTCGGCGGCACCGGTGGCTTCTTCATCATGAACGTCTCGGGCACCGGCAAGCTCTGCGTCTCCGCCCTCGGCGCGATCCAGGAGATGTCGATTCCGCCGGGTGGCGAACTGATCGTCGACAGCGGGCACGTGGTCGGCTGGCCGGGCACCGTCGAGATGAGCGCCTCGATGTCGACCGGTCAGGGCGGCGGATTCCTCGGCAAGGTCGTCGGTTCGGTCAAGACCGGCGAAGGTGTGGTGCTCCGGTTCAAGGGCACCGGCAAGATCCTCGTCGCGTCGCGGGCGCAGCCCGCGTTCATCGGCTGGATTTCGAGCCGGATGCCAAGCTCCAGCTGAAGAGACGCCGTATCAAAATGCGGAACCACACCTCTTCCGAGTCCACGATCGTCAACTCGTCGTACTTCGACGATTTATGGCATGATTCGGCCGCTCACCCCAACGGCGCGTGAGCGCGAGGCGTGCGGCGGCGTGCAGACCTCTCACCCCAAAAACACGATTGGAGAACGACAACATGAGACGATTGACGACGATTCTGACGCTGGCGATCGGCACGACCGCGATCCACGCAGCACCCCCCACCACCGACGACTGGTGGATGGCGATGGGCCGGTACACCGGCGACCACATGCTCAAGGACGGCGAGTCCGGCGAGGTCGTGGGCGCCTTTGAGGTCGAATGGGGCGTCCCCTTCGAGCAGATCAACTACCGCTTCCACTCGATCGGTGACGGCCCCGCGAGCATGTCGACCGGGTTCTGCGGCTGGGATGCGGCACTCGGCAAGGTGCGGTTCCTCGAGGTCGAGACCGGGCCCGACGGAATCGTGACGACCATGGGAACCCTCGCCGACGTCGACGGCATGACCTACACCTGGAACGTCAGGACCTGGAACGAGAAGAAGGAGATTCGTGCCTTCGAGATGACCGACGTCTTCAACGCCGACGGCGTGGCTCGTTCCAACAAGATGAAGTCGGGCTCGCCGGTCCCCGCGAGCATGACCTGGACCCCTG
>JABABZ010000262.1 GCA_014237965.1 Phycisphaerales bacterium | reverse complement strand
TGACGTCGACCGGGAGACTCCCGGGCTTCTCCCACGCCTACCGGGCCTTCTACGACGTGGTCCTCGATCGATTCGACGCCAGCATGCGCGAGCATCGTTGCGTGTCATCCGTGCTGCTCAAGGGCTCGTTCGCCCGCCGCGAGCACCAACCCGGCTACAGCGACATCGATCTCGCGATCGTCATTCGCGACGACAGCGATCTCGACGAGATGATCGGGGTCGCGAAGCGCATCCACGCCTTCAAGCAGCGGCTGTTCGCCTTCAAGGTTCCGGTGGTCGGCGAGATCGAGATCTTCAAGCAGTCCGACGCCGCCCATCCGATGTTCCAGGGGTACTCCCGTCACTTCTCCTGGCGACTGGTCTCCGGCGACCCGGTCCCGTTCTCGACCGCCCCGCTCGAACACCACGAGTGGCTCTGGTACGAGTTCTTCAAGTTCCTGATCTTCCAGAGCGTCTCGAACGTCGACCGGATCGACATCTCCGCGACCCGGCGGGCCCGACGACTCGCCGGACTGCTCGGCGTCGATCCGATCCCGGAATCGCATCTGGAGATCCACGCCGCGAACATCCGCAGGTTCGACGAACTGCTCGCGCCCCTGGTCGACCCGAACGCCCCCTGCCCCGACCGCTTCGAAGCGGATCACATCGGGCCGTACACCGCCAGCGGGCCGCCGGTCATCCAGACCTACCTCCGCCTCGATGGCGATGTGATCCCCCCCGAAGCCGTCGAGGCCCGGTCCGACCGGAGCAAGGACGTGTTCCTGCTGCCCGCACTCATCGGTCCGAACGCGATGCGATTCGTGACCGGCCCCTTCCACGGACCGTCGGAGGGACACTGGGCGAACGTCAACCTGCAGACCATCCGGTACCAGTGGCGCGGATCGATCCTCAATCACCCGTTCGTGGAAGATGCGTTCGACCGATCCAGCTACATCGAAATGGTCCGATCGGTCCACGCGCTCGGACGAAACCCACTCGTCACGAATCGCGTCGAGGACACCCCGGAGATCATCCCCCCCGGGGCGAAGGCGAGCGAAGCGGACTTCCGCGAGGTCTTCAAGACGCTGGATTCCGTCGACTGGCCGATGGACTGATCGAGTCAGCGATCGCGGGTCCGACGGCTCAAGCAAGCGAAGAGCCCCCGCGATGCGGGGGCTTTCGGTGGGGGAACGCGAGTGGAAGGACTCGAACCTTCAACCGCCGGTTTCGTAGACCGGTGCTCTATCCAATTGAGCTACACTCGCTCGGTTTCGCGATCGATGATTATAGCGGAATCACCCGGCGGCCAGATCAGGCTCGGGGGATCTCCGGCGTCTGTTCTTCCGGGCGGATTCCTTCGATTTCCATGGCGGTTTCGGCCGGTTCGAGCCAACTGTTCTTCGTGCTCGCCTCCGCCTTCTCCATCAGCTCTCGAGCGCCGATCGGCACGACCAGGATGCCGATGCCGAACACCATGCCCGCGACTCGCGGCCAGCGGGAGGGTCCGACTTCAATGCCTTCGGTTCGAGCATCCGGCTTGCGGATGACCGGGAGGCCGGCAAGGTGCAAGTAGTAGTAGGCGCTCACTGCACTGGTTGCCATCATGATGACCACCAGCGGCGTCTCGCCCGCGGAGATGCCGGCGATGACGAGATCCAGCTTGCCCCAGAAGCCCAGCAGCGGGGGAAGCCCCAGCATCGAGAACGCGCTCAAGGCCAGAACGAAAGCCATGCCCGGATGTCGCTTCCAGAGGCCGGAGAGGTCGTCCAGAGTCTCGACCTCGCGGCCGTGGCGTTGCAGACCGCAGAGGACGCCGAAGACCGCGACCGTCGCGACGCCGTAGGTGACCAGGTAGAAGAACACCGCATCGATGCCTTCGGCCGTGCCCGCGATCACCCCGACCAGCATGTAACCGGAGTGGGAGATCGAGGAATAGGCCAGCAGTCGTTTGATCGAGGTCTGGAGCAGGGCGCCGATGTTCCCGAGGATCATCGTCAGGGCCGCGATCACCCAGAGCGTCGCATGGACCGGGCGGGGGAGGCCTTCGGTCGGCACCTTCACACCGGCGTTGTCGATGATGTGGTGGCCGCTCCATCCGAGCGCCGCACAAAGCATGATGATCGCGGTGAACCCGGCGACCTTGGGCATGAACGAGATGAAGCCGGTGACCGGCGTCGGGGCGCCCTGGTACACGTCCGGGGCATAGAAGTGCATCGGGACCGCGGTGATCTTGAAGCACAGGCCGACGAAGGCGAGCACCATTCCGATCAGGCCGAAGAGAGGGATTCCGTCGCTCGCGGCCTGAGCCGCGAAGACTTCACGCATTCCGGTGAGCGACAGCGTGCCGGATGCGCCGTAGAGCAGGGCGAATCCGTAGAGGAAGGTCGCCGAGCTCATCGCTCCGAGGAAGAAGTACTTGATCGCCGCTTCCTTGTTGCGGCGGGTGCCTCGGCCGAGCGCGACCATGACGTAGGTGGGAAGCGACGAGAGTTCGATCGCGAGGAACAGCCAGATGAGATCGTTGGCGTTGGCGATCAGCATCGTTCCTGCGATCGAGAGCAGAAGGAACGCGTGATACTCGCCACGAACCACTCGAAGGGGATCGAACCCGGTTCGACCATCTCGGATCGCTTCTTCGTATTTGCGGTCGACCATGCCGATGCCCAGCAGGACGAGCCCGATGGCGATCACACCCACCATCACCTTGAGGTAGAGCCCCAGATTGGGGAACAGCAGGTCTGCCTGTGTGACGGTCTCGGATCCGTCGTAGACGACGTTCGTGGCCACGATCGCGGCCACGAGGAATCCGACCGTGGTCCAGGGGACCGCGTGGCGGACCCGGCGATGCGATGAGAGGCCGAGGACCGCGACGACCACCGCGCCGATGAACAGCAGGATCTCGGGGGTGAT
>JABABZ010000261.1 GCA_014237965.1 Phycisphaerales bacterium | reverse complement strand
GCAGCGCGAAACTGAAGGTCACGAAACGAAGGAGCGAGGAGGGGGCGGAGCCGCCAATGCAGCGCGAAACTGAAGGTCACGAAACGAAGGAGCGAGGAGGGGGCGGAGCCGCCAATGCAGCGCGAAACTGAAGGTCACGAAACGAAGGAGCGAGGAGGGGGCGGAGCCGCCCCCGCAGCGCTCAAAAAAAGAGGCCGCCCTGATCAAGATTGCTCATGATCAGAGCGGCCGGGGCAGAGGGAATCTTCTTCCCTCGTACTCATCGTGGCACCAACATCCTTCCCGCAGGAAGGCGTGGAACGACGCCACAACGAGGGATAACCTCGCCAAAACTTCGCCCGGCATCAATGCCAGTGCGAACAGTTCTCCAGGATGTCGTAGTGGAATCCCTTTCCCTCTACGCCCCCGAATGTCATCCGTGAAATCGCGTTTTGGCTCAAGCCCCGCGCGACTCGCAATCGGACACATGGAAAGTGACATCAGACCGCCTCGTGGCAAGTTGGTCTGTAACATTTATGACGTTTTTGGGAATCATCGGACCGTTATACGGACGCGAATGCCTCTCGCGCAGAAGGCATCTCACGCCGAAGGCGTCCGACGAGCCTCCAGATGTTCGTCCCACCGGATCTTCAGGCCGTGAGGCACCCCCAGGAGGTCCAGAAGCCTTCCTGCCATGAAGTCCACGAGATCCTGGATCGACGTCGGCTCGAGGTAGAACCCCGGAGAAAGCGGCGCCACGATGGCACCGGCCAGCGTGACCATCCTCATGGCCTCGATCTCCGCCATCCCGATCGGAGACTCCCGATGGGCGATGACCAGTGGCCGACGCTCTTTGAGGGTCACCTGTGCGGCTCGCTGCACCAGGTTGTCGCTGATGCCATGTGCGATCTTCGCAAGCGTATTGCTCGAAGCAGGAACCACGACCATTCCATCGTGCCTGAAGGAACCACTGGCACAGGCCGCTCCAACGTCGTTTCCCGCGTGAATCACCAGTCGGTCACCTCGGCCCCCGCTCAGGGCATCCGGGTCCAACTGGGTGATCCCCATTTCTTCGGCGAGAAGCCGCCTCCCGAGGCTGGAGCAGGCGATGTGCGTCTCGACTCCAGAAGCTGCCAGGAGTTCGATCACCCGAACGGCGTACCCGGCCCCGCTCGCGCCCGTGATTCCCACCACGATGCGGCGCGGCGTGTTCGAGCCGCGAACGTCGCTTCCTGAAGGCTTGTCGGTGAGTTCGGTCATCGTCGAATGGTTCCTCGATGAGCGCCTGTGGGGCCCACGGCCCCGGCCCGGGTGTCCGCCCGGTCTTCCCCGCGAAACGAGGCGAGGGGTCTTTCGAGTTCGACGGTCCTCGTCGTCGGATTCCCGCGTCGCCGCAGAAGAACGGACTGGAGAACCCGACGGAACCTATTCCGCGGCCGCGGTCTCCGCTTCCGTCTCAGCGCCCGGTTCCGCTGCATCCGCAGCGGCCTTCTCTTCGGCCTCGGCATTGGCGACTTCGACGGGATGGTTGCACACGGGTGCGTCCTCCGGGATCAGCCAACGCTGGAAGGACTGGAACTTGAACGAACCAAAGGGTTCCGACCGGAAGATCGCGGTCGCCAGTTGATAGAGGCCGCCACTGCCCGGATAGATGACGTCGACTTCCGCTCGATTGGAGCGAATTCGAATCTGCTTCACCGCCCAGATCGGCGTGCCGTTCGCGACATCGGCTCGCGTCACTTCGCGAGCGTTGGAGATCTCGGTCTGGTTTCCGATCTGCGTCCAGTTACCGATACTCACGCCTGCCGGAAGGTCGTAGACCAGAGGGGGCGGTGTCGCCGCGTCACCTTCGACCGCGGCCGGGACGAGCGGAAGATCACCGACCGTCTTTTCATAGGTGACCTTGAGCCCCTTGCCCATGAGTTGCGGCGCGGGATACATCCCCGGCGCCAGAAACTCGGCACCGCCGTCGGACGGGAACGTCGCATACGGCGTGCAGGCGGCGCTTGAAAGTCCGATCGCGAGGAGAAGTGCGGGACGGAAGAAACGGCGAAGCGTGTCGTTCATGAAGAGGCCTCCCTGAAGGCGCCATCAGTGTATCGGCGAGGATCGACCTTCCAACCCCACGACCGTCCTTGGAACACACTTCAAGATCGGCCTCGACCATGGAGGGTCGAGCGAGGGTTTCCGTCGCGAGAATCTACTCCTCGGCCTTGGCGATCTGCCAGTATTCGAGCTCAACCGGGGCCTGGCGACCGAAGATGGTGACCAGAACTCGGACCAGTCCCTTGTCGGGCATGACCTCGTCGACCGTTCCTTCGTAGTTCTCGAAGGGGCCTTCCTTGATCGTGACCGGATCGCCGGGCTGGAATTCCATCTTGACCTGCGGTGCCTCGTCGGGCTTCCGGGAGTCGAAGAGCATCTTCTCGACCTCATGGCCCGCCATCGGCGTCGGTCGTCCCGCGGTACCGACGAAGTCGCCGACGCCCGTGGTCTCCTTGATGAGGAAGAACACATCCTGTGGAATTCGACCATCGGACTCGAGTGACATCTCGACGAAGACGTAGCCCGGGTAGAGCTTGGTCTCGGTGACGCGACTCACACCACCCTTGATCGACTGGGTCTTCTCGGTCGGCACCATGATTCGGCCGACTAGATGCTCCATGCCTTCGATCTGGACTTTGCGGAGCAGCGTCTCACGAACGCCGGATTCCTTGTTACTGGCGACACGCAGCACGAACCAGTCGAAACCGGGTCGGTACATCGGCAGGTCGGACGCGGGATCGAACTCGCCTTCGACGACCTCACCGTCGCCGGCTTTCACCGCCGGCCGATCAGGGGCCTCGTTCACGATGCGGTGCGTGGCGACGCCACCGAAGTTCTCGAGCGTCGGACCACCGACGATGGTCGTGGCTTCCCGGCCGGAAGCGAGCGTGCGCTTCTTGGCATCGGGCTTGGCCTCGGGCTTGGCCTCGGGCTTGGCCTCGGGCTTGGCCTCG
>JABABZ010000260.1 GCA_014237965.1 Phycisphaerales bacterium | reverse complement strand
GCGGCCACCGAGATCTTCGCCGGTGACGCCGTCGATCCCCGTTGGTCCCCGAACGGGGAGTGGATTCTCTTCTGGAGCGTGGGGACCGTCGACGAGGACGGGCGATTCAACATCACAGGACGACGGGACATCGGAGTCGTCCGGGCGGATGGGAGCGACTTCCGTCTCATCACCGACGATCTCGAGTTCGACTGGAGTCCAGCCTGGTCGGAGAACGGGCGCAAGATCATCTTCAGCAGCAATCGCGGGGGACCGATCGGTCTTTGGGAGCTCGATTTCGATCCCGAGACCGGTTCGACGGCGGCGCGGCCGCGGCCGCTTCCGGCGCCGAGCACCTATGCGGGCTCGATCGACGTTTCGAAGTCGGGAGACGCCATCGTCTTCGTCGATGGGATGGGATCGAACAGCCTGAACCGGGTGCGTTTCGATCCGGAGACGCTGGAGTCGATCGGCCTGCCTGAGAGCGTGATGAGCGGTGGCTTCAGCGGGAACTTCGACGTGAGTGATGATGGTGAACGAGTGGTGATGAGCGGGGGGCCGATGCGGTCGGACGACATCTACGTCAGCCGAGGCGACGGGAGCGGTGTCCGTCAGGTGACCGATGACAGTTTCCGGAATCTTGCACCGATGTTCGCTCACGATCCGGCCCAGCTTCTCTTCTTCAGCAATCGTTCCGGCGACTACGAGGGCTGGTCTTGTCGGGTCGAGGGCGGCGGCTACCGAATGCTCACCGACGGATGGCGGTTGATCAACACGCCGGCCGCGAATCCCGCCGATGGAACACTGGCCTTCACCACCGAGGAGAACTGGTACATGGTTCCACCGGACCCTCGGGGGATCAGATTCGAGGACGTCGAGCCGATGCCGAAGATCGACGAGTCCGGTCGGTGGTTCACCCCCAGCGACTTCAGCACGGACGGACGTCGCCTTCTCGGCCTGGTCCGCAATGCGGGCGAGCGTCATCCGCTCGCGATTCGCGAGATCGGGATCTACGACCTCGACACCGAAACCTACGAGGTGGTCGAGGAACGGGTGATCGACGGGCCCTTCGAAGCCGCGTGGGCCCCGGACGACCGACGCATCCTGCTCGGCGGAATCGACGGAATCCACCGGTACGACCCGGACTCCGGGGAGGTGGCGATGATCATCGAGAACGAAGGGCCGATGGCGCAGACGTTCCGGGTCACCGACAACGGGTACATCTACTTCTCCTCGCCGATCGACGAACGGGACATCTGGATCGCCCGTCGAACCGATGCGCTGGAATTGACGCGGTTCGGGAACGAGGCCGCAGCGGTGACCGGCGAGAGAGATGCTTCGAAATGATCGTGCCACCCGGATGCGGACCGTACCTGATCGGACCCCGTGTTCGAACTCCGAGGCCCGTGACGAAGGGATACAGATGACGGGTCCCCTTTCAGAGCGATCCGAACGGGCCATGTGGTGATCAAAGCGATATTTCCTCACGGCGTTCACGTCGGTCTCCAGGAGAAACGATGAAGTCCGAAGACGAAAAGACGCCCGGCGACATGGTCGAAGGGGCGGTCGATGAATCCTCCAAGATGGTCTCCGACGTGCTGAGCGAGTGGCTCCAGCCGCTCGAAGGCACGCCGCTCCTCTATGTGGCCGTGGTCTCGGTGGGGCTGTTGCTGCTCCTCTGGCTCCTGCATCTGGTCTTTCGTTTTCTTGTGATCCGGCCCCTCGCAGGCAATCGACTGGTCAACCGGGCGAAGTGGTTCAAGATGCAGGACCTCATCGATACCGGGATCCTGTCGAGCATCGCCACGATGCTCTCGGTCCTGTGTATCGGGGTGGTCATCGACCTGCTGCCTCGGATGGGGGCCGCATATCAGGTGGGGGCGACTCGGGTGGTCGAGACCCTCTTCGTCTTCTTCGGAGCTCAGATGATCGTCCGAGCGGGACGGTTCGTCGACACGGTGTATTCGCGCCTTCCTTCGGTCGACCGGCCCAGGGCGCTGCAAGGGTACGTCTCCGTCGGGGCGTTTCTCGTCTACGGCGCCGCACTGGTCATCATGGTGTCGGTGATCCTCGACATGTCGCCGCTCTACTTCCTGACCGGGATCGGGGCGGCGTCGGCGATCCTGCTGATCCTGTTCCGCGACACGCTGCTCTCGATGTTCGCGAACATCATCGTCACCACGGGGGATCTCGTCCGAGTGGGGGACTGGATCCATGTCCCATCCAGCAGTGCGGACGGCTATGTGATCGACATCTCGCTGAACGTCGTCAAGGTGCAGAACTTCGACAAGACGATCACCGTGCTTCCGACGTATCTCCTCGTGCAGGAGGCGTTTTTGAACTATCGGGGGATGTACAAGTCTGGCGGACGCCGGATCAAGCGTTCGATCATGCTCGACCAGCGGACGATCCGCCCGCTCGCATCCGCCGATCTGGATCGCCTCGAGGGAATCCCGCTGGTGGACCGGGCGATGGAGCTCGATCGGGCCGAACTCGCATCGGCGACCGGCGGGGATCGAACGACGAACAGCGGGCTTTTCCGTCATTACATCCTCGCGTACCTGCAGGCGCATCCGAAGATCCACCAGACGGATTTCACGATGCTGGTCCGCCAGCTCCAGCCCACCGCGGAAGGCCTCCCGCTCGAGCTTTACTGCTTCGTCGACGACACCGCCTGGGCGGCGTTCGAGGAGGTCCAGTCCACGATCTTCGACCAGCTGCTCGCGACGCTGCCGGCGTTCGGTCTGCGGGTCTACCAGAGCGAGTCCGACTTCCAGGAGCCGGATCCCGAACCGAGGCGACTTGAGATCGATCCAGCGGTCTTCAAGGGGTCCGAAAACGAGGGCAAGTCAGGTTGAGAACGTGCCCTGGTCACTGGTGATGGGGATCGGCTTGTGGCCCACGCGATGCGAGGGGCGGCCCGGCGGGCTCGCTGCCGCATCCTCCCCAAAGTCAACGAAGGCACCGGTCTGTTCGACCGACGCCTTCGAGAGAACGGACAGGGCGGGATTCGAA
>JABABZ010000025.1:18700-23335 GCA_014237965.1 Phycisphaerales bacterium | reverse complement strand
CTCTACGGCATCATGGCGCTGCTCGGCGTCGTCCTGATCTATCCGATCTGGTTGACGGTTCGCGGTGGTTTCATGTCGGTGGATGGTGGGTACACGCTCTATCACGTTCTCGACGTCTTCCGAGACGAGAATCTGCGGTGGGGGCTCTTCAACGCCCTGACCATCGCCACCGCCACGACCTTCCTCTCGATCGTGATCTCCATGCCCCTGGCCCTGGTCGCGGCCCGCCATGAATTCCCCGGGAAGACGCTCTTTGGCGCCCTGGTGCTGATCCCGTTGATTCTTCCGCCCTTCGTGGGTGCCATCGGCGTTCGGCACCTGCTCGGCCGGTCGGGTTCGCTGAATGCGATGCTCTCGGATCTCGGATTGATCGAGGCACCCCTCGATCTGCTTGGCGACGGCGGACTGTTCGGCGTCATTCTGGTGGAGGCGCTCCATCTCTATCCGATCATCTACCTGAACCTTCTCGCGGCCCTGGCGAATCTCGACCCGGCGCTCGACGAGGCGGCTCGGGACTCCGGAGCCGGCGCCTGGACGAGATTCCGAAGGATCACCCTGCCCCTCGTGCGACCGGGGTTGTTCGCCGGTTGCACCATCACGTTCATCTGGAGTTTCACCGAACTCGGCACACCCCTGATGTTCGAGTTCCGACAGGTGACGCCGGTCCAGATCTTCGACGGACTGAAGCAGATGGAGACCAGTGCGGAACCCTTCGCCCTGACCGTGGTGATGTTGTCGACCGCGACGCTCTTCTACGTGCTCGGCCGAGTGCTCCCGGGCGTCAAGGGCGTTGCCTCGAGTGCCAAGGCCTCTCGCGGCGATTCCTCGGTCCGGCTCGGCCCGGTCGCGGGGATTCTCGCGGCGTTGCTCTTCGGCACGGTGATCGGGATCGCCTCGATGCCGCACGTCGGTGTGATTCTCGCCAGCCTCTCGGTGGAGGGGCAGTGGTATCAGTCGATCCTGCCGCGAGCCTTCACGCTGCACAACTACACCGAAGCCCTCTCGCACCCGTTGGCGATCGGTTCGATCCGGATCAGTCTCTTCCTGGCCGCGATCGCCGTGGTCCTCGATCTGGTGGTCGGAGTGATCGCCGCGCGGTTGATCGTTCGGACGAAGATTCGCGGTCGGGCCATTCTCGACGCGCTCTGCATGCTTCCGCTGGCGGTGCCCGGGCTGGTCATGGCCTTCGGATACGTCGCGATGACTCTGGAGTGGCCATTCCAGGGGCCGATGCCCGGATGGCTCGCCTTCGTGCTCTCGCCGGTGCTGCCGCAGGGGACCTTCGCCAGCCTCAACGACGGGCCGCTCGGCTGGGCCGCCAACGTGCTCGGAGCCGATCCGAATCCGATCCCGATCCTGATCGTCGCCTACGCCGTTCGCCGCCTTCCGTACGTCGTTCGGTCGACGGTGGCCGGTCTGGAACAGACCCCGGTCGATCTCGAGGAAGCGGCTCATGGATTGGGCGCCGGCAAGGTGACGGTCCTTCGCCGGGTGGTGCTTCCGCTGGTGGCCGCGAATCTGGTCGCCGGCGCCCTGCTTGCCTTCAGTTTCTCGATGCTGGAGGTCAGCGACAGCCTGATCCTGGCTCAGCGAGAAGCCGACTACC
Organism: Phycisphaerales bacterium; assembly: GCA_014237965.1. GTDB lineage: Bacteria > Planctomycetota > Phycisphaerae > Phycisphaerales > SM1A02 > UBA12014. Next base: position 21,729 of record JABABZ010000025.1, on the reverse strand, counting down.
CGATCACCAAGGCCATCTACGTTCTCTTCGAGCGGCTCGGTGACGGTCCCGGCATCGCCTCGGCGATGGGAACCTGGGCGATGCTCCTGCTGGCGTGCACCCTGGCGGGTGCCAGTCTGCTGCTCGGGAAGAAACTCGGGGCGGTCTTCAGGGCGTGACGGTGGCGTACCCGCCCCGATTCCGAATCTGGGAGCCAATTCCCACACGGGCCGGCGGACTTCGGAGGGCGACTTCCGGAAATCCGGTCGATTCCCGGTCGACTTCATGCCTGAAACCACCCTGAAGACCGGGCCAGATCCGCCCGGGGTTCTATACTGAGGACCTCTTCTGAACCCACCCCGGGGCCGCATTCGCCGCCTCGCCCCTTTCGGGCCCGATCCATGCCCTACACGATGAAGCCTGACGAGGTCTACGGCCTCGACATCGAGAACACCGACTACCTCAAGGACCATGTGCACGCCCCGGACCGGTGGGTGCTCAACTTCGGTCCCCAGCATCCGGCGACGCACACCACGCTCCGGCTGGTGCTTGAACTCGACGGTGAACGGGTGGCGAGGTGCACGCCGCACATCGGCTACCTCCACTCCGGTTTCGAGAAGCTCGGCGAGCATCACGACTACAACCAGTACGTCTGCACCGTCAGCCGGATGAACTACGTCTCGCCGATCGCCAACGACATCGCGTGGCACACGATCTGCGAGCGGCTCTTCGACATCGACGTGACGCCGCGTTGCAAGGTGGTTCGAACGATCATGGCCGAGCTCGGCCGGATTCAGGACCACCTGCTCTCGATCGGTGCCGCCGCGTTGGACCTCGGAGCGTTCACCGGGTTTCTCTACGGCTTCAACGAACGGGAGTTCATCTACGACATCGTGGAGTATCTCTCGGGACAGCGGTTCCATCCGGACTGGACCCGTCTCGGCGGCGCCTGGCGCGACATCGATGACGATGAAGTCTTCAAGCGGATGATCAAGGACTTCATCCACACCCGTCTTCCTCGCGCTCAGAAGGACCTCGAGTCCTGCCTGAACCGGAATCGGATCTTCGTGGACCGTCTCAAGGGCGTCGGCACGATCAGCCGCGAGGACGCGATCGCCTGGAGCCTCTCCGGACCGGTGGGTCGGGCGAGCGGCATCACGCGAGACATCCGCAAGTCCGAGCCCTATCTCTGCTACGAGGACAACTGGGACGGCGAAGGCGCCGAGGCCGTCAAGTTCAACGTGCCCATCTCCACCGACGGTGATTCACTCTCGCGGTACCTGGTCCGGCTCGAAGAGCTCCACCAGTCCGTGTCGATCATCGAACAGTTGATCGACAACATCCCGAGTGGTCCGATCGACACCCTCGCCGACTCCAAGCTCGGCATCCCCGAGAAGGGCGAGGTCTACGGTTCGATCGAAGGCACCATCCAGCTCTTCGAGCTTCTGATGCACAATCGCGGGGTCGATGCGCCGATCGGCGAGCTCTATGGCGCGGTCGAGAGCCCCAACGGAGAACTCGGCTACTACATCGTCGCCAACGGGACCAAGTATCCGACTCGGGTCCGCACCCGGCCACCATCCTTCATCAACTACTCGGTGTTCCCCAAGCTGATCGAAGGCCATCTGGTCAGCGATGTGGTCGCCGTGCTCGGTTCGCTCAACATCATCGCGGCCGAACTCGACCGCTGATCACTCCTTCTTCCTCGCCGGATCTTCATCCGGCCAACGCGAGACCACACGATGTCCTGGAAGGTCGTCGATTCCGGAAACGCCGAGATCGTTCGTCGAGACGAACCCTGGTGCACCGAAGCCATGAAGGCTCGTTGGACCGCGGACACGCTCCCGCGGTACGAGACCAGGCACGGCGCCCTGATGCCGATCCTGCACGACGTGCAGCACGAGTATCGCCACGTCTCGTACCAGGCGATGATCGAGATCGCCTCGTTCCTCGGGCTTCCTCCGGCCGAGGTCCTCGACACCGTCAGCTTCTACGAGGAGTACACGACGGAACCCGTAGGGAAGTGCGTGATCGGCATCTGTCAGTCGATCGCCTGCGAGATCTGCGGACACCAGAAACTTCTCGATCACGTTCGCGACGAACTGGGAATCGAACCGCACGAGACCACCGAGGACGGGATCTTCACCCTCCTCGCGATGGAATGCCTCGGTTCCTGCGACACCGCGCCGGTCGCGCTCTTCAACGAGACGCTTCACGAGGGCCTCGACATCACGACCATCGATCGTCTGATCGCCGAGGCGCGGCAGGTGGACGATGCCGGGAACAAGACCAGATGACCGGTTCCGATTCGAAATCGATCATGCGTTCGCTCGGCGAATTCGTCGGGCATGTCGTCAAGGGGATCAAGACCGATCCAGCGGCGCCGCAGGTCAAGGAAGTCGGTCGATCGGTCGAGACGGAGGATCGCGGAGACGTGGTCCTTCGGCGAACCACGATCGACGAAGTCGAACTTCGGAATCCCCCGGAACCCGAAAGCTCCGATCCTTCTCCGCCCGCCTGAATCACGCTCCCCAATCCGAACGAATCCGCAGTTGCCTCCCGAACCGCACGCAAGGCCCACCAAGATGCCCATCAACGAGCCAGTTCTCACGAAGCGAATCCCGACCGCGCCCTGGGGTGATCCCAAGGAGCGTCGGACCATCGACATCGATGAATACGTCCGGACGGGCGGCTACCAGAGTCTCGAGAAGGCGATGGCCAGCAAGCCCGAGGAGATCATCGAAGAGATCAAGGCCGCCGTCCTCCGGGGACGAGGCGGTGCCGGATTCCCCGCAGGCTTGAAGTGGTCCTTCCTGCCCGACCCGGATGGTGGTCGTCGGTATCTCGCGATCAACTGCGATGAAGCCGAACCCGGAACGTTCAAGGATCGCCTGCTCTGCGACTTCGACCCGCACCTCGTGCTCGAAGGCATCGCGATCGCCTGTTACGCGTGTCAACTGGATACGGCGTACTTCTATACCTTCGGCCTGGGCAATTTCCCGGCTCACCGATATCTGCCACAAAAAGTATACGTTAACACCTTGATGCCG
>JABABZ010000025.1:0-18690 GCA_014237965.1 Phycisphaerales bacterium | reverse complement strand
GATGCAGCGGGCGATCGAAGAGGCCTACGCTCACGGGATCTTCGGAAAGCAGGGGCTGCTCAAGGGCAAGTCGGACTTCAAGGTCGAATGCCATCTTCATCGAGGCGCCGGCGCGTACATCTGCGGCGAAGAGACCGGACTGCTGGAGGCCGTCGAAGGCAAGCGGGGCTGGCCTCGGATCAAGCCGCCGTTTCCCGCGGTGAAGGGGCTCTTCGGACGGCCGACGATCGTGAACAACGTCGAGACGCTGGCCGCCGTGGTCCCGATCATCGAGCACGGCGTCGAGTGGTGGAAGGGGCACGGTTGCGAGAGCGCCACCAGTGGCTCGCCCAGCTACGGAACCAAGTTGATGGGCGTCTCCGGTCATGTCGAACGTCCGGGCGTCTATGAGTGCGATCTGGGAATTCCGCTGCGGGAACTGGTCGAAACCCATTGCGGCGGAATGCGCCAAGGCAAGAAGTTCAAGGGTGCCATCGCGGGCGGCGTGTCCATGGGCGTGCTCGGCCCGGATCAGTTCGATGCTCCGATGGACTTCGACATCGGTCGATTCGACGTCCTCGGCCTGGGAACCGCCTGTCCGACCATCTTCGACGAGGACACCGACATGGTCGCGGTGGCGAGGAACATCTCCCGATTCTTCAAGAACGAGTCCTGCGGTCAGTGCACGCCCTGCCGCGAGGGTTCGGGCTGGATCCTGAAACTGCTCATGCGCATCGAACGTGGTGCAGGCACCACCAAGGATCTGGACCTGCTGCTCGAGGTCGCGGGATCCATGGGATTGACGCCTGGCACCACCATCTGCGGTCTCGCCGACGGCAACAACTGGGCCGTTCGAACCATCGTCAACAAGTACCGCGGTGAATTCGAAGCAAGAGTGAAGCCTCAGTTCATTCCCGTCACGATCACCGCCGGAGGCTGATGAATCCATGAACGCCGAAGGCGAATTATCTGGAAACTCGGCGGCCGAACAGGCCTGCGACTCCGGTTCTTCGGAACCTGGTCCGCAACCGGGTTCGCCCGGCGGCGGCGAGTCCGTCGCGGGGGTCACGATGGACGTCGCGACCCCGGTGGTCGAGGACCAGGACGCGGATTGGATCCGGGATCGACTCGAGTCGGTGGTCTCGCTGGTGGAGACCGAGATCGATCGTCGAATCGTCCGGTGTTCGGTGCGGCTTGTCGCTGATCCCGAGATGAGCGAAGCGCACCGGCGGTTCAGCGGTGTCGAAGGCACCACCGACGTGTTGACGTTCGTGTCGGAGAGCGAGGCCGGAATCGAGATCGATCTTCTGGCATGCGTGGATGAAGCTTCGCGGCGTTGTTCCGAATTCGACCACGATCTGCGACGAGAGCTGCTGCTCTATGGCGTCCATGGTCTCCTGCATGCGATCGGACACGATGATCACGAACCGGACGCGCATGCGTTGATGCACGCGGAAGAGGATCGACTGCTCACGAAGATCGGCGTCGGACCGGTCTTCCGATCCCAGCCCGGAAAGGGGGAATCCCCATGAACGGATTTCTGGTTCTCGGTCTGATCGTCTTCGCCCTGGTCGGCACGTGGTGCAGCGCTCTCCGGCTCGCCCTGCAGGATCCGAGCCGAAGCGAATTGGAAGGTTGGCGACGACGTCGAATCGGAGGTTCCGATCAGACCGAAAACGAGCCGCGGGTCGAGTGGATCTTCCGCCGCCGGCTGGAACTGGTCACGGAATTCGCCTTCGTTCGCACGACGTTGAGCGTCGGGGTGACGGTGATCTTCGTGGAGCTCTTCACCGCGGGAGATGCGGACGGATTGGCCGAACCCTTGGAACTGGTGCTGGCGGGAGTGGCCTCGGTGTTCACGCTCTGGATCTCGACGAGCGTGATGGCCGGTGCGATGGCGAACTACCTCGGAACCTCCCTCATCATGAGGGCGCTCCCGATCCTCCGCTTTCTGGATCTGCTCCTCGGTCCGCTTGCGAGGGTGACCGCCGTCATGGATGAAGCGATTCGACGGTTGAGCGGGGCCAATCTTCGAGAGGACGAGGCGGGTGAGCGGCTCCGCCGGTCCATCGAGGACACGACGCTGGGTGGGGATCTCGACGAATCCGCGGCGGAGATGCTCGAGAACGTGGTGGACTTCACCAGCACGGAAGTGGGAACGGTGATGACTCCGCGAACCGAGATCGAGGGCATTCAGTTCACTGATGACCTCTCCGGAATTCGATCGGTCATCATCGAAGCGGGGCACTCCAGGATTCCGGTCTACGGCGAACATCTCGATGACATCAGGGGCATTCTCTATGTCAAGGATCTCGTTCCATATCTGGGGACCGACGCGGCGGACTTCCGGCTCGACCGTCTGCTCCGGCAGCCGATTCGCGTCCCCGAGACCAAACCGGTTCAGGATCTTCTGCGAGACTTCCAGCGCAGCGAGGTTCACATGGCGATCGTGGTCGACGAATACGGTGGGACAAGTGGACTGGTGACCATCGAAGACGTGTTGGAGGAGATCGTCGGCGAGATTCAGGACGAGCACGACACCGAGGAGGAACTTCCTCCGGCGATCGCACAGGTGGCCGACGATCGCTGGGAGATGGACGCGCGATTCCAGATCTACGATCTGAACGAGCTCCTCGAGACGGAGATTCCCGAGGACGACGACTTCGACACCGTGGCGGGATTCATGCTCGAGCGGTTGGGACGCGTACCGGTGGCCGGCGAGATCATCGAAGCGGCAGGCATCAGATTCGAGGTTCTGGAGGCCGAGCCGACGCGGATCGAGCGGGTTTCGGTCACGAGACTCCATCCTTCCTCCGACGAGGCCGTCTCCGAGGCTTGAATCAGGTTCCTGGATCGGTGAAATCCCCTCGGGGGATTTCCCATCAAGATGACATGCAAGGAATCGGAGCCATGGCCATGAACGAATCGAGGCAGGACGGGGATTCCCAGGGGGAAGCACCCCATCCGTCGTATGTCGTCGATCCTTCGGGCAAGATTCGGCAACCTTCGCTCTGCGGCGTCGCCAAGGCGGTCTTGGTCGGGAGTCACCTCTGGCCGTTCATCGGCGCGGTGACCGGCACGTTTCCGCTGCTGTGGATCGGCGTGATCCTCTTCTGGGGCATCATGAAGGATGAGTCGAAGATCATCGACGATCAGGGACGTGAGTTGATGAACGTGATGCTGACGTTCGTCGTGCTCGCCGTGATCCCGATCATCGGCTGGCTTGCATTGCTGGTCTGGATTCCGGTCACCCTGATCTCCGCCATCCGGGGTGCGATCGCGACCGGACGGCGAGGCGAGTACTTCCGCTATCCGATGACGATTCGCTTCATCACCTGATCCGGTCGATCATCCAGGGTCAATCGAATTCATCGCCACGGAAGGTGCTGGCGAGATACGCCTCCTTCACCACGGGATCGTTGATGATCGTTCGCGGATCGCCGTCGCGAAGGTTCTTACCCTCGTGAATGATGTAGGCGCGATCGCAGATCCGCATCGTCTGCTGGACGTTGTGATCGGTGACCAGCATCGCGATTCCCTCGTCGGCGAGCTTCCGAACCTCGGACTGCAGTTCCTCGACGGTATGAGGATCCACAGCAGCGAACGGTTCGTCCAACAGCATCAGGCGGGGTCGGGTCACCAGTGATCTTGCGATCTCCAGTCGGCGGCGTTCGCCACCGGAACAGGTTCTGGCCTGTTCCTTTCGCTTGTGCTGAAGGCCGAATTGCTCGAGCAATTCCTCGCAACGGTGGTTCCGTGCTTCGCGGTCGAGGCCACGGGTCTCCAGGATCGCCATCACGTTCTGTTCGACGGTGAGCTTCTGGAAGACGCTTGGTTCCTGGCTCAGGTAGCCCATGCCCGACTTGGCGTGCTTGTACATGGGTTCGAAGGTGACATCACGGCCATCGAACATGACCTTGCCTCGCTCCGGGGTGAGCATCCCGATGGTCATGCGGAAGGATGTGGTCTTCCCGGCGCCGTTTCTTCCGAGGAGGCCGACGATTTCGCCGGCCTCGACGGTGAATCCGACACCGTCCACGACGCGTCGTCCGCCGTAGGTCTTCTGAAGATCTTGAACTTCGAGCAGTGGCATGGTTCGCGGATGGTACCTGAGGATGGGGGGGCGACACTGGATTCGAGGTTGCGGGAAGTCCGGCCCCCGGCTACAACCGACGTCGATGAACGGACTCGCGTCAAGGAATTCCGCCTTCTGGATGATCTTCGGTCTCGCCCTGACGGTGGCCATGGCGTCCGGATGCGTTCGTCGAGTGGTCCAGATCACCTCTGCTCCGGAAGGAGCCCTGGTCTGGATGAACGATCGGGAGGTCGGTTCGACCCCATGCGAGATCGAGATTCTCCATTACGGCACCTACGACGTTCGAGTCGAGAAGGCAGGATTCGAGCCGGTGATGACCGGGCGGTCGGCGAATGTTCCGATCTGGGATCTCCCCGGGCCTGATCTGATCGCCGAAATCGTGCCGGCGGATCTCGAGAGCCGGACCGTCTGGCACTTCGATCTGGTGGTCGAGAACACCGATACCGATCAGGTCCTGCTTCGGGCCGAGACCGCCCGTGATCGTCTGGCGGCGGCGGATGCGAAGCGCGCCGCGGACCGGAAGCTCGAGACGTCCGATGATCTGGCGTCAGAGGTGGAAGCGGAGGATGGAACCGGGCGACCGGGGGCTCCGGTCGAAGGGGCACCTGTTCCGGTAGAGGATCCCGAGGCTCCAGCGAACTCGAATCTCGGTCAGGACCCGCTGATCGACCCGAGTTCCGCGGTCGATTGAGCCGGCAACGCCGATCCTCGCAGATAAATCCAGAAGGACTGAATTCCAGTCGGTTCCCGGACGATGCCACGAGTACGCGTCTTCGCAATCGCCATGTCTGGCCGCGGAGAGGCATCGATCTTCATTCACCCGGGGGGAACGGGGAAAGGAGTCGACCGACATGCGGACTCGAAACGGACCAACCCTGCTTGTCGCCGATGACGACCGGAAGAGCATGCTGTCGGTCGTCCAGGTCGCCAACGGGCTCGGATACAACTGCGTCACCGCGACCACCGGGGCGACTGCCTGGCGGGAGTTCTCGCGTTTCAGATTCGATCTGGTGGTCGCGGATCTGAACATGCCTGGCGGTGATGGCGCCGTGCTCGCCCGCCGAATCCGTACCTGCTCCGGTACGCCGGTCGTGCTCCTCACGGAACTGGGGCCGACCAGTCTCGATGTCTGTGGAATCGCCGATCTGGCGGGCATCGAAGTCCTGGCGAAGCCGTTTTCGGCGGCAGCGGTGCGAGACGCCATCGAGACCAACATTCGAACGGTCCTCGAACCCGCGCAGACGCTCTCCGAAACCGAAGGCGCGGCCTGAATCCTCGTCCGATCGGTTCGCCGCGAGGTCGTCAGGCTCGGCGACGAGGTACCATCGAGGGGTGACGACCGTCGACCGAAGAATTCCGCTGGATGTCCTGCAGACAGGGCCCTCCCGTCCGCTCTACGCGAACGGGCCCCGATCGCTGGAATCGGTGCGAATGCTCCGGATCTCGGTCACCGACCGCTGCAATCTCCGATGCGGGTATTGCATGCCGGCGGGTGGCGTGACCTTTCAGTCCAAGGATGAGCTGCTCACGCCGAAGGATCTGGCGCGGATCTCCGGATTCGCCCATCGTCTGGGTGTTCGGCACTTCAAGATCACCGGCGGTGAACCCACGGTTCGCGGTGATCTCGTCGAGATCATCCAGCGAATCCGGGCGATCGGGCCTTCCGATCTCTCGATGACCTCAAACGGCCTTCAGATGCCCCGGCTGGCCGGAGCGTTGAAGGAGGCCGGCATCGATCGGGTCACGCTTTCGGTCGACAGTCTTCGTCCGGATCGGTATCGCGATATCACGGGCGGCGGGAGATTCGATCTGTTCGAGCGTGGCCTCGAGGCCACCGCGGAAGCGTTTGGAACGGTCAAGTTGAACGTCGTGGTGATGCGTGGCGTCAACGACGACGAGGTCTCGGACTTCGCAGGGCTTGCTCGCGATCGAGACTGGACGGTTCGATTCATCGAATTCATGCCGCTGGGATCGAGTGTGCTGGCCGATGGTGAAGCGGACCGGTATCTGGTCACGGCTGATGAGGTGACCTCGAGCATCGAGGCGGTTCACGGTCCGCTCGAGCCCGTCGAGGCGTCCGCGGACCCCGGGGTCGGGCCGGCCCGTCTGCTGGAGATGCCTGGTGGCCGTGGTCGCATCGGACTGATCCACGCGATGAGTCGTCCGTTCTGCGAGACGTGCAATCGTCTTCGACTGACCTCCTCGGGCGTTCTGCGGAGTTGCCTGTTCGACGGCGGGGAAGTCGACCTGATGCCGATTCTTCGCAAGGAATCGGCGGATTCCGAGGACGCGGGCGATCGCTCGCTCCTCGACGCATTCGCGAGATGCACCGCCATGAAGCCGGAAGTTCATGCCGCGAGAGGCGGCCGGGCGATGAGCAGCATCGGCGGCTGAAGGCGCGGTGCTTTACATCGTGCCCCGTGGCGGTTGCAATACGGGCATGGGAATCATCCAACACATCCTCATCGGCACGCTCGCTTCCCTGGTCATCTTCTCGTCCGGATGCGAGGACCCGGGTTCGACTCGAATCATCGCGGGGGTCGGATCGGGCGTGGCAGGGACCGGGTCGGCGGCCCAAGGTGGCACGGCCGCCGCAGGTCTGGTCTGGGGCAACTCCTTGAACCGGTGGCCGAAGGACGGGAACTCCCAGTTCGTCGCGGGAGACTCGGTCATTCGTTCGAATTTCGACTTGTGGCTCGATTCTCGCCAGCCGCCACGGATGCCTGGCGACGAGGGCGTCGTCGTGCTGCTGAACGACCTTCGCGCGTACAACATGCCGTTGACCGGCCTGAATGGAGACTGGGGTGTTCCGTCCAAGGACATCGCGATTCGCACGCAGGCGATTCGGGGCATCGGGAAGACGCTCTGGGCCGACTTGCGGTTCGCGCTCATCGAAGACGACCGGGACCGCGTGATGGAAGTGATCACGGTGATGGCGAACCTTCCTCGGATCGCTCATGGCTACGACGGGTCGACTCGCGGTCTCATCGCGACGCTCGCCACCGTGGATTGTTTCGGATGGGGGCTCACCGACGTGACGCGGCCCGGAGAAGAGATCACGCCGACGCCCGAGCAGTGCGACCGGCTCCGAAAGGCCGCGTCGTGGCTTGAGGACTCCAACGCATTCGACGTTTCGATGAACGACCCCGCCCAACAACGGGTGGTGGAGCGATTCATGACCGAGACTCGCCCGAGACTTCGCAGCCAGATCGCGGCGTTGTGCGATTGAATCGGTTTCGGGGATGAGATCCGCCCCGCCGTCCCGAGTCGTGCGATGCTCGCGGATCGATCAGATCGATTCCAGTCCCTCGCCCCATGAATCCGGCGTGTCCAGATCGAGATGGATGCCCGGATCATCGACCTCGACGGCTTGGACCGTGAGCCCCGGAAGCTCGCGAGCGGACCGAAGTCCATCGGCGAGCGGTGCTTCGAGTATTCGACGCGCCGCCGAGGAAGAGAGCACGATGGGATGTCCGCCGCGACCGTCGTGTCGAGGGTGGACGAAGTCGGTTCGTCGAGTCTCCGCATCGAGCAGGCGTTCGATGGTGCTCGACCCGACCCCCGGATGATCGGAGAGATGGAGAAGGACTCGAGCGGCCCCCGCGGACAGGGCGGCCTCGATGCCGGCTCTTGCGGAATCGAGCATCGAACCCTCGGGGTCCACGTCCAGAGAGGTCACGCGTCGATCTCCGAGCGAGGCCCGGATGGCGGAGCCATGGAGTCCGACCGTGATGAACATGGACTCGACGTACGGGGCGATCGTGTCGTGTGCGGCCGCCACCACCGTGGTTCGATGCCCATCTCGAATCCAGGGAAGCACCTGTTTGCAACGGCCCATGCGAGCGGATCGCCCGCCGGCCAGAAGGACACCGATCACGGGGTCGGGCAGGAGTGAGGAAGTCACGCCGATTCGAAACAGCCACGGCCACCGCTGCAGGAGTCGGGGGTCACGCCGTTTCGATCCGGTCCGAGTTCGTCCTGGCTCAACACGCACCAGAAACATCGGGTGGTGCTGGAATCATCGACCAACCCCCGGTGCATGTGCTCGGTCATCACATACATGTTCTTGTGCCGCAGGTTCACACAGGTTTCGATCAGATCGAGTCGGATGGGCTCATCGGTGCGTTCGTCGCTCATGCGTCACCTCCTCGATCGCGCTCGGTGGGGTTCGCGGCGGCGGTCACCGCCCTTCGAATCGCCACGGGGAGCAGGGCCGTCTTGTATGCCGAGCCCGGAAGCGGGTCGGCGCCCTCGATCGAGCGTTCGCATGCGGCGCGAAGGCGGGCGTCGTCATCGACCGAGATGCCGACCAGGGCCGCGTCGACCTGGGGCAACGGATGGGGTCGAGGAGCGACGGCGCCGGCACAGGTTCGGGCGGATGTGATCACATCGCCATCGAGTTCCAGGACGGCATATCCGGAGACCATCGGCCAATCGAAGGACTGCTTCTGCTTCAAGGCGATGAACGCTGAATTCGGCGCAGACTTGAAACGAAGGCCGGTGATGATCTCGGCCGGCGAGAGCACGCTGGTCGATCGCCAGTCGGCGGCGGGGTCGGGGTACAGATCTCGGACGGAAATCCGTTCTCGATCGCCGCCCACGACGTCCACTTCTCCGTCAAGCACGTACATCGCCGGAGCGAGGTTCGAGGGATGGACCATGAGACATGGTCCATCCTGGAAGATGACGTGGAATCGGTGATCGCCTTCCCGGGCCGGGCATGCATCGCCCGTCTTCCGAAGGCAGTCGAACTGGGACATTCGCCAGTACCAGCATCGAGTCTCCTGCAGGAGGTTCCCCGCGACGGTCGCGACGTTGCGGACCTGAGGCGTGGCAGCACTTCCCGCCGCGGCACCGAGGATGGGGACGCTCTGGCGAAGTTCGTCCGACTCCGCCAGCATCGCCAGCGTCACTCTTCCGCCGACCCGATTGGTGTCGAGTGCGTCGAGTGCCGGATCATCGATGCGGGTGAGATCGACGACGAGGTCCGGCGCTTCGAGGCCTTCCTTCATTCGGTCGAGCAGATCCATGCCGCCGCTCTTGAGAACCGGAAGGGCGAAGTCGCCGTTCGGTGCCGTCAGCGCGGAAGCTTCGGTGGTGTTCTTCGGACTGGTGTAGGCGAAGGGATTCATGCCCGCGTCTCCCGCTCGGTGGTTCCGGGTGCGACGGCCACCACTCGCTCCGCCATCGGTTCCGCGAGTGCGGCGAGTATTCGATCCGGTCGGAGCGGAAGGTCGCGCACCGGCCTCCCGATGGCGTTGAAGACCGCATTCGCGATTGCCGCGGCAGTGGGGATCACCGGAGGTTCTCCGAGCGCTCGAACCCCGGTCTGATCATCTCGCCACAGCACCGGGATGATTCGCGGGCAATCTTCGGATCCCAGAATCTTGTAGTTCTCGAGGTTCGCGTTCAACACCGCCCCCGTATTCGGATCAAGCACCTGCTCTTCGAAAAGGGCGTAACTCGTCCCTTGGATGACCCCGCCCATGATCTGGCTTTCGGCGGTCTTGCGGACCAGAGGGAGCCCGCAGGATTGGATCGCGATCACGTCCCGGACGAAGACCTGGCCGGTCTCGCAGTCGACTTCGACGCGTGCGGCCTGAACCCCCTCCGAGGATCCTTCGCCCCAGTAGGCACTGGCCCGTCCGTCGAATTCTCCCGTCACCGAGATGGGTTCCGAAAGCCGTCGGCAGGCGTCTTCCCAGCGGATGACCTTCCGGCCGCCGTTCATGATCACGCCGTCGTCGATGGTCAGCGTGGTGGCATCGAGTTTCTCCCGTTCCGCGACGCCTGCCAGGATGCGTTCGCGGGCGAGATCGCCTGCGGCCATCGCCGCCGGCGCCGTGCTCGGCGTGCAGACCGATCCACCGGAGGCGGGACCGGCGGGGAGCTTCGAACTTCCGATCGCCACCGAGATGTTCGCGAGGGGCACGCCGATCCGGGCCGCGACGAGGGCGCCCATCGCGGTGCGTTGTCCGGTGCCGATGTCCTGGGTGCCGGTCCGCACTTCGAGATGTCCATCGGGGTGAACGACGACTTCGATCTTGGCAGGTGCTCTTCCCTTCCCCCAGTCGCAGGTTCCGATGCCGTATCCCGTTCGCATGGTTCCGGACTGGGAACCCGTCTCCGCGCGATTCTTCCAGCCGATGAGATCCGCCGCGAGGTCGTACATCCGTTGGCGGCGGTCGGAATCGTCGAGGCGACGTCGAAGGTCGAGGGGGTCCTGTCCGCATCGATGCGCGATCTCGTCGATCAGAAGCTCTTCGACGAAGGCGCCTTGTGGACAGCCGGGGGCCCGCATCGCTCGGGGGCCTCCCGCGTTGAACTGCACATCCCGGTGGTTTCGTGCATCCAGGGTTCCGAATTCGAATCGTCCGCTGGGGACACGGGCACCGCCGCCGCGTCTGGAGACGCCGGTTCCCCCGAAGGTCTCGAATCGAGCGCCGCGGATCGTGCCATCGGCATCATGGCCGAGGCGAACCTTGCAGAGAAGTCCAGGTCGGTTTCCGGTGTCCAGATGTTCTTCTTCGCGATCGCAGAAGGAATAGACGGCTTCGCCGGAGGACTTGGCGGCGAGTCCTCCGGCCGCACCCTCCTTGCCGATCTGGAATTTCGATCCGAATCCGCCGCCGATATGTTCGCAATCGACGGTGATCCTCGAGCGCCTCTTGCCGAGAAACCGTCCGATCTGGTCGGCGACCACGAAGGTCCCCTGGGTCGACGCATGGACGATCGAATTCTCGCCATCCGGTTCGATCATCAGGCCATGGGTCTCCAGCGAGGAGTGGGTCTGGACCGGCGTCGAGTAGGTGGCTTCGAAGGTGAAGGCGGCGTCATCGATCGCGGAGGCGACCTGGTCGGATGGTTCCTCCATGGGGCCTCGAGCCGACTCGTCGTCGAGGATTCCGGTCTTGCAATCGAGGCGGGTCCACTTCGCATCCAGGGCCTGAAGGCCTCGTTCCAGCGAACGTCTGCTCCGGGCCACCACGTACCCGATGGAATCGCCGTGGTAGTCGCCGGCATCGCCGGACACCACGACCTCGACGACGCCCGGAGTGGCGAGGGCGGCGTCGCGATCGAGCGAGTCGAGCGAGGCGCGTCCCCATGGGCAACGAATCAACCTGACCCAGAGCATGTCCTTCTTGATCTGGTCTCGTCCGTAGCGGGCGGCTCCGGTCGCCTTCTCAAGTCCTTCGAGTCGAGTCGCGTTGTCCGCGACCGACTGGCCGGCGTTGATGGCTCGAAGAGCTCGTGGTTCCTGACTCATGCTCGGCCTCCCGGAATGGTCTGGCCGCGATCGGTCGGTTCCTCGACCGGTTCCTGCCCGCTGGCCACGAGGACCGCATTGAAGATGTTGGGATAGGTTCCGCAACGGCAGAGATTCCCCGACAGTGCGGCGCGAATCTCATCGATGTTCGGTCGGGGGTTCCGTTCCAGCAAGGCCTTGGCGGATGTGACCACTCCCGGCGTGCAGAATCCGCATTGCATGGCATCGAACTCCGCCATGGCCACTTGAAGCGGGTCGGGGTCGTCGACCGTGCCGATTCCCTCCACCGTCATGATCTTCCGGCCGGTCGCATCAAGCGCCAGCATCATGCAGCTCGCCACCGGACGATCGTCGAGGAGGACCGTGCACCCACCGCAGGCCGCTCGATCGCAGACCTCTTTCGGGCCGGTCACATCGCATCGCTCACGGAGCGCTTCCAGAAGCGTCGTGGCCGGCTCGGCGACGAAGTCGACTGGCGCTCCGTTCACCTCCAGCGAGGTTCTGGCGGGCATGGGACCGATGATGGTCGCCCCGCCCGGTCTCATCGCCGCATCCGCATTCGCGGACTGCCGATCGGCAGCGGCCGTGGCGGCGGAGATGCCGATGGTCTGCAGGAAGAGGCGACGTGAGACGTCACCGTTCCCAGATGATCCGGATGATCCGGATGATCCGGATGCTCCCGAAGTTGGAGACGAGTCGTCTGTCATGTGCTCGAGATCCGGGGGTGGCGGTGATCGAAGCCAGCACGGCGAATCGAGGGTATCACCCTTCGCGGGTTCATTCGAGCGTTTCGCGGGAAATCAGGATTCCTTGTCGATTCCGAATCTCAATTGGAGGAGGCGATTCAACTCGGTGTTCGCGCGAGGCCACTCATACTCATGGAGTCGTGCGATGGGGATCCATTTCCAGATCCGGTCGGACTCACGGGGTTCGTCGCTGGCAAGGTCTGCAAGCACGACCTCGACATGGACATGTTTCTCTCTGGACTGGTTCTCGTCGATGTCTTCCGCAACGCCGAGTGATTCGCGCGGGACGATGTCGATCTGCAGTTCTTCCTGGACTTCACGTCGCGCCGCATCGGCCGCCGACTCGCCGGCATCGATCTTCCCTCCCGGAAATTCCCACACACCACCTCGAATCGCGTCGATCGGTCGCCACGCCGCAAGGACGCACGGTGTTCGGCCATCGGAATCCGATGGGGGGCGAAGGATGGCGGCGATCGAGACTCGGATCATTCCAGGCGGCTCTTTTTTGTTCATAAGGTCAGGTCTGTCAACGATTTGCATTTTCCTCAGAGAAGGTGTCGCGTAGGCGTTGACCGATACCCACCGGGGACGATAGTGTGCTGAGGTCGTCGTTCGGATCTGGAATTGATCCCGATTCGGAGCTCGACGACAAACGGTACAGGAATGGCCCGTAATCCGACGTGAGAAAGAGCCCTTGGGTATCGGCAAATCTTGCCTGCCGAGGCGATTTGCTGCGAAAAGCCGGGAACATGGCGGGTTCTTCCGCGAAAAACCGGCGATCTCCGGGATTCTGCGGAAACCCAGCGAGAATACCGGGTTGACTGGGAGATTGAAGGTCATTTCTGGCCTGTCTCCCGGATCGTGGAGATCGATCAAAAGGCCGGTCGGTCAGCGGGGTGAGTGAGCCAAAGCACGTCTTCCAGGGTCTCGAGAGACCCTGACAATCTGGATCTTCTTCGCGACCATGGCAACATGGTTGACGAACCCGTTCGGTCGTGTCGGAGCGACCGGACGGTCTTTTTTGGCTGATGCAGTTTTGGTTCGACGGTATGCGGCGCAGCGGTCAAGTCGGGATCTGTTGACCCGTCTTCAGGTGACGACATTCCAAGGATCAATCTCGTACCGTCTCCTCGGATGGCCATCACCGTCGGCGTCCAGGCACGGAGCGATCATGATCACGAGATTCACTTTCTGTCACATCACCATGCTCGCCGCCGGGATGGCGATGGCGGCGGAGGCCAGTCCGCCGCCTCCGACGTCTCCCGAGATGGATGTCCTCTCGATCCTGAAGCAGGATCGAGACGTGGCGGGTGGCGAACCGGCCGACTCGGGCGCGTCTCCCGATGGCATCGCCGTGGATTCATCCCCGGCCTACGGAACCGCCGGGAGTCATCGATGGCTCATCGGGGGGATGTTCGGAAGTGATCTGGGTGATGAGAAGATGGCCTACGTTTCAGGTGGATTCGAGTGGTTCGCCATCGACGACTTCAGCATCGGGATCCAGGCCGATCTTGGTTGGGTCGGACAGGATGCAGGTGCCGATGCCGGCTTGTTCGGGCTTGGCATCATGATGCGATGGCATTTTCTTCGGTACGAGAACTGGACGATGTATGGCGAGCTCGGCATCGGGCTGGCATACGCCACGGAGCCGGTCCGACCCTCGGGGAGCAGGCTCAACTTCACGCCGCAAGTTGGCGTGGGCCTCTCATTCGACCTCTCACCTGATGTGAGACTTCTGGTGGGGGTCGGTTGGTACCACCTTTCGAACGCCAGGACCACGCCGACGAACCTGGGGGTCGACGCCATCGCCGTGACCGGACTGGTCAGCATTCCGTTCTGAGGGGATTCGCCTCGCGATTCAGCGGTGGCGTTCAGTCGGCGTAGCCGGAAGGATTGGCTTGCATCCAGGCCCAGGCGGTGGCCACCGTCGCTTCGAGATCGGTGAACCGGGGCGACCATCCGAAATCATCTCGAATTCGCGATGAATTCGCGTACAACTTCGGCGGATCACCGGCTCGACGCGGGCTGATCATCTCGGGAATCGCCTTGCCGGTGACGGCTCGGCAGGCTTCCAGAACCTGATGGACCGACCACCCGTGCCCGAGTCCCACGTTGAGGGTGTGGGTGTCGCCCGGGGCGAGTCGATTCATCACCGCGATGTGGGCATCGATGAGATCGCAGACGTGCACGTAGTCGCGAATGCAGGTCCCGTCTTCGGTGTCATAGTCGTCCCCGAAGATCTTGAGTCGTTCCCGACGACCGGCGGCGACCTCGAGACAGATCGGAATCAGGTGCGTCTCCGGACGATGATCCTCGCCGATCCTCGTTTCGGGATCGCTTCCGGCGACATTGAAGTATCGAAGGGCCGCGAATGCGAAGGGCTTGTCCGCGCGTCGACAGGCCTCTGCATGGTCGAAGAGGACCTGTTCGACCATGAACTTGGAGTTGCCGTACGGGTTGATCGGAGCCTGCGGACAGTCCTCCGCGATCGGGATTCGGTCGGCACCCGGTTCACCATAGGTGGCGCAGGTGCTCGAGAAGACGAATCGCCCGACCCCGGCGTCCATCATCGCTTCGAGCAGCGAGATCGCACCGCCGGTGTTGTTGTCGTAATACCGCAAGGGCTGTTCGACCGACTCGCCCACGTAGGCCAGTGCCGCGAAATGCATGACCAGGTCGATGTCGTGATCCCGGAGGATGTCGGCACATCCACGCCGATCTCCGATGGATGCCTCGACCGATGTGAAAGAGCCGGGAAGATCCTCGGCGGCGGCGGCGATGGCACGAAAGGCCCCCGGATGCCCTCGGGAGAAATCATCGAGACCGACCACCGAATGCCCGGTCTCCACCAGCCTGAGGCAGGCATGCGAGCCGATGTATCCGGCGCCGCCGGTCACGAGGATGCGTTGGGGGGGGTTGGGGGTGCCCATGATCCGTTTTCCATGACGCATCGAGCGTTGGAGGTAGAGAAGCCGATACTCGGAGTCGAGGACTGATGATATCACCCTCGGTCATGCTCTCCTCATCGACTCATCGGAGATTCAGGTTGACCACTGCCAACGGCCATCCGCAAATGAACCCGCTCGTTCTCGGGCGATGTGTGATCGGCGGCATCCTCATGGGGCTGGCGAATCTGGTCCCTGGCATCTCGGGCGGAACCATGCTTCTGGCGGCCGGGGTGTATCCGACCTTCGTGGAGTCGGTCGCGGCCGTCACGACGCTCTCCCGCAGGCTGCAGCCCTGGCTGCTTCTCGCGTTCATCGCAATCCCCGCGGTTCTGGCGATCGGCGTGCTTGCGGGTACGGTTAGGGACATCGTCCTCGAACATCGTTGGATCGCCTACAGCCTGTTCATCGGTCTGACTCTCGGCGGGGCGCCGACGCTCCGGCGAATGCTCAAACCGATGCCCGCCCGCGCGGGGATCGCGGCCCTGATCGCGTTCGTCGCGATGGTCGCGCTGGCGATTCTGCAGGAGTCTCAACCCGCCTCTTCAGCTGGTGAGGGCGGAATGGGAGGATTGTTCATCGCGGGATTCGTGGGCGCGGCAGCCATGGTCCTTCCCGGAGTGAGTGGGGGGTACCTTCTACTCGTGCTCGGCCAGTATGTCCCCGTGCTCGATGCGATCGATGCCTTCAAGGATTCGATTCGAACCGGTGAGACGGCCTTGATGCTGCAGTCCGCCTGGCCGTTGGTGTCAATCGGCGTCGGCGTGCTTCTGGGCGTCTCTCTGGTCAGCAACATCATGCGTTGGTTGCTCCGGCGGCATCGAGCGGTCACCCTCGGGGCATTGCTCGGGCTCCTGCTGGGTGCGGTCGCGGGGCTCTGGCCGTTCCGTGAAGCGGTCCTCCCCGAAGTGGGCAGCACCGTCCGCGGAGAGGTCATCGAGAGCGTCGAAGCAGCGGAAGCCATCGAGCTCAAGTATCGGCCGACCAGGTCGTATCAGCCCTCCGCCGGCCAGATCGGGCTCTCGCTGCTTCTGGTGATCGGAGGCGGCATCGGCTCGCTCCTCGTGGGGCGGCTGGGTGCCACCAAGGACGTGGCCGAAGAGGCGTCGGAGTCCCCGAGCGACTCAGAATACGGCTGATGGTGCGCCGCAATTCCAATGATTGGTCTTTCCCCGGGTTTGAACCGGGTAAATGTCCGATAACAACAGTCTCGCTCGCTCCTGAGCGTCGGTTCATCGGAGATCGTTCGTGAGGACGCGGTGATCCCGCCGATAGTCGAAGCATGCTGGATGTGTTCAATATCGGGGGTTCTGCAGAGCTGGGCCAGGCGTCTCCGCTTGCCTCCATCGCAGTCAGCGGGGAGAATTCCCCTCAGATGACGGACGGGACCACCACCAACTCTCCACCGCCGGTCGCGGCAGCCGAACCCGGGCAGGAGCCTCCGAGCCTTCGCCTCGCGGGTACCAGTGCGGGACCGGTGACCGAGGAGGAAGCCGGTCTGCTCGGGCTTCGGGCCAGTCTGGTCCGAACGCTTGCCGCCAATCAGCAGGATGCCATGGAGATCCGGGACAGGTTGGAACGAGCTGGTCGGCGCGACGCGATCCGGGAGGTCACGGGGCACGACGCCTTCGACCGAAGTACTCGAGTCGCCATGGATCTGCTGAACAGAGTCGATGCCAGATTGGACGAGATCGATGTTCAACGCAAGGCGGCACGCATCGAAGTGGATGCCAATGCCGAAGCGCTGATCCGCCGCCCTTGAGCCGGCGTCTTCGAGGCCCTCGTCGAGCAGGTGAATTCAACATGTGACGGAGCCGGATGCAAGTGCGGCCACTCGATCAATCGAGTCGATCGCTCTCGATGCTCGCTTCTTCCCCGGCGAGTTTCTTTTCGGCGAACCGGCGAACCCAGTTCTCCCAGCTCTTTCCCGCCGCCGGATCACGACCACTGAAACGAATCTCGGAGATGTCGGGGTAGGTGATCTCGATGCGCCCGAGAGTCGGATCCGTCGGCATGATCCTGACCATCGATGCTTCCAGCGTCCGCTCGCTCCGCCGGTCGAAGAGGTACCCCTCGACCTCCGTTCCGTCTCGGCGAACGATGGTCACGTCACCGCGATAGTCGAAGGCGTGGTCCAACGCCATCCGGATGACTTCCGGATCGTCTCCGGCGAACGATGTTCCCTGGACGACGAGACCGTCCTGTTTTTCGCTGTTCATTGGGCTTCGCTCCCTCGGAAGAGGTACAGCGTTCGCTGAGTGTCGACGTCGGTGAATTTCCAGTCGAATCGCCTCGCGATCGCCATCAAGACGAATGCGGCGATCGAATCATCGTCTTCTTCGACGAGCACTTGTCGCACGGGATCCTCGAAGGGGAGGTGGATGCGGACCCCCGGCCCATGAAGCACCTCGAAGCCGCCGTCTTCCTGCTCGGGGCCGATGTTGAAGTCGGCCAGCATCTCCACCAGTTCGGCGCGGGTGGCCATCGCCGCGGCTCGGCCATCGGCGTCGGCGGGCTTCGGACTGTGGATTCGCCATTGGGTCAACTTCGCCATGAGTCCCTTTCGGACGGGAAGAATAACGTCCATGGCGATCGAGGCGATCGAAGCGATCGAAAGTGGCACGAAAAGAGATCGAACTTCACGCCAACTCCATCAGGTCGCCCAGGGTGGCGAGGAGCCGTTGGAGGGGGACGGGCTTGATGAGGTACGCGGAGACTCCGAGATTCTCGGCGTAGATCAGGTGCCGTCGTCCCTGGTTCGCCGTCACCATCACCACCGGTGGTGGGTCGGTCGTCTCCTTGATCTTCTCCAGCACCAGGAAACCTGATCTGGCGGGAAGCATCATGTCCAGCACCACGCCGTCCGGCCGCTCGGCGAGGAAGAGAGAGACCGCGGTGTTTCCGTCTGCGGCGAGGATCACTTCGGCGCCTTCCGCCCGGAAGGCCAGTTCGGTCGAATCAAGAATGTCCTGGTCATCGTCGACCACGAGAATTCGCCGGCCGGCGAATCGTCCGTTGCTGGTCATGTGCAG
Organism: Phycisphaerales bacterium; assembly: GCA_014237965.1. Lineage (GTDB taxonomy): Bacteria > Planctomycetota > Phycisphaerae > Phycisphaerales > SM1A02 > UBA12014. The sequence goes on along the minus strand of JABABZ010000025.1, from coordinate 625 downwards.
GTACTCCCGTCCGAGAGGATCTGATCCATGGTCGGCTGATCCATCCAGGGAAGTCCCTCCAGTCTCTTCCGCATGGAAGCCGGCATTTCCTTGCCTTCGAGTTCCCACTTCGGGCGGCTCTTCCACCGGCGATGAATCCAGAGGTACTGTTCGGGCGCCGAAAGCACCATCTTCTCGATCGCCCGATTGAATCTCGCGGTCACGTAGAACAAGGGATCAGGTTGATCGCACCAGTCTTCAGGGCCGAAGTAGTCGACCATCTCGAGGCGATACTGGAATCGATCTCCCAGTCGTCTCGCAAAGCCGGCCACGACGGGAAGTTCGTAGCGCATCGCCAGCAGTCCGATCGACTTGTAGCTCGAGGCGAGGCGGCCGAGAAACGGGACGAAGAGCCCCGACTCGCCGGCGTTCTGATCCGCGATGAAACCGATCCGACGTCCCGCGGGATCGTCGCCCTCGAGCATGGAGACGATTCGGTCCGTGGCGCCCCATTTGGTGAGGACGCGGAGGCCGCGAGCCTCGCGGAGGCCGATTGCGGCGGTGATTCCCCAGTAAACCAAGGCCGCGACGATGGCCGGTACGAACACTTCGCCGATTTTCAGCCACACCGTCTCGTAGCCAAGAT
>JABABZ010000259.1 GCA_014237965.1 Phycisphaerales bacterium | reverse complement strand
ATTCGTCCGCTTGGAACTCCGACGGCGACGCTTCTTGGTCGTGGGCTCGCTCTTCTCGGAGTCCTCCTCGTCGCCGGTTCCGGGCTCCTCGGACGTCTCGCTCGTGGCTTCGGCCTTGGTCGTCCGGTTCGAGCGGCGTCGAGTCTTCTTCTTGGGCGGTGCTTCGGCAGTCTCGGCGGACTCAGAGGTCTCGGCGGCGTCCGGCGGGGAATCCCCGGCTTCGATCGTCGGGTCCTCGGTCTTCCTGGTGGAATCGGACTTGGCTGCGGTCTTTTTCTTCGTCGGCGCCTTTCGGGCCGTCTTCTTCTTGGTCACCTTCTTGGTGGTCTTCGAGTCGGATGCCGTGTTGGGGGCATCGGGGCTCGGGGTGGCGCTGCTCGCCGAATCCTGGGATTCGTCGGCGTCTGCCTGGTCGTTGAACATGGTCATGGTCGTCTCCATGACCGCTCGCACGGTGTCCGTCGTTCTGGCTTGAGAGACGCCTGGCTACCGTCGCCCTCATGCACGATGATCGTGCCGGCGGGGTGGCTTTCTCAGATGCAGGTCTTCCAGGCACTCGTCGTGCCGGGGCGTGCTCGTCGCGATCGGCCCTGTGGCCGTTCGCCGACGCTCGGCCTGTGTTTCGATCCGATTGATTCGGATCGCGTACAGCCGAAAGCCGATTCGGAGTCATCCGCTCGTCGCAGGGGCCGGAATTCCGGCGTCGGTCGGCGATCCCGAGACTGCCTCGCCACCGGAAATCGGGGCGTCCTCTTGAAGAGGCGTGGGGGTCTGCGGGGCGTCGCGTCGACGTCACCCTGTCGAAGGCGGTGACTTCTCGTCACCTGCTGAGACCAGGGAACTTTCGTTCCGCGGTCATCTGATTCACGTCCCTCTTCGACGAGAACGATCTACGTCCGGTCGAAGCGGTCCTTTGTTACTGACTTCCCGGTCACTCGGCGGTCCATCCGCCGGGGGATCCGGGGTCGATTTTTCGAAGCTCGTCGCGGAGGTAGTTGAGAACCTGCCGCTCAGAATCGAACGTTCCGACCTTTCGGGCGATTCGTTCGCAATGGGTCATGGAAACCGATCGGACCACCTTCTTGATGAGGGGAATCTGGCTCGGTACCAGTGAGAGTGTACGCAACCCAAGGCCCAACAGCAACATCGTGTAGATCGGCTCTCCGGCGATCTCGCCGCAGAGGGAGACGTCCACATCTCGACGACGAGCGGCCCGAATCACGCTTTTGATGAGCTGGAGGACTGCTGGATTGGCTCCGGTGTAGAGGCCGGCCACCCGCTCATTGCCCCTATCGACCGCCAGGGTGTACTGAATGAGGTCATTCGTGCCGATCGAGAAGAACTCGACCTCGCTGGCGAAGGCCCTGGCCATCAAGGCGGCTGAAGGGACCTCCACCATCATTCCTATCCGGACGTCGGTGCCGCGTTCGACGCCTTCTTCGTCCAGCTCCTCTGCCACGTCCGCGAGCAGCATCTTCGCTTGACGGATCTCCATCACCGTCGAAATGAGGGGAAACATCACCTTGACCGGACCATCCGCGGCGGCTCGGAGGATGGCTCGCAGCTGGGTCTTGAACTCCGGGAGGTTCTGAAGGGAGTAGCGAATCGAACGGCATCCGAGGAACGGATTTCGTTCCGGTTCCTCCGACTGCTCCTGCGTGTACTTGTCGGCGCCGAGGTCCTGGGTGCGAATCACCAGCGGGCGACCGTCGAGCATCCGGATCGCCTGGCGATAGGCCGCGAGGTGCGCTTCTTCATCGGGTGCGTGACCGCTGGTGAGGTACAGGAACTCGGTTCGATACAGACCCACACCGGCGCCGCCATTGGAGAGGACCGAATCGATCTCATCCGGGAACTCGATGTTCCCGAGCAAGGTGACGGCTTCGCCATCGGAAGTCACCGACTCGAGGCCGACGGTCTCCCGAAGGCCTTCTCGAAATTCGCTGACCTTGGACTGCCGGGCTTCGTAGTCGGAGATCGTCTCCTGGTCCGGATCGATGATCACCGTGCCTGCATCGCCGTCCACGATGAGGAGGTCGCCGTTCTCCACGGCGCGAGTGACCCGATGGCAGCCGACCACCGCAGGAATGTCGACCGCTCTCGCGACGATGGAGACGTGACTGGTTCGACCGCCGGCGTCGGTGGCGAATCCGAGAACCTTCGTCCGGTCCATGCCGGCGGTCTGGCTCGGCGTGAGTTCGTGCGCGACGATGATCACCGGTTCGGTCAGGTTCGCGAGCCGGCTCGTGGTCTCGCCCATGAGCTTGTCGAGCACCCGCCGATCGAGATCCATGATGTCCGCGGTCTTCTGGGCGAAGACATCGCTCCCCATGGCGGCGAACTGGTCGGCGATGGTCCGGAACTGGTCGGCGACCGCCCATTCCGCCACCACCAGGTCGGTCCGTATCCGGTCCCGAATCGGATCACGCAGGGAGGGGTCTCGAAGGAGCCCGACGTGGAATTCGAAGATCTTGGCCGGCTCGGCCCCGAGTTGAATCCGGGTCCGGTCACGGAGCTGTTCGAGCTCACGGATGGCCTCCTCGAACGAGGAATCGACTCGGTCGATCTCCTGATCCACCCCGTCGGCTTCGATTCGGCGATGCGATACCCGCTGCTCGGCCTTACCGAGGCGAAAGACGCGTCCGAACACGATGCCGGACGAAACGGGGATGCCGCGAATCACTTCCATCGGCGGGGGGTGCTCGGGTGGGGGTGCCCACACCTGAGTCGAGGTCTCAAGCCATCGGGCGCGGTTCTTGGATCGCCGGGATCCGAACCGGGCAGGCACCTTTTCGAGCCCACCCATGATAGCGAATCCGGCGAAATTCGACCGATCTCAAGACTCCCGAGCGGGTTGTTTCCTTTCAGGCATCGAAGCTGCCATTTCGCCTAAGAGCCTTCAGGGCGGAGGTTTACGAGATTCGCTCGTTGGGGCAGATTCTCGATGAGGCGGCGTTTGCCGCAATCCGGAGAGAGGTTTCGGCTGAGGAACAAAGACGGGAC
>JABABZ010000258.1 GCA_014237965.1 Phycisphaerales bacterium | reverse complement strand
CTTCTCCTGGATGGTGAACCAGAGGTCGACGACCGACCCCGAGAGAAGCAACGCGGTCTGCTCGGCGTCGGCACGACTGGCACGGGCGACCAACGCCGCGGAATCCGCTCGATTGGCGATCTTCTTCCAGAGGTCGAGTTCCCAGGAGAGGCCCAGTCCGATGGCGAAACGATCGGTCGAGTTCGCGGGGAGATCCGCAGGGTCGAGCCGGGTCCGGTTCGCGCTCGCGTCGAGATTGATGTCCGGGTAGAGGAACGCGCCGGCGATCGTCGCCTGAGCATTGGCCTGCTCGAGCCTTGACCAGGCCTGGCGAAGGCCGAGGTTCGCATGGAAGGCCCGTTGCATCGTTCGGTTCAGGCCCGGTTCTTCGAAGCTGTTCCACCAGGCGTCCGGCGCCTCGACCGACGGGCCGGTGGGAGCATCGAAGGAAGCAGGGATCTCCGTGTCCGGGAGATCCGACTCCCGCGTGGCGTGCGGGCTGCAACCGACGCCGAGGGCGAGGGTCAGGATGAAGAGGATCCGAAACGGATCGGCGATGCTCACGCGAGGACCTCCAGGTTGCAACTCCGATGTTCAGTGGCCTGACGCGAACGGCTTCGCGTTCTCGGTCATCTGCTTCGGCCAACCTCGCGATCCGGATGGGATTGATCGGTGATTGGAGTGGAATTCTAGCGAGTACGGCCGATCAGAACGCCTCAGAGTGCGGCTGGTCCGCCGGGGCGTGGAGCGACCCGTGCGGGGCGATATCTGATCTTCGGACCGTTCTGCCTCGCATGCTCGCGTGATGCGCCCGTAGGGCCCTCTTTTCTGGTGAATCCAGTGGTCTCTCGCGTGGAGAAACGGCGGCGAGGGGGTATCTTTGATCGAGAGATCAGGGGTCCGCAATCGGGCCTCGATGCCGCGACGTCTTGGTGACGGTGCGGCCGGTCCGTCAAGGAGGTTCACCAGATGTCGAATCATGTCGAGATACGTTCCGGTCGGCGTTCATTCCTGATTTCAGCATGTGCGGTCCCACTGCTCGCTTCGGCGGCGCATGGCGGTGATCCCACGCAGATCGAATTCGAACTCGCCGGCATGGCGTACGGGGTCGCCGCCGATGGCTGGCTCGATCCGGCGAGTCCGAATTACAACGCCGTCGAGATGGCGGCCGAAGCCGGCCGTCGGATCATCTCCGCGGATTGGATCGGAGTGAACGCGGAGGTCTGCTTCAACGATGGAGCCACCGCATCCAACTGGGCGAGCGAGATTCGACTGGCGATCCGGATGCAGGGTGGAGGGGGCGATCTCTTCTACGACATCGGGCAGCCTTTCCCGACCGACAACACCGGTGGTGAAGTCGCCGGCGATTGTTCAACCTTCGGCCCCACCGACGGATTCACGAAATTCGCGCCGGGTACGGCGTTCGTCGCCTCCGATGGAATGGTCGCGGTCGCGGCCTATTCGACCTGGGACGATGGAACCGATCTTCCGGCCGGTCTTCTCGAGTCCGGCGAGATCCTGGTCACGCTCGGATCGCCGATTCCCGGGTCTTGCGGGGCTCCGGGAACGTCCGCGTGTCAGGAGGCATCCTCCGTTCCGGGTTGCAGTGATGCAACGTGTTGTGCCTCGATCTGTGACAACGATCCATTCTGTTGTGACGTGGTCTGGGACACCACCTGTGCCGCCATCGCGATCCAGATCTGCGGTCCTGCGCCGCCGAACAACGACAACTGTACGGATGCCGTGCCGATCTTCTTCGGGACCACTGAATTCTCGACCGTCGACGCCACTGACGATGGGCCGGAACTTCCGGGTGAGTGCGATGAAGGCTTCGGGACCGGCTTCGGTTCGGACATCTGGTTCGAGCTGACTGCCGAGAAGTCCGAAGGCGTTGTGATCTCGACTTGCGATGCGGCGGATTTCGACACCCGCCTGGCCCTCTATGTCGAATGTGATGGGGCATTGATCGCCTGCAACGATGACGGCGCGGACTGCACCGGATACACGTCGCGACTGGCGTTCGCCGGGGTCGAAGGAGAGACCTATCTCCTCCGAGTCGGCGGCTACAACGGCGCCAGCGGATCGGGAACGCTCAGCATCCAATACGGCGAACTGCCGCCCGAGTATCCCATCGAGGTGATCGCGGAATGGAAGGTCGAGGACGGAGGAAACGGGCACTTCTATGCCGTGAAGTGGCTGGGGCAGGGAAGCAGTTTCGCCTCGGCCGACGCCGAAGCGATCCTCCTTGGCGGGTATCCCGCCACGCTGACGTCACCCGAGGAGACCGCGTTCGCGATGGATTTCGTCGGCGTCGATTCGCCGGCGGTGTATGCCCGGTGCGCCTTCGGTCTCGTTCAGGGCGACAAGGGCTCGGAACCCGCGGGTGGCTGGGGCTGGGTCACGGGTGAACCCCTCGACTGGACGAATTGGACTCCGGGTGAACCGAACGACAATCCGGCACCCGAGGACTTCGGTCAGATCTACTCGGCTGGAAACTGGAATGACTGCTTCGACAACGACTTCGGTTCCGTCTTGATCGAGTTCGACAGCGATCCCGGCATCAACACCGGCGTCACCTGGAGCACGTCCGAGGGTGGCAACGGTCACGGATATCAGGGCGTCATCGTCTCGCCGCCGGTCGACTGGAGCACGGCTCGTGCCCTGGCCGAGGAAGCGGGTGGCTATCTGGTCACGTTCGAGACCTACGACGAAGCCTTCTGGGTGAATCGAAATCTCGGATCATTCACGTCGCTCTGGACCCAGCCTGCCACCGCCACCGCAAACGACGGGCCGTTCATCGGTCTCGAGAATCTGGGTGGCGAGTGGGTCTGGATCACCGGCGAGTCGCTGTCCTACGAGAACTGGTACCCCGGTGAACCGAGTGGTGACGGGCCGGTCGGACGATTGTTCAGCATCGCCAGCGGCCCGAGCGATCAATTCAACGACATCCCGGTCACCAGCACCTCGAAGAGCTTCATCATCGAATTCGATGATGGCGGCGGAGGTGGGGGCGGGTGCCCGGCCGACTTCAACGATGACGGTGTCGTCGACGGGGTCGACTTCGG
>JABABZ010000257.1 GCA_014237965.1 Phycisphaerales bacterium | reverse complement strand
AATCACTTCCAGCGGGCCTTCCCCCTCGCCAACCAGCTGGTGGGCACCTGGAAGTTCACCGAGAACGGCCAGGACAAGATCGCGAAGGTCGAATGGGGCCCCGGCGAGGAAACGCTGGTGGAAACCACCCATGGTGTCAACGGAGACGGCAGCACCACCGTGGAGGCCACCGTGGTCTACATGTACGACCGAGTCGCCGACGTCGTCCGCATGCACTACATGGGTGCGAACGGATCCGCCGGCTGGGCGACGCCCAAGGTCCGAAAGGCGGATGGAATGACCAGGGTGGAGGTCACCTGGCGTGGCCGCACCGCCACGGGCGAGCGGATCTCCGCCGATGGCTTCCGCGTGATCGAGGGCGACACCATGACCATCTCGATGAAGGACTTCCGACTCGAGGGCGCACCGATCCCCGAGGGCGTCGCCCGCACGAGGATGAGTACGCCGAAGGTGCTCACCCGCGAGAAGAAGTGATCGCCGGACCGACGATCTGAAGACGGAATCGAACGCACCCCTCGGGCCCTTCGCCCGGGGGGTGTTTCGTTCAGGACATCAGGGGGTCTCGAGATCGGTTCGCGACGGGTCCACGTCGAAGGCGAGCGATTGGAACCAGGGAAAGAGATCCTCGCCCACCGCGATGCTCCAGACCGCGACCGCATCGTCCATCGAGTACCCCTTCCGACCTGGCGCCAACACCCGCCGCTTGGTCTGAAAGTACTTCGCCATCGCCCCCGGACCGTGCATGCGTTCGAGCTCCTCGAAGACGAAGTACGACTTTCCCCAGATGACATCACGATGCGCGTCTTCGGCGAGCGGGTCCATCTTGTTCAGGTCCGGGTCACGACGCCGCGCCTTGGCGATCTGCCGGGCGATCGTCGCGTCGGCTTCCGGGAACCCCAGCCGCCGGCCGGTCTCGATGCCGAGCCAGGTTGCAATCGGTTCGTTCCACAACGGTTCGGCGTGCGGCAACACCCAGGAGTGCCCCGCTTCGTGGGCGATCAGCTCGACCATCGGATACCGCTGCTCGGGATAGTTCCCCCACCACGCCCCGATCGCGATCAGCACCCCGCTCGAGAATCCGCCACCGCCGGTCGGCAGGATCAACATCGACTTGATCATGCCCGGCGACGGCTCGACGCCGGTGATGTCGACGAGATGCGGGCGGACTTCTTCGTAGACCGCGTAGATTGCATCCGCAAACGGCGCCGTCCCTTCCTGAAACTGCAGAGTGAGCGGGCCGATGTTCTTCTTCAATTCCGCCCGGATCGGCCGCAGCCGCTTCGAGGGATCGATCGTCTTCGTCTCCGCCCGGGTCACGAGCATCGGCGTGATCCACGCGGCGTTGATCGGGTCGCTCGCGTCGGGCTTGCGTCCGAAGAGCCCGCGGGCACCGAGGATCACGTTGCCCTTCCCGAAACGACGCGACCCGAGGACCGGACGCCCGTCGCGATCGGTCGCGAGCGTGGTCCAGTCAGGCCCGAGGCCGAGCACCGTGCCACCGTTGAAGACGATCTCGGCACCACCGAGTTCGCCGACGCCGGCGATCGGCTTTCGGGCCCGCGTCGTCGTGAAGCGACCATCGAAGGCCGATGCCACGGCCTGGCCGGGCGGCATCGGATCGGCACCGTTGCCCATCAACAGCACCGTTCCCCCCGCCTCCACGAACCGTTTCACGTGTTCGATCGACGCCGCCGAGTACGGAATCCGCGGGTTGCCGGCCACCAGCACCAGCAGGTTGACGTTGTCGAGGTCGAGCTTCGAGAGCGTGCCCCAGTTCTGGGTGCTCGCGGCGACGTCCTTCAGGTACTGCCGGTGGAACCGGCCGTCCATATAGAAGGTGAACTCCTGGCTGATGTCCGCGACCGCGTGAATCTTCGGCGGTGCAGCGGCGGCGGCGGGCCGAACCGAAACCGCGACGGCCATGGCGAAAGCGAGTACGAGAACGGAGCGAATTCCGAAGCGTCGAGTAGTCATGATCTCCAGCGTACCGCCTCATGGCCCTGCTTCGGCGTCGAAACAATTGACCCCGGGAGCCTCTTCATGGCACGATGACGCCATGAGCATCCTCTCCATCGCCGCCGTCACCGCCGCCACGCTCCTGTTCGCGGACCCGCCGCCGCCCTGCTGCAGCAGCCCGACGTCGCAGGCCACCGCCGTCTCCGGAACGCCAGCTCCGCCTCCCACGCCGACCGCCGAATACGACACTCGCACCATCCGAGGATGGACGGTCCGGGTCAATCCCGCGATCGAGGCCGAGGACCCGGCCCTGCTCGCTGCGACGCTCGAGGAACTCGACCACCAGCTCTACATGATCACGCGGGTTCTCCCGAAGCCCTCTCTCGATCGAATTCGCGAAATCGAGATCTGGGTCGAACTCGACATGCACAAGACGGCCTGCATGTGCTACCACGTCTCCAAGGACTGGCTGATTCCCAACGGTTACAACCCCGACAAGGAAGGCACGGTCGAGATCGGCAATGCACAGGCTTTTCTCGAGTGGACCAAGGGCCAGCCATGGATGGTGCTGCACGAACTCGCCCACGGCTATCACGACCAGGTCTTCGGCTACGACGACGAGGAGATCATCGCGGCCTTCGAACGGTCCCGCGACGACGGGTACTACTACAAGGTCGGCCACATCTCCGGCAAACCCCGGCGCCACTACGCCCTGACCAATCAAATGGAGTGGTTCGCGGAGACCACCGAGGCGCTCTACGGCACCAACGACTTCCATCCCTACGTCCGCAGCGAACTCCGCGAGGTCGATCCGCAAGGCGCGCGAGTCGTGCGACAGCTCTGGGAGCTGGATCCGATTCCGACCCCGGCCCGCTGATCGACTGACGCGACGTCAACGGAATCGAAGGTGATCGTCGGTGGCAATCGCCTCGACTTTCACCAATGCGGCTTCGTGACCGGTGCCGATCTCGGAATCATGATCTCCTTCTGGACCTTCTGATCGGATCGTCGCCTGATGATCCTTCACGCCCCGCGTCCTCGTAATGAGGACGCGGGGCTTTTTTCTCGGTCCTCGGATCGGCCGTCCTGCGATCACCCGGAACTGTCGGTATTCCGCGACGAAGTGGACCCT
>JABABZ010000256.1 GCA_014237965.1 Phycisphaerales bacterium | reverse complement strand
CGGACAGCAAGGCCTGGTCAGACGGGTCCCGTTGGGCCGGGTCGGCATCATCGCAACCTGGAACTACCCCATCCAACTCCTCGGCATCCAGATCGTGCAGGCGGTGGTCGCCGGGAATCGAGTGGTCGTCAAGCCCAGCGAACGGTCACCGGGCACACAGCGGCGACTCGTTGAACTCGCCCGCGAGGCGGGGCTTTCCGGATCGGAGCTTGTCGTCACGTCGTCGGAGCGGGCGGCCGGCGGCCGTCTTCTCGAGGAGCCGGATCTCGACCATGTGGTCTTCACGGGCTCGACCTCGATCGGCACTCGGGTCGCCGAATCGGCGGCGGGGCGTCTGCTGCCCACCACGCTCGAACTCTCCGGATGTGATTCCGCAATCCTGCTGGATGACGCCGATCCGGTCGCCGCCGCCCGAAGCATCTGGGCCGCCGTGACCATGAACGCCGGCCAGACGTGCATGGCTCCGAGGCGAGTGCTCGTGCACGTGGATCGGCACGCGGACTTCGCCGCCGCCCTCGTTCCACTCGCTGCCGGCGCCGGCATGCGTGACGTGATCGACGACGCCGCGGCGGAACGGCACCGTCGGCTCGTCGAAGATGCGATCACGCGTGGCGGTCGGCCCGCGGCGCTCGTCGCCGATCCGGCCGATGGACGGCGGGTGCGACCGCAGGCCATCCTCGACTGCCCGCTCGATGCGGAGGCTTTCGATGCGGAGCACTTCGGGCCACTGCTCGTGGTCCGCGCCTGGCGAACCGAAGAAGAACTCCTCGCGTTGCATCGCCGGGGTGGGAAGCATCTGGCCACCAGCGTCTTCTCCGCGAATCGACGTCGAGTCGATCGGCTCGTTCCCGCGCTCGGAGGGGGGTTCGTCACCATCAACGACTGCGTCATTCCGAGCGCCCATCCCGCCGCCACGCTCTCGCCGGTGGGCGGAAGCGGCTGGGGGAGCAGTCGCGGCACCGAAGGGCTGCTGGCGATGACTCGTCCGGTGGTGGTGGCCCGGACCGGCCGTTGGCGGATTCCCGCGGGGGAGCCCGACACACGGTCGAAGCGAATGCTTGAGAATATGGTTCGACGATGGGGGCGCGGTGTCACACCGCCGCCGGATTCGAACCGAGCGAGCCGATCGAATTCAAGTCGATCTTGAAATCCCCCGTCGAGAAGTCAGCGGGCACGAACCTGGAGCGAAGACAGCATGTCGACGGAACGAATCCGAGCAGTGGTGGTGGGAGGCGGATTGGCCGGACTGGCCTCCGCGGTCGAACTCCGCACCCGCGGTTTGGACGTCACCATCATCGATCGAAACGAGCATCTCGGTGGGAAGATGAACGTTCTGCAGGAGGCCGGATTCTCCTTCGACATGGGGCCGACCATCCTCACGATGCCCCAGGTCATTCGCGGCATCATCGAACGGACCGGGAGAACGGTTTCGGACTACGTCGAGATCGTCGACCTCGATCCGCAGTGGCGATGCATGTACGAAGACGGAACGGTGCTGGATCTTCGAAGTGATCTCGAGGTGATGGCCACGGCGCTCGACCGGCAGTTCCCGGGGCAGGGAGTCGGTGATGGCTGGCGATCGTTCATCAACTACAGCCGGCGGATGTACGGACTGAGCGAGAAGGTCTTCTTCTACAAGGACATCGGCGGAATCCCGGACATGATGCGGGCCACGCCGACCTCGGAACCGGGCATTCTCAAGGACGTGCTGGCGATGCGCATGCATTCGAACGTCGGAGCGACGATCCACAAGCACATTCGGGAACCTCACGTCGCCCAGCTCTGCGAGCACTTTCTGCAGTACGTCGGCTCCAGCCCGTTCCTGGCACCGGCGATTCTCACGTTGATCGCGGCGGCACAGGTCGACCACGGATGTTGTTACGCGATGGGTGGCACGCGGATGATCGCGGGAAGTCTGGAGAAGATCCTTCGCGAAGAAGAGGCGGAGATCATCCTGGGTACCGGGGTGAGCAGGATCATTCACGACGGGAAGCGAGCCTCCGGAGTCGAACTCGAGGACGGGAGAGTCATTGAAGCCGATCTCGTGGTGAGCAACTGCGACGTGCAGCGCACCTATCGGGACCTGATGGGCGACGACCGAGCACTCAACGAACAGGCGAAGATCGGTCGGAAGTACAAGCCCGCCTGCAGCGGGGTCGTCTTCTACCTGGGGCTTGATCGCCAATACGACCACCTGCTGCACCATGACTTCCTGTTCAGCCGGAACCCGCGAGACGAATTCGCCGACATCTACGACCGAGGGATTCCCGCCCGAGATCCATCCATCTATCTCGCAGTTCCGAGCCGGACCGATCCGGGGCAGGCTCCGGAGGGGGGAGAGGCGCTCTACGCCCTCATTCACACGCCCTACCTCCGCCCCGGGCAGGAGTGGCACGGCCGTGGGGGATTGCTCGAGCAGTACCGCCCCGTGGTCATCGACAAGCTGAAGCGGAAGGGGATGGAGGACCTCGAGTCCCACATCGTCGTCGAACGTCATCTGACGCCGCAGGACATCGACCGGATGTACAACGCCGAAGGAGGCGCGATCTACGGGCTGGCGAGCCACGGTCGTCTGGCGGGTGGATTCAAGCCGAGGAACCGAAGCCGGGTGCTTCGGAATCTGTACCTTGCCGGAGGAAGTGTCAATCCGGGTCCGGGTGTTCCCATGGTGCTCATGAGTGGCGTCACTGCCGCCATCGCCGCCGCAGACGATCTTGGGATCGGTGATCCGCGAACGCCGAGTTCCGGGCAGGAGGAAGCATGTCGGCAACCGGTGATGACGGGCTGATCGAAGATCGGCCGTCTCCTGCATTTCGCCGGTTCTTCTCCTGGTACGCGAATCGACTCGTCGTGCGTCGCTTTCACGCGTTGAGGCTTTTCGACGGAAGCCGGGAAGTCCTCGACGAGGCGTCGAAGGGAGATCGCCCTCTGATCGCCCTGATCAGTCATTCATCCTGGTGGGATCCGTTGGTCGGCCTCGTGCTCTGGCGAAGCCTCATGCCTCATCGGGACGTTCTCATGCCGATGGCCAGCGAGCAACTCGCGCGATTCCGGTTCTTTCGACGTCTCGGCGTGTTCGGGATCGATCCCGATGACCCGGCTTCCATGGATCGAATGAA
>JABABZ010000255.1 GCA_014237965.1 Phycisphaerales bacterium | reverse complement strand
TTTCTTCCGTCGGAGGCGTGCTGCGATCGCCGAGGAGGGCGTCCAGCGACTGATTGAGGAGGAGGCGTTCTCCCGCGACCGAGTCCCCGAAATGGAATGGATCGGCCCCTTCGCGGAGCATGGACATGCTTTCCAGAATCGTCGCGGCGGTGTCCGCGTCGATCAATCCGTTCGCGATCGCCAGCTCCATGGTCTGGTCGGACTTCATGTACATCGCCGCTCCGACCAGCGATCCGATGGCGGTGCCATCCTGGCCGGCATGGTTGGAGATCTCGTTCAAGGTTCCGATCCACTCGACGGCACCGCGCCGGTCGCCCGTCGCAGTCGCGCGTCGAGCGAGGTCGGAACTGATGCGGCAGACCTCCCGCATCGAGGATAGGTGGGGAAGCAGCAGCATGAATCCTTGGCTGAAATCGAGTTCCGCGTCGAAGTGTGGCGTTCCGCGAAGATCGCGAATCAGGGGGGCGATGGACTCCGCCTTCTCGAAGTAGGAGCGTGCAGCCCCCTGCGGGGGTTCGAGCGGGCCTTCTCGCCACTCGTCGATCGCGTCGTACTCCTCCTGGGTGAAGAAGTCGGGAGCCGCTTCCGGGGAGGGATCGTTCCAGTTCGGCCTGATCGTGTCGAAGAGCCTCGACCAGGCGTCATAGGCGTTCGCATTCTGAGCGGATGTCGTCGGTGCGGAAATCGATGTGAGCGCGACCAGCAGTACGGCGGCCTGCCGAATCACGCATCGAAGCAATCTCGAGGGTGCTTTGCGCATGCGTGCGTTCTCCGTGTGTCTTGCCGCATTCTAGTCCGCAGGCTTGCGAAGATCTTCTCCGGCTCTCCTGCGATTCCTCGAGGTCGGATTCGCCGAGTCGTCACCAGCCGGCCGCGGCGCCTCCCTTGCGGGGGTCGCTGGCCGGCTCCAGTCCATTCTCGTGCACCACGATCGCCTGAACGACGCCGACGCCGCCCGTCTCTTCGACCACGTGTCCGGTCGCCTCCAGCTCGGGCCGAAGTCCGAGCAGCCCGGCTTCGAGTCGGAGAATGTCCGGCTTCCATTGGTGATGCAGCCGGGATGCCTCGACCGCCGCTCTGGCGGTCTCCTCCCCATGAATCACCGCGAGCAGCACCTGAAGCGTGCCGGTGATGATCCGGGGTCCGCCGCTTGCACCGGCGGTCACCGACGTTCGACCGTTCTGGAGAAGGATGGTCGGTGACATGCTGGAGAGCGGACGTTTTCCGGGTTCCGGGAGATTTCGATCCGACTGCTTCAAGCCGAAGAGATTCGATTCGCCGGGAATCGTCGTGAAGTCGTTCATCTCGTTATTGAGGATCACGCCGATTTCCGGCACCGCCAGCATCGAACCGAAGGTTCCGTTGATGGTCTGCGTGCAGGCGACGGTCATTCCGTTGGAGTCGATCACGCTGAAGTGGCTGGTTCCCTCGTCCCGGAGCACGTCGGGCGAGTCTCCCTCGATCACGCCGCAGGAGTCGCTCTCCAGAACGTCATCGAAGTCGATGCGATCGGCGGCGCGTTCGATCATCGCCCGGTCGAGCAGGCGGTCGACCGGGACGTCGACGAAGTCGGCATCGGCCAGATGGCGGGCGCGATCGGCGAAGGCATGGCGCATCGCCTCCGTCATGAGATGGGAGTACGCCGGAGTCCCCGGGAGGGGGTCGCCGGCCGACGGGAGTCGATGTTCCATCATTGCCAGAACCTGGGCGATGGCGATGCCGCCGGAACTCGGAGGTGGCATGAGGAGGGCGTCGTAGTCGTCGAAGATCTCTTCGACCACGAGCGGATCTCGCCAGACCACTTCGTAATCGTCGATGTCGCCGGGAAGAAGAACCCCGTCGAAGGCGCGGTCGACGCCGGTCAGCAGCGCGGCGATTCCATCCGGGCCGGACCATGCCGCGATGCCTTCGCGGCCGAATCGCTCCAGATACTCCGCGAGTTCCGGTTGTCGAATGACATCACCGAGTTCGATGACCCCTCGTCGGCAGAGATTGTCCCAGACCCAACGGCAGGTCGGCCGCAGGTCGGGGTGCGCTTTTCGGAGTGACCGGACTTTTTCGACCGCTCCAAGGTAATTGGCATCGACCGCGAAGCCGTCTCGAGCGGCGCGGACCGCCGGCGCCACGAGCGTCTCCAGGGGCAGGGTCCCGAATGCTTCGTGTGCCGCGATCATGCCCGGCAG
Source organism: Phycisphaerales bacterium (assembly GCA_014237965.1). Taxonomy (GTDB): domain Bacteria; phylum Planctomycetota; class Phycisphaerae; order Phycisphaerales; family SM1A02; genus UBA12014. The sequence goes on along the minus strand of JABABZ010000255.1, from coordinate 940 downwards.
CTGGCCGGGAATCCCCACGGCGCGTCCTCCATAGAGGCTCGGGTCGTACCCGCTCGCGGTTGCGGGGAGCTTCGCGTAGAAGTCAGGCCCCACCCGCATCGGGCAGGTTTCGCGGTAGTCGAGCGCTCGAGACTCGCCGGTCTCTTCGACGAAGATGATCATGAATCCACCACCGCCGATTCCGCAGGAATAGGGACGGGTCACGGAAAGCGTGAGCGCGGTGGCGATCGCGGCATCGACCGCGTTTCCGCCCGCCTTGAGGATTTCGACGCCGGCTTCGCTGGCGGGCTTCGAGTCCGCGGCCACGGCGCCGTTGGCGTAGCGGACCTGGCGGTCGGCTGCGAGAGAACCTGACTCGTTCGTCGCGTCGGAGGCATGCGTCGCTCCGGTGCCTGCGGAATGCCCGCCGGTCGGTGTCGTGCAGCCCGTCAAGATCGCGACCAGCACGAGATGGATGATCAGGATCGGTGTCACGTGACGCATGTTCTGCTCCTCAGGCGAGACCCTACTCCGGACGACCTCGGCGAGGTGGCAGGTGTCTTCGATTCACGAAAAATGCCGCGGTCCGCGGGTCAGACGAACATGGGGGCGCTGGACGAATGTTCCCGGTGGGATCGCGACGGAGGCCTCGGGTTCAAGGGATGGCCGGTCGCAGGCGTTCGCCGGGCCGACGGCATCACTCGCGGATTTTGGCCGTGTCGCCGCGGATTGCTAGGATTCGTGTTCTCAACCTCAGGAGTGATCATGAATTCCAGAAATCCCGTCGATCTCGTGTTCATCGCGTTCAAGGGTGGTATCCGAGCATTCGACCGCTATGACGGCAGTGATGCCTGGACCTGGAAACCCGAGCCGCAGAAGGGGTTCTTCAAGCAGTTCAGCACGGCAGCATTCAGGACCATCGCACGCGATGGGGATCGGCTGATCGTCGCGGCGCCCAATC
>JABABZ010000254.1 GCA_014237965.1 Phycisphaerales bacterium | reverse complement strand
AACCTGGTTGAAGCTTGCGGAGGCCGCCGTCGCCGAGACCGACCCCGAGGCGCAGGCCGAATCCTGGCGCAGGTTCGACGGACTCGTGGAGAGCATGGTGCTCGAATACAACCGAAAGAATCCGGGGCCGCCGGTCGTCGAGGCCATCGTCTGGCAGGTCATGATCCCGGCGAACGCGCGAAGCGACACCGAGGCCTATCCACGCGAAGTGTTTCGCCGCGTCACCGTCAGCGATGGAGCGCCGAGATGATCCACGAGACTTCGAACGCCGAATCACCCGCGATCCTCAGGATCACCGTGTTCAGCATGTGGCTCTACCATCTCTGGCACGACCCCATCCACGAGTTGGCGTCGATGCCCCTGGTGCTGTTCTCGCCGATCGGCGTGCTGGATCTGCTTCCCTCGGCCGCGTGGCCGCTGATCCTGAGCGGGCCGTTTCTCTGGACGATGAAGATCCTGCTGCTTCTCACGCTCCCACTCCTGATTCTGGGCGTGCGGCCGTTCTCGCGGATCGCGATTCCGGTCTGCATCGCATTGACGCTCTACCAGGGACTCACACGGAGCTACGGCAAGATCAACCATGGCGAGTTTGCGATGCTCTACGCCGCCTACGTGCTCGCGATTTCGCCCTGCGTCGATGCGCTGAGCGTGATGAAGCCCAGGAACCCTTCGACGAATTCGCGGTACGCCGCCGCGCTCTTCGCGATGGCGACCGTTCTCTGCCTGACCTACACGTTCGTCGGCGTGCGTCGATTCGCCGTCGGCGGGTTGGAGGTCTTCCTCGACGAGTCGATCCTCTCCTATGTCGCCCACCGTTCGGCCGAACCGGGCCCCTTCGGTCTCAACTTCGGCCTGATGGTGCTTGAGCATCCGTTGATGTCGAAGCTCCTCGAAGTGTCCTTCTTCGTCCTGACCGCCTTCGAAGCGCTCTCGATGCTGGCCCTTTTCAATCGCTGGTTCCGTTGGTGCTGGGTCGTCGTGATGCTGGGCTTCCACGTCTCCACCATCATCACGATGCAGATTTCGTTCAGTGCGAACATGGTCCTGATCGTGTTGCTCCTCACGCCGGCCACGCCGTACGCGTCCACGCGGATCCACACGATGCTCGCCCGTCGCACCCAGGCCGGAGACGGCATCGCGTGATTCCGGGCGGCGGCGAGCGTGAACTCGGCAAGGATGCCCGCACCCAGCTCGTTCAGATGTTCCTTGAGATCGACGAGACCGGTTTCCGGCGTACCAAACCTCGATTTCAAGCGGACGAGGTTCGCCGACCCCCGATGCGGTGGCGCACCGCGATCGATCGCCGACCGGGGGCGACATGCCGCCCCCGGGACGAGCCGATGAACGACGATCCAGCGACACCGACGTGGGCAGTTCCGGAAGAGGTCGCTAGGATCTCCATCACTTGCCCCGGTAGCTCAGTTGGATAGAGCAGCGGACTTCTAATCCGCAGGTCGGAAGTTCGAATCTTCCCCGGGGTGTTTGCCCGACCGCCAGCCTCGCACGATCCGTGCGGCGCACCAGGCGGCGAGCAGATACAGCGGGATCTCGATCCACATCCATGCGGGCAGAGGCATCGACAACATGTTGGCGATGCCGGCGAGCATGGAAAGCACGCCGACGATCATCGCCACCACCATCGACGCATTTCCGCTGATCACGGCCGCGACCAGTCCACCGAAGAACGCCTGGCCGACATGGGCCATCAGGACCAACACGAGGGCCATCAACGGCAGGGTGGCGATGTAGGCCGCCATCCCTTCCGGGTCATCGAAGCCGACGCCCTCGGGCATGGGATGAAGCGCGGTGTTCAAGACGACCATCGCCATGTTGAAGGCCATCCCGATCACCAGACCGACGACCACGGCCGATATGTTTCGAATCACGTGCATCAATCGACGAATCAGGGACACAGACCCCAGGCACTCAGGAGCAGGCCCAGGTCACCGCCGTCGACGTTGCCGCTTCCATTCAGGTCCGCCGCCGGATCCGAGGTTCCCCAGGCGGCGAGCAGAAGGCCGAGGTCGGCGCCGCCGACCATGCCGTCACCGTTGAGGTCGGCCGGACACGGGATATCGTCACTCGGAAGCACGATGACCCATGCTTCCTGCTGGAAGAAGAGGCCTTGATAGCCCCAACCGCAGATGACCTTGCCGTCGTCGCTCATGGACATCGCCGCCGCGAGGGTGAACGCCGCGGGAATGCCGGCGCCGAGACCGTTCAGATGTTCCTTGAGGTCCACCAGCCCCGTTTCCTCGGTCCAGTAGGTCGCACGAAAGGACTGGCCACCGCCGAAGCCCTCACGCTGGTATCCCACCACGATCTCTCCGTCTTCGGACACGTCCAGAGCGCCACCGCCGTAGGGAGTAGTCTCCGGCGGAAGCAGCCCGAGGATCTGCACGCCCTCACCCGCTCGATACGCGAAGCCTCCGGAAGAACTGTCATTCGCACCATTGGCACTTCCCACGAGGACCGAACCATCGCCGTTGGAGCCGTTGACTTCGCCGTACCCTCCAGAGTTGCCTGAGGTCGATTCGAGCACGAGCGTCTCTTCCCAGAGCCCGGTCTTGGCATTTTCGAACCACGCCGCGGCGCGACGTGAGCCATTCGAGGCCTGATCCCATCCGCCGATGACGTGGCCGTCACCAGAGATGGTGTCGGCCCGAGTCGAGCTCGGTCCGATCTGCGGAAGCCGGAACATGCCTTCGGCCTCCGACCAGAGGAAGGCGTTGGCGCTGCAACCATCCCAGCCGAGCCCGACGCATCGCTGACCGTCCGAACTGATGTCGTAGGCGCTGGAGAGGCTCGAGTCGCAGCCGCTCGGTCCGAGGCCGCCGAATTCGGTCCACCATCCCCCCGCGACGTATCTCGCGGCGGTGTCGCCACTCGGAAACGACCGGTCACCGGTGATGAAGGATCCGTCCGCATCCGCCGCGATCGCCGCGACGCCACCGATCTCCTGGAGTCCGTCGAGGGTCCAGACGAAGCCACCCGAGTTGTTCTCGCCGACCACGACGCTGCCGTCATCGGAGACGCCGTTCGCCAGGCCCTCCGATATCCGTTCGAAGTAGATCTTCTCATCACCGGCGAACGCTACGGTGACGGGAAGGGCTAGCAGGAGAAGAG
>JABABZ010000253.1 GCA_014237965.1 Phycisphaerales bacterium | reverse complement strand
AGCGACGCCGACTCGACGGCGAACGGGCCATGGCCATCGAGCACGAGGCATCACTCACCATGGTCCTCCGCGTCGCCCGCGAGGAGATGGAACAGATCGGCGGCAAGGTCGAAGCCGCAGCCGAACGCGTCGCGGAACACCGAAGCGAGCTCGGTCAGATCAACGCTCGACTGGAATCGACCAGGCGGGAACGGGCCCGAATGTCCTCCACCGTCGACGAATCGAATCGGCAGCTCGAACGGGGCCGGACCCAGATCGACGAACGACAGAGCCGGATCGCGGAGTACATCGACACCATCGGTGCGGCCGAGGTCGAGGTCGAGGCATCCAACGCATCGATCGCGACGATGACCGATCGGTTCGCGGAGAACGGCACCGAACTCACGGCCGCGAACGAGTCGGTGGAGCGTTCGGCGGTGGCACTGGAAGCCAGCCGGGTCGAAGCCTCCCGTCTCGACCGGGACGCCCACGCGCTGGAAATGGCCCGACGCGAGATCGAGATCAAGCGGGAGAGTCTCGAGGAGGCGATGCTCGAGGAGCTCGGCTTCGATATCGGGAGCCTTCTCGAGGCGCACCCGGAGCTCCCCGAAGGGCCGGAAGGTGAAGTGTTCGTCCGCGAGACTGCGGTCGAGGAGTCCGAATCACTCCGGCTCGAGATCAAACGCCTCGGCAACGTGAACCTCGACGCGATCGACGAGCTCAAGGACCTGGAGGTTCGGAACGAGGATCTCGCGAAACAGCTCGAAGACATCGACTCCGCCCGGGTTCTGCTCGGCGACCTCATCGAACGCCTCGATGCCGCCTCCCGCATTCGTTTCGAAGAGACGTTCAATCGGGTTCGAGAGAACTTCGCAGGCTCACAAGGCATGTTCCGCCGACTCTTCGGAGGAGGAAGCGCCGATCTCTACCTGCTCCCCGGGGAAGATGGAACGGTCGACTGGCTGGAATCAGGCATCGAGATCCGAGCGAAGCCTCCCGGCAAGGAGCCAAGGGTCATCAGCCAGCTTTCCGGTGGTGAGAAGACCATGACCGCGGTCGGTCTGCTCATGGCGATCTTCCAGAGCAAGCCCTCGCCCTTCTGCATTCTGGACGAAGTCGATGCGGCGCTCGACGAGGCGAACGTGGAACGATTCTGCAACGTCGTTCGGCAGTTCCTCGATCAGTCCCACTTCATCATCATCACCCATCACAAGCGGACCATGCAGGCCTGTGATCGCCTCTTCGGCGTCACCATGCCCGAACGTGGCGTGAGCCGTCGGGTGACGGTCAAGTTCGACGAGGTCGGTCATCACGGACGACTCGCAGGCGATGCGGTTCGACGAAGCGAGTCCGAGGAGCAAGCCGGTGAACCGGCGGCGACCCGCCCTGACTCCGCCATGGAGATCGAGACCGAAAAGCTCGATCCAGCCGCCCTTCTCGGTGGGCGGAAGTCGCCGGAGGCTCCCCTCCCCGAGAGTTCCGGCAGTCGGCTCGCGGATGCCTGGGACGACTGAGTCCGAAGTCTCAGTCCGGCTCGACGGCCAGGCGGTCGCGGAGCTCGGCATTGAGCTGGAGAAATCGTTGCGACAGCTTGGACAACCGATCGCGTCGGGCGAGGTTCGGATCCGCCGAGGCGAGCCCTTCGGAAAGCGCCGCCACGTAGCCGGTGGCCTTCTCCTGCGTCAGGAGAATCCGCAGTTCGAACGTCGTCCCGCTTGAGAGCAGCAAGCCGACCGTCTCCTGATTCGCGATCCGGTTTCGCGCGTCGATCTCCAGGAGTGGCAGTCCAGACGAGCCGACGCTGATCGGCGGAGTCTCGGTGAGCAGGGTTTCGAGGTCTTCGTGGGCGGTCGCCGCCGCCGCCGAGATGGCTCGCAGGAGTTCCTCGATCCCGGCTGACGCGGACTTCATTCCCAGAATCTCAGAGACCCGGGTTTCGTCGCCCAGAACTTCCATCAGCAGCGAATAGCCATGATCGAGCCGTTGATCACCCACGTCGGCCCCGGCACCGTCAGGTCCCCTCAGCGGGGCCTGGAGGGTCGGACTGCAGCCGACGGACATCCACGGATGCAGCATCGCCCCGGAGGCGAGTGCCAGGGCGACCGTGCGAAGCAACCGGGAATGACGAAGACGACCGCCCATATGGCCGGACGGTAACAGGACCAGCCGAGGACGTCAGGAGCCTCCGGAGGTCGACCAGAGTCCCATCGCGGCCCGATGGGTCTCCGCATGCAGATCGGCGGTCAGCTTCGGAGACGCGGCGTAGCCGCCGGAGAGCAACAACGTGACGGGAAGGCCCCGTTGGTGGAGTTCGCCCAGCACGAATCGTTCTCGGCGGCGAAGCCCGTCTCTGGTGAGGGCCAGTCGGCCGTAGCGATCGCCGAGAACGACGTCCACGCCCGAGAGCAGGAAGACCAGGTCCGGACGACTCCTGGCCACGGCGTCGTCCAGATGCCGTTCCAGAAGATCGAGGTACTCGATGTCTCCACAGTGGTCGTCGAGAGGGACATCGAGGTCGCTCGCCGGTTTCCGCATCGGGAAGTTCCGACCCCCGTGCATGGAGAACGTGAAGACGGAGTCGTCACCCTGGAAACAGAGCGCGTTTGCATTTCCCTGGTGCACGTCGAGGTCGACGATCAGGGCTCTTCGAATCTCCTCTTCTCGCTGAAGAATCCGGATGGCCACGCCCACGTCGTTGAGCACGCAGAAACCCTCGCCGTGATCCGGACAGGCGTGATGGGTTCCCCCCGCGAGGTTCGCCCCGATGCCGTCCTCTCGAGCATTCCAGGCGGCAAGAACGGTTCCGGCCACCGCCAGTCGTGATCGTCGGGCCAGTGCCGGTGACCAGGGAAGTCCCAGGCGACGTTCTTCGTCGCCGCTGAGGGTCCCCTCACGGATCTTGTCGATGTAGGACGAGTCGTGGGCGAGTTCGAGATCCGACCAGTCGACCTCGTCGGGCGTGACGAGATCCCCGGCCGCAAGAACCTTCTCATCGAGGAGGATTCGCCGCAGCGCCGAGAACTTCCGCATCGGAAACGGATGGCCTTCCGGAAGCGGGATCTCGTAGTCTTCGTGGAAGGACGCGCGCATTCAGTTTCCCGTGACCGGGATCAGCCGAGACGTCGGATCATCGCGTCGGCGAAGGCTTCGGTGCCGAG
>JABABZ010000252.1 GCA_014237965.1 Phycisphaerales bacterium | reverse complement strand
CGATTACCGCACTGCTCTTGATGAGCCTGTGGAGCGTGGGACCGGCGGTGGTGATCTACCTCGCGGGGCTCCGCGACGTTCCGAAGCAACTTCATGAAGCGGCGTCCATCGACGGAGTCGGTCCGGTCGGGCGGTTCTTCCACGTGGTTCTTCCGATGATCTCCCCGGTCATCCTCTTCAACGTGATCATCGGCACCATCAACGCCGCCCAGGTCTTCGCGGTCCCGCTCATCATGACCGGCGGCGGGCCGGAGCGATCCACCTACTTCCATTCCATGTACGTCTACGACCAGGCGTTCAAATTCGGTGACATGGGATACGCGTCGGCGCTCGGCGTGCTCCAGTTCGCCATCATTCTCATGCTCACCGGCTTGATACTCCTGGCCGGCCGGAAGTTCGTCTACTACCGCGGCGCCTGACGCCGGACCCACTCGACCAGCAACGCGATGAATCAACCGCACGCATCCAACTCCGCTCGAGTCACAGGGCTTCGTGTCCTGCTCTATTCGATGCTCGGACTGGTCGCCCTGACCGCCTTTCTTCCGATCATCTACATGGTCGGTTTCTCGACCGGAGTGGCCGATCCCACGGCGCCGTTCGGCCTCGGGGGAGTTTCTGAGACCGCCGGCCGTACCGTGGACAATTACCACGCGGTGCTCACGGATGAGAACACCGACATGCCGCTGTATCTGCGGAACACCCTGATCATCGCGATTCTGGGCGTCGGCGGAACGGTGATCTCCAGCGCCATCGTCGCCTATGGATTCTCTCGCGTGCGATGGCGCGGTCGAGGCGTGGCGTTCATGGCGATGCTCGCGACGATGATGATTCCGTTTCCGGTGGTGATGGTGCCCCTGTTCGTGATGTTCAGGGAGGTGGGATGGGTGGGGACCTTCGCGCCTCTCTGGGTCCCGGCGTGGTTTGGAAACGCTTTCAGCATCTTCCTGCTCCGGCAGTTCTTCATGACCCTGCCTCGCGACCTCGATGACGCCGCGCGAATCGACGGTTGTGGGCATCTTCGGAACTTCTTCTATATCATTCTCCCGCTCTCGAAACCGGCGCTCCTCGTGGTCGCGTTGCTGCACTTCATGTTCGTGTGGAACGACTTTCTCGGGCCGCTGGTGTTCCTCACGCATCGGGATCAGTTCACGCTCGCTCTCGGGCTTCAGCTCTACCTGTCCAAACTCGGGCAGACGCCCTGGAATCTCCTCATGTCCGCGACCGCGATCATGACGGCGCCGGTGCTTCTGCTGTTCTTCATCGCCCAACGCACCTTCGTCGAGGGGATCTCGACCGCGGGTACCAAGGGCTGAATCTTCTGGAGCCGATCATGCGCCTGCGAACTCTCCTTGCCACTATTCTTCTTGGAGGCGGAAGCACTGCAGCCGCCCATGCGGTCGGTGTTCCTCCCGAGGTGGACGAAGCGTTCGCTCGAGGCACCATCGAAGTCGAGACCGATCAGGGAACTCGTTCATTCGGGTATCGGATGCACCGCCCCGAATCCGCATCCACGGAGAATCCACTTCCTCTGGTGGTCTTTCTTCACGGAGCCGGCGAGCGTGGAGACGACAACACGCGGCAGCTCGGTCACTTCCCGGGTCGATGGCTCCGCGAACCCCATCTGGCCAAGCGACACGAAGCCATCGTGCTTGCGGTTCAGTGCCCCAGGAACGAGTCCTGGAGTCCCAGATCGCGAGACAAGAACGGCGAATGGCTGGCGAATGCCGACCCGCCCGCGACCGATTCGATGCGGGCGGTCATCGCGAAGATTCGTGAGCTGGCGCAGGATCCGTCGGTCGATCGCCAACGCATCTATCTGACGGGGCTCTCGATGGGTGGTTACGGCTCCTGGGATCTCGCGCGACGACATCCCGACTGGTTCGCGGCGGTGGTCCCGGTCTGCGGGGGTGCGAATCCTCAAGCGGGCCCGGCATTGGCGAAGTCGGGCGTGCCGATCTGGAACGTACATGGCGACGCGGATCGAGTGGTCAGCGTCGAACTGTCGAGAGGAATCGTGAATTCGATTCGTGACGCCGGTGGACGCATCGGCTACACCGAACTTCCCGGGGTCGGTCATGACTCCTGGAACATGGCATATGGGTCGGAAGGCTGCATGGGCTGGATGTTCGCTCAGCAGCGATCGACGCCGGCGGAGATTCCAGAGGCCTGATCCGGGTCGTTCACTTCATGAAAAGGATCGAACATGGCAGCCATGCTTCTCCTCCTCGGCCTTGTGGTCAACGGTTCGGTTGGGAAACCGACGGTGGAAGGCCCACCGAACGTGATCATCATCATGACCGACGATCAGGGCTACGGTGATCTTGGAATTCAAGGTCATCCGGTGCTGAAGACGCCTCGAATCGACGCGCTTGCCACCGAGAGCGCCACGGTTGGTGCGTTCTATGTCCACCCCGTCTGCACGCCGACCCGCGCATCACTCTTCACCGGACGGCATCCACAACGAACCACCGCGATCGACACCTGGATCGGGCGGGCGATGCTCGAACCCGAAGAGGTCACGATCGCGGAACGGTTGCGGGACGCCGGATATGCCACCGGGATATTCGGGAAGTGGCATCTCGGCGATTGCCATCCGATGCGGCCGATGGATCAGGGCTTCGACGTTTCCGTGGTGCATCGCGGAGGTGGTATCGCGCAACCGGCCGATCCCGAGGGTGGCGAAGGTCGGTACACCGATCCGATTCTGCTTCGAAACGGTGTCCTGGAGTCATTCAAGGGCTGGTGCACCGATGTCTACGTCGACGAGATGACGACCTGGATGGCGAAACAGGAAACGCCGTTCTTCGCGGTTCTCACGACGAATGCCCCGCATGGCCCGTTCCATGACGTACCCATCGAGGAATACGAGCGATACAAGGCGATGGATCTCGAGCCGACCGGCGCGTCGAATCGCGATCGCATGGCACGGATTCTGGCGATGGATGCGAACATCGACGAGAACGTCGGTCGCATTCTGGACACGCTGGAACGAATCGGAGCCGCGGACGACACGCTGGTGCTCTATCTCCACGACAACGGTGCCGATCACGACGGATACTCCGCCGGTCTGCGAGGTCGGAAGGGGACGATCTACGAGGGGGGTGTTCGGACGCCGTTCTATGCGCGGTGGCCGGGCCGGATTCCACCGGGAGTTCGATCGGATG
>JABABZ010000251.1 GCA_014237965.1 Phycisphaerales bacterium | reverse complement strand
GATGCTGGTCACTCACCAGCCGAAGGTAGAAGGGATCGGTCACGCTGCCCGCGACCAACTCGTCGAGCATCGCGTCCTTCTGCGTCGGCGCGGCCTGTTCGCCGGGATGGCACGCGGCGCAATTCGCCGCGAAGATGGTGGCCCCCCTGTCGACGTCTCCCGCACCTCCCGTCGGACGCCACGAGATGCCCCGCGAATCGTTCGAGGGATCTCCCCCGGCCCACGTCGCATGCATTCCCTTGATGAAGTCGCGGATGATCTCGTCCGAGACCCCACCGATCGCATCACCGCCGAATCTTGGCATTCGACTGCTGGGTACACCGTCACGAATGATCGAGAACATCTCCGCATCCGATACCGCGTCGAGGTATTCGGCATTCCGCATGGGGAAGCCGGCGCTCATCTGCCCGTCGGCGCCATGACATCCCGAACAGCGTTCCGTCCACATGCCCTCGAAGCCCGCCGTGGTCGCGACGGAGATGACCGGCGCCGGATTCGGCGGCGGCTTGCCGGGAAGCCGGTCGCAACCGACGGATCCCATCGCCACGGATGCCGTGATCGCGAGACGAAGGCTCGCGGGGGCGAAGACTCGCCGTCGAGGATGATCTGATGCGGACCGGATCAAGATTCATCTCCCTCGGTCTGTTCGAAGCCCATTCGATCCTCGAAGGAACGACCGACCTGCAGTCGGATCTTGGTGGACCGGGCGATCACCATGGCGCACGCGAGACCGAACGCGATCTGGCTTCCGAGGAACCACGGCCACGAGATGTACTCCTCGAGCGTCGGATTGACCACGCGAATCGTGGCCCAGGCGATCCCCGTCCAGATGACCGGCGCGATCAGGCCGCCCGCCAGCAGCGGCCTGCGGGGCATCATCGGAAGCGAGACCACGAAGACCATGCCGACCGCGAGACTCAGGCAGACGTGCACCGCCACCGCGGTCCCGAACCAGACGCCGTTGAAGAGCCGAAGTTGTTCGAGCGTCGCCTCGCCCACCGATGGGAGCACGGTGCCGGCGAGAAGGTTGATGGGCATCCAGAGACTGCCCTCGTCGATCAGTCCCCAACCCGCAGCGACCACCGCCATCGCGACGGCGCCGGCCACCGCGCCCTTGACCCCGCTGCGGTACGGATGGATCTCTTCCGGAACCACGTTGCGGGGCGACTTCGCAGGACGCGGTTCGAAGACCGGAGGCGGAAGCACCACCTCGCAATCCGCGACCGGAATGGCCTCGACATTCTCGTGCGGGAAGACCTCTCGAAACCAACCGATGATGCCGACCAGCGCGAACGCGGCGCCGACCACGCTCACCACCCAGTTGGTGACCAGCCCGGCGAAGATGAACGTCACACCGAACGCGGCGAGGATCGGCCACGGCGTCGGCTGTGGGATCGCACGGAGATACGGCATCTCCAACGGCTCACGTGGCGCGAGTTCCGCCCGTTCGACGAGCCGCTCGGCCTTGGTCTTCTCCTGAGGCGTCGTCATGCCGCGGCTCCCTGCGGGACACGCCCGACGATGTAGACGAGGGTGAAGACCAGGATCCACACGACATCCACGAAGTGCCAGTACCAGGTGGCGACATCCACACGCTGATGATCCCGCTTCGGATTGATGCAGCCGAAGAGCGAAAGAATGAACACGCCGATCAGCAGCACGAGTCCGACGAAGACGTGGAACGCGTGAAATCCGACGAGGGAGTAGAAGTTGGTTCCGAAGGCATTCGACTGGATCGTCAGCCCCTTGTCTTCAATGAGCCCCCACCACTCGTATCCCGTGCCGACCAGAAACTCCAGACCGAGGAGAATGGTCACGGCCAGCCAGAGTCGGAACGCGCCCATCGCGCCGCGGGCGAGCGATCTGACCGCCAGAACCACGGTGACGCTCGAACTGAGAAGGCAGACGCTGTTGACCAGAACCAGATTCAGTTCGAGACACTCGAGCGGCTGCGGACCGTCGGGACTCTTCCCGATGTAATAGAGATAGGTCACCAGGAAGGCGCTGAAGAAGGCGCTCTCCATGAAGATCAGGGAAGCCATGCCGACCTTCGCCCTCGAAAGCGGAGCCTTCAGCGGAACGGTGCTCGTGTTCGCGTTCAAGGCGGTCATCCACACACCTCGCTCTGCGGTCGGGGATCACTCGTAATGCGCATCGGGATCCTCCGGATGTTTGCGGTCCCAGAGCGGTCGGGCACTGGTACAGGTCGGGATGCGGTCGAAGTTCCACTCGGGTGGCGGACTGCTGGTCCCCCACTCGAGCGTCCAGGCGTCCCACGGGTCGTCGCCGGCCACCTCGCCCTTGCGAAGGGTTCGAACCACGTTCCACAGGAACAGTGCGACGCCCGCCATCTGCACCGGAACCCCGATCGAACTGATCAGGTTCCAGATCTCGAAGCCACGATCCGCTTCGTAGGTGTAGATGCGACGCGGCATGCCCAACGCTCCTGAAACGTGCATGGGCATGAAGGTCAGGGTGAATCCGATGAAGAGCAGCCAGAACGTCCACTTCCCGAGCCGTTCGTCGAGAAGTCGCCCGGTGGCCTTGGGGAACCAGTAGAACAATGCGCCGAAGATTCCGAAGACCGTCCCACCGAAGAGCACGTAGTGGAAGTGGCCGACCACGAAGTAGCTGTCGGACAGCTGCCAGTCCATGGGAACCGTCGCCAGCATGATCCCGGTCAGTCCACCGATCACGAACATCGCGACGAAGCCGGTGACGAAGAGCATCGGGGTCGTGAAGTGGATGCGACCACCCCACATGGTTCCAAGCCAGTTGAAGATCTTGATTCCGGTCGGGACGGATATGAGGAAGGTCGTCGCGGCGAAGAACGAGTCGAGCACCGGTCCGAGCCCGACCACGAACATGTGGTGCGCCCAGACGCCCAGCGATATGAACCCGATTCCCACGGTCGCCGCGACCATCAAGGGATATCCGAAGAGCACCTTCCGACTGAACGTCGGCATGATCTCGCTCACGAACCCGAACGCGGGGAGAATCAGGATGTAGACCTCGGGATGCCCGAAGAACCAGAAGAGGTGCTGCCAGAGGATCGGGTCGCCTCCCCCCGCGGGCAGGAAGAAGGCCGTGCCGATGCGCTGGTCCATGAAGAGCATGATCGCCCCCGCAACCAACGGGCCGACCGAGGCCATAAACATGATGACCGCGATGTTGATCATCCAGATGACGATGGTGATGTCCATCATCTTCATGCCCGGAGCACGGGCGTTCATGGTGGTGG
>JABABZ010000250.1 GCA_014237965.1 Phycisphaerales bacterium | reverse complement strand
ACGGGGCGGAGTCGCCAGCGGGAGTACAACAAGCTTCTCATCGCCCCGACCACGATGAAGTCGACGTTCATCGAGCTCATCGATCGAGAGATCCTGCTCAGCACCCCGGAACGACCCGGTCGGATCATCTGCAAGATGAACCAGTTGGAAGACCGCGAGGTGACCGACGCGCTCTATCGAGCGTCCAGGGCAGGGGTGAAGATCGACTGCTACGTCCGTGGCTTCTGCTGCCTTCGTGCCGGCGTCCCGGGACTGAGCGAGAACATCAGGATCTTCTCGATCATCGGCCGGTTCCTCGAGCACAGCCGGATCTTCTGGTTCTCTGCAGGTCGGGAAGATCCGCTCGATGGCGACTTCTTCATCGGGAGCGCCGACTGGATGTACCGCAACCTTCACAACCGGGTGGAAGCGGCCGTGCCCGTGGAGAAACGATCTCTCCGAGCCAGGCTCTGGGAGATTCTTCAGATCTGCATGGATGATCATCGTCAGGCGTGGGAGATGCGACCCGATGGAACCTACGCGCTCCGCGAATCATCGCACCTGGAACTCGATGATCCGCGCATGGACGGCACGCACGCAAGGCTCATGCGTCTGACCAGGGAACGCAGTGAATCGGACGGGTGACTCGGAAGCTCAGAACGCTTCGAGTCGTGGCATGGCGCTGCCCACGAGTCTGATGGTCCGTGCCCGGTCACCCTCGATATCGAGTTGGATGACGTCGTTCGGTTCGACCGTGAGATCGATCGTGGCCCGATAGAGGCGGCGGCCTTTCTCGTAGCTCAGAGTGAACGGCGATTGAAGCACTCCTTCGGCGCTGATGGTTCCCACCACGCCGTCAAGAAGTTCCACCGCAGGCTGGCCATCGATCTCGTACAGCAGTCTTTCGGTGTTTCGATCCCACGAGATCGTCACGACCTCTTCGTTCTGGGTCTGGAACTGGATGAAGTCGCTCTGGATCGTGGTGACCCGGGGATCGGATGGGAACGGCCCGAAGTCGGTGCCGGTTCGAATCAGAGTCAACATCCGGTGCATGACGATCCGGCCGATCGACTGCGTGGAGACTTCCTCGGTCGTGGCCTGATACGCGCGGAAACTCGCGTCGAGCGCGGCGAGGGTCGCGGTGAGAAGGGTGGCGGTGATGGCGAGTGCGATGAGCACTTCGATCAGGTTGAAGCCACGCCGTCGGGCGTGATGTCTGGTGCGATGGAATTTCATGACGAGATCCCTTCCCGATAGCTCGCGGAGATCGGCTCGGCCAGGATGGGCCAGGGGATTCCGTCCGGAAGGACGATCTCGTCGTCGTATTCGAGGAGGATCTCGCCGAATCCGGAGAAGTCGGGATCGAGCGGATCGGAACCTTCGCCATCGCCGTCATTCGGCCCGAAGTACCCGATGGTGGTGTTGAACGCATCGGTCTGGCCGTCATAGAACAGCGGCCCTTCACCCGAGACCGGGCGGAACGTCATCAGGAGCGTTCCCTTCACCGCGGCCGTGCCTCGAATGTCGAGGATTCCCGCGATGATCAGACCTCGAAGGTCGACCCGAGGGGTGGACTCCGGCTCCAAGCCGGTCTCGTTGGTGAAACTCCCGACGTCCACCGACCAGCCGGGCATCATGATGGAGCTCTTCTTCATCTCCGCGACCTGTTCGGTGGGGAGGGAGTTGAGGAGATCCTCGAGGTCGTCGCCATCCGGTTGGTTCTCGAGATCCGGATCATCCGGGTCGGCGAAGAACCGCGAGGCGCCGGTGATCTGGATCTTGTTCCGCCAGTGCGTGTATTCGCCGGGCGTGTCGCCCGCGAGTGATCCGAGAAACGTGCAGTCTTCGAAGCGGAGGTTGTTGGAGAGGACCTTGGAGTCCTGGACCTCGCCGAGGTCGGGGTGGCTCGAGAAGAGATCTCCGAACCGAAGTCGGATGAGGAATCCTTCACCCGGATCGGCGTCTTCCAGAGCGCCCGCATAGTTCCAGTTCGGATCCTGGCAGAGCGTCTCGGTTTCGACGTAGGTCACCCCGAGGAACGTGCAGTCCTCGAAGAGGGCGTTGGTGCCCACGGGAATCATGACATTCCGGAAGGTGATGCCCCGGTAGATCGGGCGAAGGTAGAGGTCGTAGGGGCTGAAGCTGCCCAAGGGGGTCGTCTCGTAGCCGTGATGCTCTGCGTCGCCGGGAAGGACCTGCTCGCCGCCTCCGGAGACTCCGGTGTCGACCTGCGACTGGAAGTCGTCGCCACTTTCCGCGACGTCGAGGAAGTACTCGGCACTCGAGGAGAACATGTCGGTGGTGACCACGCGAAGTTCATCCTCGTCGAGGCCGAACGACATGGCGGCTTCGTCCGGATCGGGTCGAACGGTTCCGTGAACCACGGTCCGGACCTCCGCGCCACGAATCTCCTCCCACTCGCTCCGGGAGACCGCGAAAGCGAGTCGCCCGTTGATCTTGGCGAAGTGGTCCCAGGAATCCAGGACTCCATCACGCCATCCGAGAAGATTGTCGTCCGCGTCGATGACGCCGTCTTCGTTTCGGTCGGGATTCGCATTGTCGATGAGATGGGCCAGTTGGTCGTCGATGCCGACGAACTCTTCGGTCCCCCCGCCCGCCAGAGTGGCGTCGTACACCACGCGGCCGTCGGAATCCACGTCGAACGCTTCGAGGAACAGGTCGAACTCGTCTACGAACTCGTCTCCATCGAGATCGACGAAGTCGCCATCGAGTTCGGCACCTTCGGTCGGGTGCTCCGGGCGGAGCCTTCCGTCGTCGTCGACGTCGTGGCTCGTGACCAGGGCTTCGAACTGATCGAGGCGGGCGTCGAGTGCCGGAGTGAGCCAGCGAACGTCGCTTCGCATGTCGAGCGGATTTCCGTTTCCGGGGTTCAACTCTCCTTCGTTCTCGCCGAAACGGGTCCCCAGCGGGCCCACGACCAGCACGTTCTTCCCGATCATGATCCGATTCGGGCTGACCACCGCATATTCGATTCTCTTGTCGAGGCGAACCTCCATCGAGAGCGTTCGGCGGACATCGCGGTCGACGCCCTCGCTGAGAATGCGGATGGCCGGTTCGTTCGGAATCAGCTCGTAACGAAGGCGAAAATAGGCGCCGTTCTCCTGTGAGGAGACACGGATCGGCCTGGTGTCCAGAATTCCATTCGCAAGATCCAGGGCTGGAAACGAGGCGTCGCCCGGTTCGATGATCTCGCTGTGATCGCCGGCGAGATGCGCATCCCGAACGGCCTCGGCCAGACTGGAGGAAGTGC
>JABABZ010000024.1 GCA_014237965.1 Phycisphaerales bacterium | reverse complement strand
CAGGCCGCCGCCTTCTTCGCGGGGGCGAGCTTCATTGATGGTCAGAGGTCGATCGTGGAATTCCTTGCCGTTCAGCGACTCGATCGCAGCGCGTCCCCCTTCGTCATCCATCTCGATGAAGGCAAAACCGCGTGGCCTCCCAGTCTCACGATCAGTCACGAGGTGGACGCGTTGCACTTCGCCGTGCTGGCCGAAGTATTGCCGAAGGTCGTCTTCGCTTGCCGAGTAGGGGAGATTCCCCACATAGATGCTCATCATCGAAACCGGATCCGAGTTCCCGAAAGGACCAGAGCCGAACCATGGTCCTCGGGGCGGACCACGATCGGCGGGGCAGGCTGCTCTCAGCCACCACCACGAACATCATCCTACCAATCGCCTCCGGAATTCCAACCCGGTCTTGATGATGATCTTCCTCAAGATGCGTCGCGAGGACGGCCGAGTTTCCTCACGATCATCGTTACCGAGCCAAAAACTCGGGATACAGGCCGAAAATCGCGGTCGATCAACGGAATGCCCACCTGCTAGGCTCAGTTGATGATCACTTCACCCTTCAGTCGATTCGGCCATCCACTCTTGATTCTCGCCCTCGCCGGCGCCGCCCCGGCCACAGCGAATGATCTGGTCAGCGATTCGGCGATCGGTCCTCGATGGCAGGATGCGACCACTCTTCTATTCACTCGCGACGTCGAGGGAACGCCGACTCGATTCGTGATCGATGCCACCACCGGCGAGATCACTCTTCCATCGAAGCCGAATGGCCATCGTCTTTCTCCTCAGCGAGTCACCCGATCCTCCAATGGCGGATCGGCAATGGAAATGGTCTTCAAGAACAGGACGAGTGAGGACCTCGACCTCTTCTGGCTCGACACGAGTGGAACTCGACGGCCGTATGGCATGATCCCGGCCGGTGCCGAGCGATCACAACCAACCTATTCCGGCCATGCCTGGATCATGGTGAACCAGGACGGACGAACGGTCGTCGGATTCAAGGCGGTCGAGGACGGCGGGCCGGCGGTCGCGGATGATCGCTCGATGACGCTGCATGACTCGCTCCCGAAGAGAGAATCTCGAAACAAACGACCGCAAGATGAAGCTCCATGGAACGCTGAACGAGTTTCCGTCTTCGTTCGCGACCACGATCTCTGGATCGCTGAGCCCGACGGGACCGAGCGAAGACTGACTTCAGATGGTTCGGCCGACGATCACTGGACCGGAAACGTCAGGTTCTCTCCGGACAATCGCCACTTCGTCGCGACTCGAGTCGAGAAGCCGCAGACTCACGCGGTCAACCTGATTCGCATCGCTCCCGACGATCGGGTCGAACCGAAACTGGAGACCCTCCAGTACCTCAAGCCCGGCGATCGAATCGCTCATCCCCATCCCGTCGTGTTCGAAGCTGCGACCGGACGTCGAATTCAACCCGACGAATCGCTCTTTCCCACTCCCTGGTCGATCTCTCGGATGCAGTGGCATCCCGAAAGCGATCGGGTCCGATTTCTCTACAACCAGCGAGGTCATCAGACTCTCCGGCTTCTCGAAGTCGATGTGAACTCCGGAGAGACCCGCATCCTGATCGACGAGACCTCTCCCACTTTCCTCGACTACGCCGGGAAGCTATTTCTTCATGTGATGAAAGGAGGAGATCGAGCCATCTGGATGTCGGAACGATCCGGGTGGAATCATCTCGAGA
This sequence comes from Phycisphaerales bacterium, assembly GCA_014237965.1. Classification (GTDB taxonomy): domain Bacteria; phylum Planctomycetota; class Phycisphaerae; order Phycisphaerales; family SM1A02; genus UBA12014. Next base: position 21,771 of record JABABZ010000024.1, on the reverse strand, counting down.
TGGTCGACCTGGAGTCCGGCGAGAGAACGCCGCTCACCTCGGGCCCCTGGGTGGTTCGAGCAGTCGACGACGTCGATGAAGAGGAAGATAGGATCCGCATCCGGCTCATGGGAATCGATCCGGATCAAGACCCTTACCACATCCATCACGCCATGGTCGATCTCGAGACGGGCGATCTCCTTCGGCTCACCGAAGGCGACGGAACGCACTCGATCGAATTCTCGCCGAATGGCGACTACTACGTCGATCGATGGAGCCGGGTCGATCTTCCGCCGGTGCACGAGCTGCGTCGCACCTCGGATGGGTCGCTGGTCGCGGAACTCGCCGCGGCGGATCACACCGGACTACTGGCCACCGGGTGGACCGAGCCTGAGAGATTCGTCGCCAAAGGCCGCGATGGCGAGACCGACATCTGGGGCGTGATCGTCCGGCCCAAGGACTTTGATCCCGCCCGGTCATATCCCGTGGTCGAACACATCTACGCGGGACCACACAGCCACTTCGTCCCGAAGTCCTTCTCCCGCCGTTGGCGGATGCGTGACGTCGCCGATCTCGGCTTCGTCGTGGTTCAGATCGACGGCATGGGAACCAACTGGAGATCGAAGAAATTCCATGACGTGGCCTGGAAGAATCTCGGGGACTCTGGATTTCCCGATCGAATCGCCTGGATGAGAGCGGCGGCGGCCGATCGGCCCTGGATGGACCTCGATCGGGTGGGAATCTACGGTGGTAGCGCCGGCGGGCAGAGTGCCCTGCGGGCGCTTCTGGCTTTCGGGGACTTCTACGACGTCGCCGTCGCCGACTGCGGATGTCATGACAACCGAATGGACAAGATCTGGTGGAACGAACTCTGGATGGGTTGGCCGATCGGCGAGCACTACGCAGCGCAGTCGAACGTGACCAATGCGCACCGCCTCGAGGGCGATCTCATGCTGGTCCTCGGCGGCATGGATCGCAATGTCGATCCCGCCTCGACGCTCCAGGTCGTCGACGCACTGGTCAAGGCGGACAAGGATTTTGAATTCGTACTGATGCCTTCAGCAGGCCATGGTGCCGCAGAGAGCGCTTATGGAAATCGACGTCGTCTGGACTTTCTGAAACGCAAGTTGCTCGATGCTCATTGATCACGACCCACGAATCCCTCGACTCAAGCTCATACCATTTGTGTTCATCATTCTCTACTCATGAATTCCGGAGGCCGCCAATGGCGACCTGCTCGCATTCGCGGAGGGCGGGATCTCGACGACCTCGACATCGCCTGCGAACTCGGAACCCGCCATGACGGCAATACCCCGCGAAACTTCGACGGCGATGGTCCGACTCCCGGATGAATTCGACAAGTGAGCCTTGTCTTCGCAGCGCCGTCGATATGATCGGTTTCACCATGACCAACATGCTCTGCACGACGTTCTTCACCATTCTGCTTGCCAGCTCATTGACCGCTGCCCAGGTGCAGGATGTCTTCAAAAGCGGAACCGAGGGCTATCACACCTTTCGGATTCCCGCCCTCATCGCCACTGAGGATCAAACCCTGCTGGCCTTCGCCGAAGGTCGACGCAACAGCCGTGGCGACTCCGGCGACATTGACCTGGTCATGCGACGCAGCACCGATGGCGGCACGACCTGGGGCGACCTTGAGGTCGTCTGGGACGACGGCGAGAACACCTGCGGAAATCCCTGCCCCGTCGTCGACTGGTCCGACGGCACCATTCACCTCCTCGCCACTCGCAACCTCGGACACGATCATGAATCAGAGATCATCGCCGGGACCTCCGAGGGAACGCGAACGGTGTGGGTGCTTTCCAGCGACGACCACGGCGCGACCTGGAGCAAGCCCCGTGAGATCACATCCACCGCCAAGCGTCCTGACTGGACGTGGTACGCCACCGGGCCGGGCAACGGAATCCAGCTTCGATCCGGCCCGAAGGCGGGTCGACTCCTGATTCCCTGCGATCACATCGAATCCAGGACGAAGAACTACTACTCGCACTGCATCGCGAGCGACGACCACGGTAAGACCTGGAAGATCGTGGGCAGGACTCCTTCTCATCAGGTGAATGAGTGCGCGGTCGCGGAACTCGAGGACGGATCCCTTCTCTTGAACATGCGGAACTACGATCGCTCGAAGCGTGCGCGAGCCCTGTCGCGTTCCACCGATGGCGGCGACACCTGGAGCGAAGTCACCCGGGACCCCGCCCTGCCCGAACCGATCTGCCAGGCGTCGATGGTGGCGTCCCACGGTGGCCGCGTCCTCGTCTTCTCCAACCCCGCGAACCCGAGTGGACGGACCAATATGACGATCCGTCGCAGTCGGGACGGCGGTCGCACCTGGTCGAAGGGGAATGTCCTTCACGCCGGTCCCTCCGCGTACTCCTCCCTGGCGACGGTCGGAGGCCGCCAGGGACTGGCGGGCTTTGCGTGCCTCTATGAGGCGGGCAAGGACCATCCGTACGAGGAGATCCGGTTCCGCCGCATCAATCGAAGGATGCTCGGGCTCGATCGTGATCACGACTGGGTCGCGAACGACTGGACCGAACTCCTCGTCCCCGATTCCTTCGATGGATGGCACACCCTGCCCGGTGGCACCTGGACCTGGAACGACGGGGTGCTCGAAGGACGCATCACCAAGGACGATCCCCGCCACGGCCTGCTCGTCACGGACCGTGAGTACGACGATTTCGAAGCAGTCCTTTCCTTTCGCATCAACAAGGGCGACTCCGGCTTCTATCACCGGGTCGAGGAACTGGGCGACGCGATCGGTGTGAGCGGCTTCCAGGCCGAGATCGACCCCACCCCCGAGGTCGGCGGCCTCTACGAGACGCGCGGTCGCGGCTGGGTGATCAAGCCCGACCCCGCGATGATCGAGGAACTTCGTTCGCGAAGCGGTGAATGGCTGGAGATGCGGGTCCGCGCGGTGGGCGGGGACGTCGATGTCTTCGTCGACGGCTACCCGACCGCAAGCCTGCGGAATGACCCGGGACGCCGCCGCGGACACCTCGCCCTCCAATTGCATGCGAACCAGGAGGTGGAAGTCGATTTTCGCTCGCTCCGGATTCGCGAACTCGAGCCCATGCCGGATGAAGTCCCCGCGATCGACGGCCCCTGACTGTCTCGTTGGTGAAAACTCCGTCCGCAGCGATGAATCTCCCGGAGGAGTCCCGACGAACCCGCGATCTGTTCCGGGGTCGACGACCTCGAGCGATATGCACTCCGGGCCACAACGCCTCAATCCACCAACATGCAGGAGACCAAGATGTCTGAAAACGGAACCCATACCTGGCCAGAGCTGGCGATCGGACTGTTCGAGCAGCTCACGGGCAAGAACGCCGAGATCATCTACTCGTTCGAAGAGATGAGCATCCAGATTCCGAGCGGTACGGGCGCCTCCGCCGAGCTTGCCCCGTGGAAGTTGGATGGCACGATGCGAATCCGGACCAGGATGCACGAGGATCAATGATCCCGTCCCTGCACATCGAGGCCGATGTCACCGCATCCATCGGCGACCGTGAAATCCGCATCCACGGCGGACGAAATCAGTTCGCCGTGGATGCACCCGCGTGGGCTCCATTGCTTCAACTTCGAAAGGTTCTGCCGAGCCTCGGCGTGCGAATACCCGATCCGCCCCCGACAGCGGCCGGGTCGGTGAAAATCCGCGTTCGAGGATCGACCGTGATCACCCTTTGCATCGAAGACGGGCGAACTCGACGTCGCCTTCATCCCCTGGGGATCACCCGATCGCTGTTCGGTTGACGCCAAGCCGCGGGTGGAGGTGACAGCACGGGGAATCCGGCCTCGTCAACGCCTCACCCCTCGAGCTCAACGCCCATCGGCGGGGGAATCGCGCCAGGTCGGCGTCCTCGGGGCGATTTCGACACCTTCCCGCGCCGCCCGAGCCACCGAGCGTCGACCATCCCGCTTGTCGAGTGTCAACACATCGAACAGTCGTCCGTCCTCGTCCATCGCCTGAAACTCCAGAATCCCGTCGTGGATGCCGCCGTAGACGAAATGGTGCCTGCGGGCCTTGCGGTGTCCGAAGGTGGTATTCGCAGGATCGAAGTCCTCGAGGTGGCCGCCGCCGCCGGCGGTCGTGACGTAGATCACACCACCCTCGTCCCAGGGCACCACGTCCTCCCCCACCATCGGGAACGTCCGCTCGTAGTCGTGGACGTGGCCGCTGAAACAGATGTCGACTCCGTGCTTCTCGAGCAGCGAAGTGATGTTTCGGGCGTTCGGATCACCGCGTTTGGAAGACGTCTTGTAGGTATCGCCGTAGTCGTTGGAGTCACTGGTCCAGGGCGGCTGGTGAAGCACCGCGAACTTCCACTCCGCGTCGCTCGCCGCGAGTGCGCCTTCGAGCCACTCGAGTTGCGCAGACCGGTCCGCCAACGATCGGTTGCCGTCGATCATGAAGAAGTCGGCGTCGCCGTAGCTGAACGAATACCAGCGTTCCGGATCGGGAAGACTCATGTAGTCGTAGTAGAGTTTCGCGTCCTGCTCGTGATTCCCGAGCACGGGCATGATCGCCACGCGATCGATGAGTGGACGCATGTTCGGGAAGAAGTGGTTCGTCCAGTGTCCCTTGTCGCCACCGGTGGTCACCAGATCACCGGCGTGGACGAGCAGGCTCGGCCGGGTCTCGAATGCGAGGTCGGCGATTCGCTTCACGACCGCGGGCTGCGACTGGGTGTCGCCGATCGCCACGAAGGTGAACGGATCGCCGCGGTCCGCGGCGGTGCGGAAGGTCTTCACGCCACCGGAGAGCGTCGATTCGCCCGCATCGGCGACGACTTCATAGAAGTACTTGGTGTTCGCATCGAGACCGTCGATACGGAACTCGTGGATCCGAGCGGCCTGGTCGTGTCGCCACGTTCGCTGGAAATCACCCGACTCGTCCCGGACCCGGACCTCCATCCCCGAGGGAGCGATGGTCTCGGCCACCACGCTCATCGCATTGGTCGTCGGCCAGACGAGGAACGGCTCCACCATCCACGCGAGGGTGGTGTCGATCTCCGGAGGAAGCGCGGCGAGTTCCGCATTGCGGGCGAACCGACGCCGGACCTCTTCGGCGGAGATCGCCTTCGGCAGGATCGACACTTCGAAGAGACGGCCATCGAGTCCGTTATCCTCGTTTCGGTCGAGGTATCCACCGATCACCAGCGGTTCGTCGCCTCGGAACCGGATCGGTCCGGACTGATCGCGACTCTCGGCGACCGGCTCGCCATCCAGATAGATCCGCATCGTCGTGCCGTCGTAGGTCCCGACGAGATGGTGCCACTTGCCGATCTCATAAGGCTTCGACGATTCCAGATAGGTCAGCTTTCCATCCGCGTCATCGACGCCGGTGCTCGCGATGCCGAAGTAGGGCTTCTCGTAGCCGTAACCGAGGATCATCCCGGTCTCGGCTTCACCGTTGTCCTGGATCGCACCGACGACGCCACCCCATTGAGTGGGCGTGTCGATCGACACCCAGGCTTCAATCGTGACCGCATCGGTCGCCAGTCCACCGGCGATCCCGTCGATCCGCGGTGCGATGATGAACGGCGTGCCGCGGCCGGAGAGGGCGAGCCCGGACTCGATCGCCGATCTTGGTATCGGTCGGGTCTCGGCCACCGGAAGCGAATCGGCCGTCGCCTCCAGTTCGGTTCCGGAGGTCGTCCATCGCTGGGCCGCGACCTGGGCGTGCGCTCTGGCGGGCAGGACGGAAAAGACGACTCCGAGCAGGGAAAGAGCGATGAACCGGATGCAATCAGTCATGGGAACCTCCGTCCACGACATTACCACCACCGCGAGGACTTCACTTCGAATCGGACCCGGTTTCGATCTTTTCCGGCGGGGGAGACGCTTCGGCCTGCTTGAGCCGCCTCAGTTCATCCATCAGGATTCCAATCGCCGCGTCGCACGCCTGTGCCGCCTTCGGGCCGCCTTCATTCGTGATCGCCGCCATCACCCAGTCCCGGGCGGGCGACATCCAGACCACCGCGAACCAGAGCGTGTTCGTGCCGTTGTGCATGAGAATCGGTCCCGGCGCCCAGCCACGCCGAAGTACCATCCAACCCGATGCGTAGTCGCCGCCCGCGGGTGGACGCTGAAGCGCCTGCAGGCGTTCGGCGTCGAACGGGCCGGGCTCGCCCCGCGCCGCATCGAGATGCGCCGCAAGGAACTTCGACCAGTCGGTCATCGTCGCGTGGATGGTCCCCGCGGCCGAGATCGCCAGCGGGTTGTCGGCGAACCGGGACGGCGGAATCGGAACACCGCCACGATGCCCCCGCGGTTGATCGATCGACTCCATCGAGCCCGGTGCCCCGAAATCCACGCCCGACATCTCCAGCGGATCGAAGAGAAGCTCGCGACACAGGGATTCCCAATCGCGTCCCGTTCGCCGCTCCGCCATTGCCGCCGCGATCGCGTAGCCGAAGTTCGAATACCGCATCTTCGATCCATCGGACTCGACCGGAGGTTCGGCGAGCACGAGGCGCACCAGTTCGAGGCGTTGGACGGAAAGAGGCGTCCCATCCGCCATCGTCCGCATCGCGATCAGATGCTCCATGCGATCCTCCGGCAGTCCGGAACGGTGCTGTACGAGCCGCCGAAGCGTCACGTCGTGCCACGCGGGCAGGACTTCGTCCACGTCGCCGAACACCTCGCCGATGGTCGTGTCCCAGGCGAGGTCGCCGCGGGCGACCAGTTGATCGAGCACCGTGGCCGACATCGCCTTGCCGCAGGAACCAAGATGCCACCGATCGTCGACCGAGACCAAATCCTCTTCCCCCCGGGCCCGCACCCCCACCGCCTCGATGGCGATGATCTCGCCCCCCTTCATCGCGAAACCCGCGAGGGCGGGGAGATCGAAACGCCGACGAACCTCGTCGAGGCGTTCGGCGACCGTCGGCGGCGTCATCACCACCGGCATCGCGACGAACACGCCGATCAACATCATTCCGATCATCCTGCGTTCCTTCTTCGACCTTCGGGAGAAAGGCGATCTGCGACTGTAACGTCTCCGGAGGCGACCTTGATCCGAAGGGTCGGATCGACCGGCCTCTCAGCGGGGCTCCCCAGAGGCCGTGTCACGCATGCACGACTTCCGCCCGCATCCCGGAATGCACCCGATCCGCGATCAGGTTCGTGGGCGGAGCGACGTCGGCCCCGTCACGCCGAGCCATCATTCGTTCACCCGGACTCTCGCGGCACGATCCGTGGAATGTGCGGGCACGCGTCACAACTTCATGCGGATTCAAAATCGTAGCCGAGAAGTCGAATGTCCGTGGCATAGGCCTCCTCGACGATCGCCGCTGTCTCGTCGTCGTAGTAGGAACGCCAGTCGCGTCGCCGCCTGGAAGCGTTGATGCGTTGGAGCGGCGCGACCGGATTCAAACCGCCGAGATCCACGAGCCTTGCAAGATCCTCCTCGACGGATTCCAGGCGCCCGACGAAGTCGAGGTCCATGCCTCCTTCCTTGACGCAGAGGAAATCCTTCTGTGGAACGAGATGCCAGTAGGTCTTCCCGAGATCCCGACCGGGAATCCACTCTCGCACGAAAGTCCCGAAGTCGTCGAAGCCCGCGAGATTGCGTTCGGACCACCGGGCGTCGTACTCGTTGACGCCGCCAGCCCGAAGGTAGTGGAATGCCGACACGAGCCGGTCCCATGGATTGCGAACGAATGCGAAACGAAAGAGCCGCTCGAAGTGACGAGCGCCGTACATGATCCGGTACTGCCGGAGTGAAAGGTGCCCGATCTTCACCGTCCCGAAGAGCGACTTGCTGATGGCCGATCCGCCGCACTTCGGCACGTGGACGAAGATCGTTCCCTGAGCTTCCGCGGAGTGAATCGAATACCCCCGCACACCATCCGGCGTCCGCCATTGCTGGAGACGCTTCATCTGCCGCGGGCGCAGGCACCGATAGGAGATGCTTGCCCACCGCGTGGGCAGGGGATCGAGCGCGGCAAGTCCGGCGGGTGGATACATGACGACTCCCAGATCGAGGTGGCTGCTGGACGGCGTTTCCGGTCGATGACGCTCGTTCAAGAGCTCGATTCGTGCCAGAAGGCCTCCACCCCATACGGTAGAGGGTCGGATGAACGTACGCCAAGCTCCTGCTCGCAGGCAAAGACAACCGGCCCAATTGGCACTCGTCCACAGTTTGAAGGTGGCTTGAGGCGGCCAAGATCGCCGAAGTGGCGAGCAGCGGCATGCAAGGCACGAGGGACATGAGAAACACGAAAGGCACACGCGTCATGGCGATCTCCATTCTGCCTGCCAACGCGATAACTGCGACGCCTCCAACCCGTTGACTCAATTGGCGAAGGCGGTCGGCACGCGATCTACGATCACCTCAGGCCTTTCGGCGGAGCCATCGCCGAAATCCAAGCATCACGATGAGATGAAGCCGGGCCTGGCTGCAAAGGTAGATCGGCCACGGGAGACTCGGGCCGTACTCCTGCAGCACGGTCAGCAGGATTCCGCGCTCTCTGATCGCGCGGAACTCGAGTCGGCCTCCCTTTGCGGCATCCTTGCGTACCAACAGCCCACCCTCGATATGCAGAACCTCCACATCGTCATCACACGATTCAGATTGCCGTGAGAGTTCGAGCACCTTCAACTTTCCAAGCAGATGTACCTGTACCCGGTGCACGACCCCCTCTTCGGTCACGTCGGTCGTGGTTCGAAGCAGCGGCTTGAACACGCGGCCCAACCAGTTCCAGTGCTCGCGGGCGGTCTCGGCCGGCGTCAAGTTCGCTGGCATCGGCATCCGCTGGATTGACCGCACCAGGCTTCGCTCCTGAATCACCTTGCGATCCCGCCGCCGAGCGTTGCGCCGAGGGTCCTCCTCGGCACCGCCTTCGGCGATCGCGCCCCGAACCGACTCGTCGAAACCAATGAACGACTCCCGGCCCAGATGATCCAGAAGCGGATTCGCCCGGGCGATCGTCGGCGTCTTCAAACTGGCAATCAGCGGAATCACCAGACTGCCAGGCTCCCCACTGAAGAGCATGATCCACAGCGTCGAGACTCTCGGTGAGGAGATCGGCACCGGAACGGTGAACGGATCACGCCCGAGCGCGATGCCTGCTCGATGAATCATCTGTCCGTAGGTCATCTCCTCATCGATGCCCAGATCGAATTCGCCTTCCCATTCTTCCGGCGCCTCGAGCACCGCTTCGAATGCCCGGACGATGTCGTCGATCGCCACGGGTTGCGTCGGGGTCGACGTCCACCGCGGAAGAACCATCACCGGCAACCGTCGGATCAGGCGGATCAGCATCCGGAACGAAGAGCCACCCCGTCCGATGACCAGACCGGCGCGAAGTTCGGTCAAGCGAGCGTTCCCGCCACCCAGCACCGCCCCGACCTCCTGTCGTGAAACCAGATGCCGGGAGAGGATCGAAGGGTCCTGGTCGGCACCGAGACCACCGAGAAAGACGACGTGCCGCGTTCCCGCGACATCCATCGCCCGTCGCATGTTGTCCGCCAGCAACAGATCGAGATCATCGAAACGAGCCTGCGTGAGCCTCGACTGGGGGGACATGGAATGGACGAGGTAGATCACCACGTCGGCGCCACGAATCGCGTGGGCGATCGATTCGGGATCGAAGAGATCACAGCGGCGCCACTCGACGCCGTCATCATCGAGTTCGCCGTTCGCAGAGTTTGATGGCCGCCGAGTGAGCGCGATCAGATCGAATCGCGCGGCCAGCTTCTTGAGAAGGGCGCGACCAACGAATCCGCTGGCACCAGCGATCGCGACGCGGAGCCGTGGTTTCTCAGGATCTGGCAAGGAATCTCCATGTGAGCCCTCGCTCGGGGCCGAAACCCGAGCCGCCATCACATTGGCGGGCTCGAATCACCATACCGAGAGAATTCGTCTGGAGATTCGACGAGATTCAACCCCCGGATGCATCCGGCGGTCGCGACAAGAAGCGAGGAGACGGCGGAGCCGTCCCCGCAGCGATCAACAAGAACAGAGCCGTCCTCTCGGACGGCTCTGAAAATCGGGCTGACAGGATTTGAACCTGCGACCTCCACACCCCCAGTATGGCGCGCTACCAAGCTGCGCTACAGCCCGCGATCGAGTTGTCTGCCGAACCGTGCCGAGCTGCACGGGTCCGACCGGAAGCGGACAGGGTGGGATTCGAACCCACGGTACGGAAAATTCCGTACACGGCATTTCCAATGCCGCTCCTTCAGCCGCTCGGACACCTGTCCGGAACGCAGTATTGTATCGGGATGACCGCCACCGACAAGCCAGAGAATTCCTCTTCCATCCCTGAGGGCACGCCTCGAGATGAGGATCCCGTGATCGCCGGCCGCAAGGACTCCCCGGGCGTCCGATACGAAGACCAGGACACTCCAGGCCGGGCCAGGAGTGGAGGACAAAAAAGAAGAAAACCCCATACAGGCCCCGTCTTGCCACCGGGACTGATCGTGATCGACAAGCCCATCGGGATGACCTCCATGACCGTCGTGGCGATCGTCCGCCGCAAGGCCGGACTCAAGGCCGGGCATGCCGGAACCCTGGACCCCCTCGCCACTGGCGTATTGGTGGTCGGCGTCGGTGCCGCCACGAAATCGCTCGAGCGATTCATGAAGACTCGAAAGGCCTACCGGACCGAGATCGATCTCTCTGCATTCACCGCCACCGACGATCGCGAGGGCGAACTCGAGTTTGTCGAGATCGAATCACCACCATCCGCCGAAGAGATCTCGAGAATCCTGAGCGAACGCTTCACCGGCGTCTTTCCACAACTTCCACCGAACTTCAGCGCGAAGAAGGTGGAAGGCCGTCGGGCCTACGCCACCGCACGTCGCGGCGAGATTCCGAAGCTCGATCCACGACCCGTCGAAGTCCACCGGATCACGCTGGTCGAATATCAGTGGCCGATCGCCGTCGTCGAAGTCGAATGCGAGAAGGGTTTCTACGTTCGGAGCCTCGCCCGAGACCTCGGACGCGCCCTCGGAACCGGGGGCCACTGCGCCTCGATCAGACGAACCGCCGTCGGGCCGTTCACGATCGACGAGGCGACTGATCCCGATCAGCTCGAAGACCCGCTTCCCATCAGCGCGGTTCTTCCACTCTCCGACGCGCTGGAACGGCTCGAACCGTGAGTCGAGGCCTGGTGCTTCAATTCATGCCGGAAGCATCGGACGAATCCGGAAGGACCGATTCCTCTTCACCAGAGGACTTCTCCGGCTCCTGCTTTCGATCCGCGAAGTGGACGTGAATCAAGAGCAGGGTCATGCCCAGCAGCAGGAGGACGTCCGCGACGTTGAAGACCCAGGGAAAGACCTCGGTCGTACCACCGGGCCAGGACAGCCCGACCGGCAACTCCCATCGCGGCATCATGTGCAGGAAATCGCGTACCGCTCCGATCATCACTCGATCGTAGAGATTGCCCAGCCCTCCGGCGAGAATCAGTCCGATCGCCACGTGCGCCAGATGGGAGCGTGCCTGAGTCCACCATCCGAACACCGCCACGGCGACGCCGACGGCGATCAGGGTGAATCCGACGAAGACCGCTCGTCGCCCCTGTCCGATTCCGAAGACGGCGCCGCGATTGAGAACAAGGTGGAAATCAAGCAGGTCACCCGGAACCACCCGCCGACCTTCATGCCAGGGAATGGTGAATTCCCCCGTGACGACCTCGTCGTACTCGAGGATCACCGGTTCGCCGGCGACGGTGGCGAAGGACCAGGCCTTGCTCGACAGATCGAGCCAGAGCCCGACCGAGAGCACCAACAACAAGGTCGCCCACGCGAGGATCGACCGCCGCGCGGGCTCGACGGGCTCGACATGGCGTTCAGTGGTGCTCAAGGATCACCCGTCGTCAGGATTGGCGTTCATTCGTCCGCCGTGGACCATCCGCGGCGACTCGAGAGACTGCTTGAACCCGGAGGCATGATCCGAAATCGATCCCCCGGTCGGAGGTCAATCCGCAGCCCGATTCCGCTCGGCGACCCGTGCCGCCTCGATGGTGTACTGCGCCCAGGGCTTCGCCTGCAGGCGGGCCTTCGGAATCGGTTTTCCAGTCGACTGGCAGACTCCGTAGATCCGTTTTCCGATCCGCTCGAGTGCCGCATCGATTTCCACGATCAACTCGCGTTCCGTGGCAGCCATTCCGAGGGTGAAGTCCTGCTCAAAGACGTCGGTCCCGACATCCGCCATGTGAATGGGCATGTTCGACAGGTTGCCGCCGGAAGAACGGAGCGCCTCGGTCTCGAGACCCGAGACCATGCCGACGATGTGTCTTCGCTTCTCGAGCAGGAGTGACTTGTAGGCCGTCAACTCCCGCCTCGTGAGATGAGTCTTGATCTTCGCGATATCGAGATCTTCGGCCGGCTTGGCCGCCGCGGGCACCACCTTCGAACGAGTCTTCTTCTTGACGCCGGAGCCCTTGGTGGAGATCGCTCGAACGCGACGACCGTTGATGACCACGTATCCATCGGAGTCCGTCTCGGAACTTGCCGCCGCCGCCGCCACGGAGCGAGGGTTCGCGAAGTCGATCTTTCGTCTTGGTGTCTTCTTCCCGGAGGTCTCTGGCTTCTTCGATGTCTTCCGCGACGACACCACGGTGGGCGCCACCCGCCGATCGGTCTTCTTCTTCTTCGCCGCCGACTTGGTGCTCGCTCCAGGCGTCGGCTTCTTGACTCCCGACTTTGCCGCCATCTTCTTGGCCGGCGCCTTCTTCTTCGCTGGAGCCTTCTTGACCGGAGCCTTCTTCTTGGCAGCAGCCTTCTTGGCCGGAGCCTTCTTCTTGGCGGCAGCCTTCTTGGCCGGAGCCTTCTTCTTGGCAGCAGGCTTCTTCGTCGACCTCGACTTGCTCGATGGAGTCTTTTTCGTAGCCACGTTCGCAGCATCCAGGCGAGAGGTCGAAGGACGAAAACCGGTCTGGCACGTCCGGAATCCCCCGAATCGGGTTGCGGAAGACTACCGAAACCTCAGAGCCGCCGCAACCTCCCGACGTATCCGGATTTACAGATTGACGGAAAAATGCGGCCTACGTTCGCGATCGTGTCAGGATCTTCGAGGATCGTCACCCCTCAAGTGGTATCGGCATCTCCATGGAGACCACCGGACCAATCGATCGGAACTTCTCGAACCGCTGCCGGACGAGCGTCTCGGGCTGCAAGCGTGAGAGCTCTGCGAGCTGGTCGAGAATCCAACTCTGGAGCTGAGCGGAAGCGCCCTCGTGATCTCGATGCGCCCCACCCTCCGGCTCTGGAATGATGGCATCCACCAGACCGTGCTTGAGGTTGTCCTTGGCCGTGAGCTTCAAGGCACTCGCCGCGACGGTATTCGTCTCTTCGTTGGCTTCTTTCCAGAGGATGGCTGCACACCCTTCGGGACTGATCACCGAGTACCAGGCATGCTCGAGCATGGCGACCCGATCTCCGACCCCGATCCCGAGTGCACCACCCGAGCCGCCTTCTCCGATCACCACGCAGACGACCGGGGTCCGCAAGCGGCTCATTTCCAGAAGATTGCGAGCGATCGCCTCCGCCTGCCCGCGCTGCTCGCTCCCGACACCGGGATAGGCACCAGGCGTGTCGATCAGCGTGACGATCGGCAGGCGGTACTTCTCGGCCAGCTTCATCTTGAGCAATGCCTTCCGGTAGCCCTCGGGATGAGCGCATCCGAAATGGCACTTGATCTTGTCCGCCGTCTCATGGCCTTTTCGGTGCCCTACCAGCATCACTTTCCGAGAGCCGATCCGACCGAAACCACAGGTGATCGCGGGGTCGTCTCCGAAGTGCCGATCGCCATGCAGTTCGCAGAAATCCCGGCACATCATGCGAATGTAATCATCCGAATGAGGCCGAAGCGGATGCCGAGCGACTCGCACGGTCTGCCACGGAGAAAGATCCCCGTAGATCTTTCGAAGGAGCTCGTCCCGGGTGCTCCGGAGGCTCTGAATCTCGGTTTCGAAGCGAGACGAGCCATCCTTGGACTCAAGCGCATCGATCTGGCGATCGATCTCCTGAACGGAGGATTCGAAGTCGAGCTCGTAATTCGGGCTGTAACCTGCAGCTGGCATGGGTGACGAGTATAGATGCTCGAGGCTCCGAGACAACGCTCAACCTGCGACACTGGGAATCATGACCAGTTCGACCATCGACCCGAATATTCAGCTCGCCGTCCTCGGGCTGGGCAACATGGGCGCCGCCGTCCTGCAGGGCGGACTGGACGGCGGGATCCTCACTCCGAACGCCGTCCTGATCTGTGATCCCGACCCGACCAGACTTTCGCCTTTCGTCGATCTGGGATGCCGGGTCGGCACCCCGGAGGACGCCGCATCCACTCCTCGGGTCCTCCTCGCGGTCAAGCCCCAGATCTTCCCGGAACTGACTGCGGCGTTTTCGGATCGACCTCGGAATCGCACCGTGATCAGCGTGATGGCGGGAATCCGGGGACACCGCATCGCCGCGGCCATGGGCCCGGGCACGGCGGTGATCCGGGCGATGCCGAACATGCCGGCATCGATCGGACACGGGGTGACCGCCATCGCCGCATCTTCGGATGTCCCGGAAGCCGAACAGGCTTTCGCCCGCGAGCTCTTCGCCGCGGTCGGCACGGTGGTCGAGGTCGAAGAGGAATTGATGTTCGCGGTGACGGCGACCAGCGGTTCAGGACCGGCCTGGGTCTACCGACTCGTCGAAGCGTGGATCAAGGCTGCCGAAGACCAGGGACTGCCTCCGGAAACCGCCAAGTCCCTCGTTCACGGAACGCTCCTGGGCGCCGCCCAATTGCTCGATCGTTCCGATCGATCCGCTGGTGAACTTCGAGCCGCCGTGACCAGCAAGGGCGGAACCACCGCGGCCGGGCAGGAGGCCTTGGACGCGCATGGTTTCGACCTCGCCATCGCCGAAGCGATCTCCGCCGCGACCCGAAGAGGCCGAGAACTCGACGAAGGAACTTGAATCTCCTCGAACGAGAAGCGATCAGAAATCACGACGCCGGAAGCGCCAGACCGCGAAGCCCAGAACCAGCGCCTCGAACCCAAGGCTGGTCCCGAGAATCCAGACCGGCCCATGGGACGAATCGAGCTCGGCCTCGTATCGTTCCTCGAACTCGCCTCGGCCGACCATGTCCCCGAACTGCCGAACAGTGTCGTCCGAGGGGGGCGCCGGACGCACGAGACCGGCCTGATCCTCCAGCACTCGTTCGAGAAGATCGATGGTCTCGCTCGTCTTCGGCAGGCAGGTGTTGGCGACATGAAACCAGCCGTTGATCGACCGGCTCAGCTCGAGCGTCTGGATCTCCTCTGCGAGTTCCTCATCGCTGTCCTTGAACCGATTCCGTCTGCTGTCCAGTTCCCGTTCCAGTTCCGGAATCTGCTCGGCAGCCTCCGAGTCACCGCCGTCCGCCGCGAGTTTCAGGTCGACCAGTGCAGTCGATCGCTTCTCGATTCTGCTCTCCTGATCTTCGATCCGCGAGATCTTCCGCTCGACCGTGATCTCGTTGGTGACCCGCCACGCCAACGTGATGCCGTCTCCGGTCTGCACGAGCGAAACCACGAACCAGAACAGGAACACCCCGATCACCGACGCGATGACCGAACCGGTGACGAGCCCGATCGCGGCCTGTACCGCGAAGAGATATGAATAGAAGACGAGCACCAGGGGCACCGCGACGAAGAGCCAGGGTTCCCAGTCACCCCCGCGGAGCCCGATCACCAGGAACGACGCGAGGGTGAACACCGTGACCTGCATCCCGGCGAACATGAGCCCGGTGAGAAACTTGGTGAAGAAGAGCCTCGCGCGGCCGATGGGCTTCGAGAGCATGAGATCGATCGATCCACGGTCGACGAAGTCGGGGAAGATGCTTGCGGTGGAGACCAGCCCGATGATGGTCGCGATCCATGCGAGCCAGTACCCGACGCCGAGCTGCGCGAATGTGAACTTGTAGAAATCGGCCTGGGGAATGAAGTTCGTGGAGAGGAACGGGAACGGAATCGACCAATGCAGGATCGTCAATCCCTCTTCGTCGTTTCCGATCGCGGCGAACGCCGCGACCACCAGCCCGCTGAGCACGAGCGTGATCCAGAAAAGCCGCCGATGATTCAGTTCGCGATAGGCATCGACGAAGATCGCGATGGTCTGTCTCATGACGAAGCTCCCGATCGAGCGATCTTGCGTTTCGAAGCTCCTGGCGTCTTCGCTCGCCCCGTTTCGGGATCGTGCACGTATCTCATGAACAGATCCTCCAACGACTCGCGCACCGGCCGAAGCGACACGATGGTCCGATTCTCGCGTCGGAGCTGATCGAGGATGTCCTGAATCTCGTTGGCCTCGGCCGTCAACGCCACCAGAGTGCTGGTCCCTTCGGTCTGCCCCGGATGGCTCGTGATGCTCAAGCCATTCCGATCCGTCCAATCCGGAGGCGGGCCCGAGACCGTGATTTCGTATCGGCGACTGGCGGAAGTCAGCTCTTCGATGGTGCCCTGCGCCGCGACCTCGCCCTGCACGAGAATCGCCACACGGTCACACACCATCTCCAATTCGCTCAGAAGATGGCTGTTCAGGAACACACAGGCCCCGCGATCCCGGATCTTGACCAGAACATCACGGATGTCCCGTCGCCCGACCGGGTCGACGCCGTCCGTCGGTTCATCAAGGACCACCAGATCCGGATCATTCACCATCGCCGCGGCGATGCCGACCCGCTGCAACATTCCCTTTGAATAGGTCGAGACCTTCTTGTCACCCCAATCGGACATGCCGACCAGATCGAGAAGCTCGTCGGCCTTGCGGCGGCATGTCTGGGGATCGACTTTGGACATCGCACCCGCGAATTCGATCGCCTGCCGCCCGGTCTGATAGACGGGGAAGCGGTGCTTTTCCGGGAGGTATCCGACTCTCTGAAGGGTGGATTGATGACCGATCGGTCGGCCGAGAATGGTCCCGTGAGCCCGAGTCGGACGGACCACCGTCAACATGATCTTGACCAGCGTGCTCTTGCCGGCACCATTCGGTCCGAGCAGCCCGAAGATCTCTCCTCGTCGGGCCTGCATCTCGATGCCACGAAGGGCGTGAATGCGACCGCGATAACTCTTCCGCACATCATGCAGATCGACGGCGTACTCCGGGGCATCTTCTGACGGCGGTGATGCGGCGGGCGGGTTGGAGGTCTTCTCATCCATGTCCGACATCCTAGTGATTCGGAAGGCTCCATCCCGGATTTCGAGGACGTGTCGATCCGAGAGAACGGATTCCGCTGCCGCATCCACCCGCGTACGCGCACCGAACCGTTAGTCTGATCATGCCATGCCGGACCTTCGCACCTTCATCTCCACGCTCGAGTCGGACGGCGAACTGCATCGAGTCCGAACGCCGGTCTCTCCCATTCTGGAGGTGACGGAGATCGCTGATCGCCTCGCCCTCTCTGCCGCATCGACCGCGAGCCGCAATGCCGAGCATTTCGATCCGGGCCGGGGAGGCCTCGGCGGTCCCGCGGTCTTGTTCGAGAACGTCGAAGGCTGCGACTTCCCATTGGCGATCAACCTCTACGGTTCCTACCACCGAATGGAAACGGCACTCGGATGCCAGGGACCCGCCGGCGGCCTGGAAGCGATCGCGGCCAGAATCGGTTCGCTGGCGAAACCGCAACCGCCTCGTTCGCTCGGCGAGCTCTGGAGCAAGATCCGGGAATTCGCTCCCCTGCTTCGAATTCCACCGCGGACCGTGCGATCCGGACCGTGCCAGGACGTGGTACGACTCGTCGCCGAAGACGAAGTGGATCTTCGCCGGCTTCCGATGCTCAAGTGCTGGCCGCTGGATGGAGATCCCGCCGCCGTGGACTGCGGTCTCACCGCGGAGGAATCCGGAACCGCCGGAGGCGATGGCCGATACATCACCTTCGCGGGCATGCACACCATCCACGCCGATGATCGAGGTATCGACAAACCGCCGAGTCACAACATCGGCATGTATCGATCGCAGTTGCTCGGACCGACGACTCTCGCGATGCACTGGCACATGCATCATGACGGCGCCTCGCACTGGCGGAGTTGGAAGAAGATCGGCGAACCCATGCCGATCGCGATCGTGCTCGGGGGCGAGCCATGCCTGCCCTATGCCGCCACCGCGCCGCTCCCCCCCGGAATCAGCGAGCTCCTGATGGCGGGATTCCTCAATGGCCGAGGCATTCCGATGGTCGCGGCGAAGACCGTGCCACTGCGGGTCCCGGCCAACGCCGAAATCGTCATCGAAGGCTTCGTCCGAACCGACGCGGGAATGATCGGTTTCGATCCGCGAATCGACGGCGAACTCGGCCCGGGCGCGGTGTTTGAAGGCCCGTTTGGTGATCACACCGGTTTCTATTCCCTTCCCGATCGATACCCGATCGTCGAAGTCACCGCCATCACTCATCGCCGCGACGCGATCTACCCGACCACCGTCGTGGGACTTCCGCCGCAGGAGGACTACTACCTTGGGAAAGCGACGGAGCGCATGTTCCTTCCGTTGCTCAAGACGATCGTCCACGACATCGAGGACTATCACCTCCCCCGCTTCGGATGCTTCCACAACAGCGCCTTCGTCCGCATCGACAAGGCCTATCCACTTCAGGGCCGCCGAGTGATGCATTCCATCTGGGGGGCAGGGCAGATGGCGTGGACGAAGTCCATCGTCGTGGTGGACGGGGATGTCCCGGTGCATGATGAACGAGCGGTGATCGAGACGGTGATGCGACGATGCGACTTCCGCCGCGACCTCGTCTTCGTTCGTGGCCCTCTCGACATCCTCGACCATTCGACGCCCTCGATCGCCGCAGGAACGAAGGTCGGATTCGATGCCACGACTCGAATGCGGGGCGAGGAGACCGGGGCGGTCGATCTGGATCCCCCGGTGCTCCCGGACGCCGCGCAGATGGAGGTCGTGCGAAACGCCGGTGGAACGCTTCCCGAGGCCGGACTCGGACGCCTGGCCATCCTGAGCGTCGACGACGACGCTCCGCACGCGGGGATCAAGGCGATCGAAGCCCTCTGGTCGGTGCTTCCGGAAGACAACCACGCCGCGGAATTCGTGATCGCCGTGGATGCCGATGCCGACCCCACCGATCTCGAGAACGCACTCTTTCGATGGCTCTCCAATGCCGATCCTGACCGCGACCGGGTGACGCGAGGCGCGCGAATCGGCTTCGATGGGAGACGAAAGACGCCGGGACAAGACGATCGGAACGGCGTACCCGTCCGGGACTATCCACCGCTGGTGGAAATGACTCCGGAAATCATCGAGCGGGTCGATCGACGTTGGGCCGAGTACGGATTCACCGATCCGCCGGTCCAGTCGCGCTTCCAACCGGCATCGAAGACCCCAAGAGATGCGGATGAGGACACCGCGGGATGAAGAGCGGATTGAGGGTACCGGTCTGGGCGACGGCCCTCGGCTGGTGCCTGGCCATCCTCTTTCTCGGCTCGTACTTCTTCGTCACCCATGCCGTGATGCGAGGGCTCGTACCGACGTTCGGCTGGAATGCGGGCGACCTCGCCACCGCGACCTTCGGAACCGTGGCGATGGGACTCGGAGTCGTCTGGCTCGTCGCCCTCGCGGAACTGCCGGAGATCTGGTACCTGCATCGACGGCCACACCGGTTGATGCATCAGGGGCGTTGTCCCGCCTGTGGACATCCGATCCGAGAGGCCGGCGTCGATCGATGCGGCGAGTGCGGGATCGACGCGTCGTGGCTCCCGGCGCCGTACGTGTTCGGATGGAGAGCGGCCCGTCGGTTCGCAGGCACGCTGATGCTGGGATTCCTGTTCGGCGTCTTCGCCGCGGAAGTCTCGATCGCGCTGGACGAGGACCGAATGCGGTCGACCATCGAAGCGAGAACGGTGCGGGACGGAGGCACTCCGGCCGGTGCGACCGACTTGAACATCACCTTCAATCGGGCCTGGCCTGCATCCTTCTCCAGAGTGGAATGGAGTTCGAGGTACGGCTTCACGCCGGAACGAATCCTCGCGCCGTGACGAACTTCGGCCACCGATGGCTGATTCCGGCCCATCCATGGATCGAAGGGTGGCTTCGTTGGCTCGTTGGACCTGCGTTCCAGCCCCTGAGCGGGGGTGGCCGGAATTCGAGAAATTCACACTCAAGCCACCGGATCTCGCACTAACATGAAACAACAATCAGACGTTGGACCCGTTCGTGTCCTGCCGAGACAAGACGAGCCCATGTGCAGATGAAACCTCGTTTCCAGCCACACGCATGCCTTGGTCTCATGAAAAACCCCTGAAAGAGTGAAAGAGTGCGATCGACATGTCGAACACGACTGCAAAGACCAGACATCCCCTTGCCCAGGCGCCGCTTGACGAACTCGCCGCGGAACTCGAGCGACGCCGAGCGGCGCTCCCGCGACTGCTCGTCCGACGCGAGAAATTGATCGGAGACCTCGAACTCATCGAGAGCCAGATCATCTCGCTGCAGCAACTCGAAGCTGAAAGTTCGAAGATCGAGCCTCGAAGCGCCACGTTCCGATCCACCTCGATCAAGTCCGTGACCAAGAGCACGCGACGAGGCCCGACCATGACCGCTCGAATCGCGAAGATCCTGGGTTCGGAACCGATGCGTCCCATCGAGATCGCCGAACAACTGGTGAAACAAGGCCTGCACCCCGGAAGCAAGTACTTGCAGATCCAGGTCTCCACCACGCTCGCGAAATCCGACGAGTTCACGAGGCTGGCCCGAGGCCAGTGGGTCAGAATCGAATGACGCGACGGGGCTGAGCCGCGGTGATTCCCCGCGGGCTCAACGAAGAAAAAGATAGAACAGCCGACCCTCGGCGTACTGGCCCCCGGCAAGCGTCTCCGCGTCGTCGCCTTCCCCCATGTAGATGTCCGCTCGGCCCGGCGCCCGAATTCCGCCACCGGTGTCCTGGTCGACCATGAAGCGAAGGAACGGGGTCGATGTTCCGGAGACCGTCACGCCACTGGTGTCGACCAGGCAGACGCATCCCGGAGGATAGACGTCCTTGTCGGTCGCAAGCGACGCCTTCGGATTCACCTTGAATCCAAGACTTCCTGACGGCCACATGGCGCCGTCATAGCTCTGGAAGTAGACGAAGTTCTCATTGGCGAGCATGGCCTCCTCGACCACTTCCGGGCGGGACTCGTGGAGTTCGTAGATCGCCGGAAGGCTCAATCCCCCCTTGGGAATGTGACCCGTTTCGACCAGGCGAACACCAAGCCCGCTGTACGGGCGGTCGGTCTTCCCGGCATATCCCACGAAACTCCGGCGTCCATCGGGGAGGATCAACCGAGCACTCCCGTTCACCTGCACGACGTAGACGTCCAGCGGTGATTCCAACCAGGCAAGTTCATTCCCATCATGCAGACCGGTCGACATGATCTCGGCTCGAGTCGGATACCGCTCGATCGAACCATCAGGCATCCGACGACCGATGGGCGTGCCGTCGCGAGGGTCCGTGATGAGGTCCGCGGGCCGCCGATGGAGTGGATGCGCGAATCGCTCCGTCTTCGTCTCACTCGCGTTGAAGTCGGGTGCGTAGTACCCCGTGAAGAGCACCGTCCCTCCCCCATCCCAACCGATCGACTCGTAGATCCTGAATTCATCGAGCACCTGACGGCGGAAGTCGTCGCTGCTGGTGGCACCCTCGAGAACATCGCGGAATCTCGAGAGCGACCGACGAGCCTCCTCATGCGAGATCTCCCTGTCGGAGGTCGCATATGGAAATGACCGACGCGAACTGGGCATCTCGAACCAGACGAGACTGCGCTCGATGGCATCAAGCAATCCCGCATCGCGCTGACGCCAGGC
>JABABZ010000249.1 GCA_014237965.1 Phycisphaerales bacterium | reverse complement strand
CTCCATCGCGCCGCCTACGAGTCTGGAATCAACTTCTTCGACACCGCCAACGCCTACGGTTTGGGAGAGACCGAGACCGTGGTGGGACAAGCGCTTCGCCCGTTCCGACGCGAGACCTTCGTCCTCGCCACCAAGGCGTTCTGGCCATATGAGCCTGACTGGCCGTTTCCCACGGCGAACGACCGGGGACTCTCTCGCAAGCACCTGCATCAGGAGCTCGACAAGTCGCTGGCCCGCCTCGGCGTGGACTACGTCGATCTCTATCAGTGCCACCGCTTCGACGAGAACACGCCGCTCGAGGAAACCTGCCGCGCCATGAGCGATCTGGTGGAACGAGGAAAGACGATCTACTGGGGCACCAGCGAATGGACCGGGGCGCAGATCCAGGCCGCAGTCACGATCTGCACGGAAGCCGGATGGCATCGCCCGATTTCGAACCAGCCCATCTACAACATGCTCGATCGGCATTGGGAGCAGGATTCGTTTCCGGAGACCGCTGCGTCCGGGATCGGAAACGTCTGTTTCTCACCACTGGCCGAGGGCATGCTGACCGGAAAGTACGTCGATGCCACGCCGGAAGGAAGCCGAGCCGATCATGAGAAGAAGGGGAAGTTCCTTCGAGCCCGGTTCACCGACGCCAACATCGAGAAGGTCCGACGCCTGACTCCGATCGCCGCGGAACTGGGAATCCCCATGTCGACGCTGGCATTGAGCTGGTGCTTGCGAAGAACCGAAATCTCGAGCTGCATCGTCGGGGCGTCTCGACCGGAACAGATCCTCGAGAACGCCAAGGCGGTGGACTTCGACTGGGACGACTCGATCGAAAGCAGGATCGAAGCGATTCTCACTTGAAACCTCGACGAGTCTCCGCGTCGATGACTCAACCCGGCGCCCGGACTCCGTCCACCTGACCGAGCAGGACCCGAAGGACCAGTCGATCGCCCGGACCCGGAAGATGATGCTTGCCGTCGTCTCCGACCGGGAGGACGTGCACCGGAACCCGCGTCCTGGTCGACGCCTCGTCGCCGGGGACCATCACCGCGAGATCCGCATAAAGATCCCCGTGGATGGAGACCGGCGCGCTGCCGGTCACTTCGACCTCGACCTCACCGGCGATCGGAAGTGGCATCGATTCAGTCCTTCGAAGGCTTCGCCGCAGCGCGACTGATGGTTCGGACCTGACAGAACTGACGGTGGCCGTACTTGCCCGAGTGCCACCCGTATCCGCTCTCCATCGCACCGACCCAGGGGCTCCCCTCGGCGCCGCCGCAACCCTGGTTCACGCCGATCATGCCGGCGGTCAACTGCGCGGCCACGTCCTCCGCGGCCTCCGCCGAACCCCAGACGCTCGCGGCCAGACCGAACCGGGTGTCGTTGGCCTTGCGGACCGCGTCATCCTGACTTCGCACCGGCATCACGCAGGCCACCGGACCGAAGGTCTCCTCGCTCATGATGTCCATGTCGTGATCGAGATCGGTGAGCACCGTGAGCGGCACGAAGTTCCCGTCGCCGCCGTCAGCGGGACCGTGACATCCCAGCAGGACCTTCGCACCATCGCGCACCGCCGCCTCGATCTGTCGGAGGACATGCTGCTTCTGCCGCCCGTTGATCATCGGGCCGACTTCCACCCCGTCCTCCATGCCCGGGCCCTGTTTCATCCCGGCCGCCTTCTCGACGAGCTTCGAATTGAAGTCATCGACGATCTTCTCATCGACGTAGATCCGCTCCGTGCTGACGCAGACCTGACCGGCATTCCGGAAGGAGTTTCTGGCCGCGAATGCGGCCGCGGCATCGAGGTCGGCGCCGTCGAGCACGATCATCGGGTCTTTTCCGCCGAGTTCGAGGATGACTCGCTTCAGCCCACCGCTCGCTTCGCGAAGAATGTGCTTTCCCGCTTCCCGACTGCCGGTGAAGACGACCAGGTCGATCGGTGATTCGACGAGGGCCTTCCCCTGCCGCTCGTCACCGGCGACGAGCTGGAGCACGTTGGGAGGGAGCGTCTCGTTGAAGACCTTGACCCATTCCATGGCCACCAACGGGGTCTCTTCACTCGGCTTGAGCAGAACCGTGTTGCCCGCGACCAGCGCCGGGATCACCGACTGGAAGACCATCAACAACGGGAAGTTCCAGGGTGTGATCGCGCCCACGACACCGTATGGATCGAACCGAAGGGTCGTGACCGTGCTGCCATCCTCCAGCATCTCGGGTCGAAGCGCCTCGACGACCGCATCGACCTCGTCGGTGATTCCGCTCGCGCAATACCCGGCCTCTCCGACGCCCTGAGCCTTCGGCTTGCCCATCTCCCGGGTCAGAAGTTCGCCGATTCGTCCGGCCTCCTCCTTCATTCGAGGAACCGCGGACTTCAAGATCTCCGCTCTCTGATCCAGGCTCATCGCACCCCAACTCCGCTGCGCCATGCGGGCATCGCGAACCATCTGAGGGATCATTTCGACGGGCGTCATCTCGATCTCGCCGACGGCTTCGCCGGTGGCGGGATCGATCGAAACGATGCGCTCTCTGGTCAAGGCGATGGACGGTGCCGTGGTCTCGGACATGGACGAACTCCGTTGCAAACGAGTGCTGAATCAAATGACGTGGACGTGACTGTAGCACGGCGACTGCAGATTCCGAGCCTTTGACAGCCACACTTGGGATACTGCTCGAAGAACGATCCCGGAGCTTCTCTCTCCGGTTCTCGGTCCTCCAGATCACGTTTTGACGCCGCCTGTGGATCAAGAGCCTTGAAGACGCAATACCGGATCGCTTCCATGCGTTGGACTCTTGTCCGGCATCGAGTGGCGATTCGGACACTTGGTTCTTTTCACTCGAGTGTTCCTTTCTTCCTCAAATCAACCTGCTGGAGGCTTCTCCTTGCTTCAAGTCAAAATCATCATCCCCGCGGTCATCCTGGCCGCCTTTTCAATTCCGGTGGTTCCCGCCGTCGCAGTCGCGACCACGGCCGAGACCGCCACGTGGTCGGTGGCACCGCCAGAATCGGAAACGCCTCCTCGCTCTGAACGAGCGCGCAAGGCTCCTCGAAGAGTCATGGAGAACGACACCCCGGGCGACGATGACGCCACTCCGAAGGCGAAAAGACGGGGAAAGCAAAGTGATCGTTCATCCGCTCGGCGTGGCCCGCGGGAACAAGAAATGTCGAAGCGAGCCGACCGTAACGCTCGCTCTCGGGACGAGACCCGCCGGGAACGGGGGAACGCACGCGGACAGGATCGTGGACAGCGCCGAGATCAGGCACGCGGACAGGATCGTG
>JABABZ010000248.1 GCA_014237965.1 Phycisphaerales bacterium | reverse complement strand
GTCGCCGTTGATCGCGAGGATCTCGCGACCGGGACCGGGCCCGTCGTCGCAGGCGCGAATGCTCACGGCGATGTCGGTGTCCTTGAGCGAGCCCTTTCCGTCGCGGGCGTCGGCGACCAGTCGCCGAACTTCGGAGGCGAGCCTCTTCTCCTCCGCGGGGCTGCTCTTCGGAGGCGCCACCGCCACGGAAGGGCGACGTGTCGCGGAGGCGAGACGGGTGGCGATCGGTGTGGTCGATGTGTTGCTGGTCGCGGTGGCGGGTTCCGCGGCGGCCTTCGGATCACCGCTCGTCCACCAGATCGTCGCCAGCGCCAGAACGGCTGTGGACGTCATGGCCACGAAGTGGGGTGCTCGTGGGTGAAATCTGCTCACGGCCGGGAATCCTCCGCATCCATGCGAGTCGACGTGGGAGGAGTGTAGCGGTGCCGTGGTGGCGAGTTCGTGGTGCCGGGTAGGATTCGTCCAATGAAAAAGGTGATTCTCGATCCAGAGCAGATTCGGATCTGTCGTCTTCTCCTCGCACTCGGCATGGACCGGGAGGTCGCGGAGCGGCAAGCGATGACCCTTCGGCGTCACCCCTCCTTCGCGGCCAGGGGAGATCGGATGGCGGTCTTCGCCTATCGGGAGTCGGAACCAGGCGGTGGAGATCGAGCGCGGGAAGCCTGGATTCTGACCGCGGTTCTCGGCTGGGAGGAACGAGCGTCGGCGTTGGCGCTGGATTGTTCTCGCACCGCGCTGCGGGGCCATCTGGTCACTGCGAGCGATCGCTATTCCGCCGAAGACGCGTCGGCGCTCCGGGCGATGGTCGAGTCGTTCGAACCCTCGGGTGTCGAGCCGGAACCGGTTCGCGAGACCGCAGGCCTGCCGATGATTCTCGGTTGGATGGCGATCGTGGCGTTGGTGCTGATCGGTTTGGAGATCGCTCGTCGATTGATGGAAGCGAGTTGATCGGCGTCACGGCGGTGGAGCTAGAATCGCACGTCCCTCCGGACATTCGGACTATGCAGGAGTGCAGCGCATGAGAACCCGGCGAATCAGGCGACGACGCGGCTCGGCGCTGCAGTGGTGGATCATGTCGATCGGGATCGTCATCACGGCGTGCGGTGTGTTCTTCTGGGTTCGGAATCTTCCCGATCCGCCGCGTTTCTCACCGCTCACGCTGGAGCCGGGGGCGGCGATCGTGCGTACGCCCAAGGCCACCGTCGAGATCGCGGTCGGGGGTCGCACCTTCATTCGTCCCGTCTCCACCATCGAGTTCGATCTCGCTGACGGGGAGTCGATCGCGGCCGATGTTCCGGCAGGGGCTTTCAAGGCCGTCTATCAGGTCGCCATCGATCTCCCGGACGTCACGTTCGCAAGCCTGGGCGCCGACTTTCGGGATTGCCGGGTTCGGTTCGTCCTCGATGGCGAGGAGATTCGGAGCAGCACCGGCGAGATCCTCACGAAGTACTCGGGAATCGAGACCGATCTCGAGATCGAGTCCGGTTCGATGGTCTTCCCGGCGGGCCGCAGTGAGTTCGAGATCGAAGTGGAGGCGTCGGGCGCCACACCCGCATTCCGCGCGTGGTGGCGGCTCGATTCCGACGGCTTGAAGTCGGCTCTGCCGATCCTGGCCGACCCTTCGGAATCTTCGGGCGCCTGAGCGACGGGAGATCGATCGAAGTCGATGAGAAAGGACCCGGCTCTGGCGAGCCGGGTCCTTTGACTGCAGGTTCTGGTGGTCGGTTCCGGCCGAGCCGGTCGAAGATCACTCGCCGCCGACTTGAAGGCGAACGAAGGTCTTCAACGTGGTGCCGGCGGGGAGAAGCGACGAGATCTTCTTGGAGTCGTCGCGGACGTACTTCTGCCCGAGAAGGGTGACTTCCTCGAAGAACTTCCGCATCTTGCCTTCGGCGATCTTCGCGGCGATTTCCGGGGGCTTGCCGCTGTTCTCGGCTTCAGCCTTCGCTTCGCCGGCCTTCAGCGCCACGAGATCCCCGGGAAGTCCGCTCTCGTCGACGGCCATGGGGGTCGGGACGTTGGCGGCGATGTGCTGACAGATGCCGGTGGCGATGTCCTCGGGGAGTTCGCCTTCGAACTGGAGGAGCACGCCGAGCTTCGAGTCATGATGGATGTAGGTGGCGAAGTTGCCGCCGCCGAGCTTGGTTCCGCGAGCCATCGAAATGTTCTCGCCGGTGGTGATCCGGACCTCGTCGAGTTCCTTGGTGAGCGTGTCATCCATGGCGACGGCGCCGTCGGGCCCCGAAAGGGAGGCCTTGGCGATGGATTCCGCCAATGCTCTGAAGCTGTCGTTTCTCGCGGTGAAGTCGGTCTCGGCACGCATCTCGATGATCGCGGCGTTGCCACCGTCGATGGCGATGGAGATGCAGCCTTCGCCGGCCACGCGATCGGCACGGGTGTCCATCTTGCCCTTGAGCTTCTCGCGGAGCGCCTCTTCGGCCGCTGCGGCGTCGCCGCCGGCGTCGATGAGCGCCTTCTTGCAGTCCATCATGCCCAGACCCGTCTTCTTGCGGAGGGCCATCACGTCCTTGGCGCTGACGTCTGTCGTGGACATTGGTAGTTCCGTTTCCTTGCTTGGTCGAGTCGGGAGGAGTCCCGACCTTGGAAGTCCGGCGGTCAGGTTCGACGGCCGGGTGATTGATCACACCTTGAGCATCGGATCGACGATCGATCCGAGCGGGTTCAGTTTCCTGGAGTCTCGGTGGCGACGCCCGCTTCCGCGGTCGGTTCGGCCGGCGAGTCGGTGTCGGCCGCCGTGGCGTCTTCTTCGGCTCGGAACTGGCTCCGGCTCGACCGTCGACGTCCCTGACTGGCGGCCTCTTCCTCGTTGGCGCCGCCTTCGGCGCGTTCCTGGGCTTCCTGGGCTCGTTTCGCCTTTCCTTCGGCGATCGCGGCACAGAGTTCGCGGACGATGACGTCGATGGATCTCATCGAGTCGTCGTTGCCGGGAATCGGGATGTCCGCGAGATCGGGGTCGCCGTCGGTGTCGATGAGGCAGATGGTCGGGATGCCGAGGTTTCTGGCCTCGAAGAGGGCGTTCTTCTCACGGTTCACGTCGACCACGACCATCGCGCCCGGGAGGTTGCCCATGGTTCGAATGCCGTTGAGGTTCCGGAAGATCTTCTTCTGTTCCCGGAGAAGCTGGGATTCCATCTTCTTCGAGTAGCTTCGGATCTCGCCCGACTCGATCAGCTTCTCGAGTTCTTCGAGTCGCTTCAGTCGCTCGCGGATCGTCCTGAAGTTGGTGAGGGTGCTGCGGAAGAGAGCCTTGCAGAATTAAGTGAAGCTG
>JABABZ010000247.1 GCA_014237965.1 Phycisphaerales bacterium | reverse complement strand
CAAGATCGTCAAGGTCATCATCCGAGCCATCCTCCCACGGCCAATAAAGACGGATCAGAAGGGCGCGCATGTTCAATTTATCCAGGTGCCGGCGGATCGGGTTTAGCAGTTCGGCGGGCCGTTTCCAGTTCTCGCTGCTGAAGGAATAGAGCGTGAGGGCTTCGACGCCGAGGCGGGCGCATTCCATGGTCACCATGTCGACGGTCTTGGCGCCCTGGCGATGGCCCGCGATCCGGGGCAGCCCCTGTGCCTGTGCCCAGCGTCCGTTGCCATCCATGATCACCGCGAGGTGGCGTGGCAGGGTCTGCGGAGAAGGTGGAGGCGAGGGGTGATTCATCGTGGGTCGAATCGGCGCGGATCAGGAGGCGACGAGTACTTCGGATCGCTCCGGCCCGATGCCGACGATTTCAATAGGCACGCCGACGAACGACTCGACTCGGTCCAGATAGGCGCGGGCCGCATCAGGCAGCGACTCCCGGTCGGTGGGTCGGTCCTGTGGATCGTCCCAGCCGGGCATGGTCTCGTAGACCGGTTCCACCGTGTCGAGGTCGAAGGCGTCGGCCGGGAAACGGTCGGTCACCGTTCCGTCGGGAAGTCGGTATCCAGTGCAGAGTCGGACCTCGTCGAGGCCCCCGAGCACATCGAAGAGCGTGCAGGCGATTCCCGTGACCCCGCACACCATGGCGGTGTACCGAACGGCGACGAGATCCAGCCATCCGCACCGTCGAGGGCGGCCGGTGGTGGTCCCGAATTCGCGGCCGCGTTCGCGGATGCGATCGCCCACGGCGTTGTCGAGCTCGGTCGGGAAGGGCCCACCGCCGACTCGGGTGGAGTAGGCCTTCATGATTCCCAGCACGCGATCGATGTTGCCGAGGGGAACGCCCGTGCCGGCCGGGATTCCAAGCGTGGAGCAGTTCGAACTCGTCACGAAGGGATAGGTGCCGTGGTCCACGTCGAGGAGGCAGGCGTTGGCTCCTTCGAACAGGATTCGTCGGTCGTCCCGGAGCGCATCATGCAGGAGCCATGTGGTGTCGCAGACATGCGGGGCCAGTCGCTCGCCGAGGGTGCTCGCATGATCGAGCATCGCCGCGGTGTCGGCCCGGGCGTCATCCAGTGGGACACCGAGTGATCGGAGCTGCGCTTCGCGGAGCGGGCAGATGAGTTCGAGTTTCTGTTCGAGAACCTCGGGCCGCAGGAGATCGTTCACTCGGATCGCGGTGGATCGCTGAACCTTGTCGGCGTACGCCGGGCCGATGCCCCGTCGAGTGGTACCGATGGCGCCGGAGCCCGAGCGCCCGGCAAGGAACTCCTCCAACGCGCCGTCGAGCGCCTGGTGATAGGGCATCACCACGTGGGCGCGGCTGGAGATCTGCAGATTGTCACCGACCTCGATGTCCCTGGCTCGGAGGCCGTCGATCTCTTCGAGCAGTTTGGCCGGGTCGATCACCACGCCGTTGGCGACGACGCAGGTGCAGCCGGGAAAGAGGATTCCCGAAGGAACGAGGTGCAAGGCGTAACGTTCATCGCCCACCACGACGGTGTGCCCCGCATTGGCGCCGCCGTTGTATCGGACGATGTAGTCGTGGTCGTTCGCGAGGAGATCGACGAGTTTGCCCTTGCCTTCGTCGCCCCATTGAAGGCCCACCACGGCGGTATGTCGGGGGGTGTCGGGTCGCATGGAATCGCTGGTGGACATGGAGACTCCGAAGAGGGGAAAACGGCATTCTACGAAAGCAGCGGATGGGCGTGGCGGGTTCGAGGGGCTGATCCACATTCCGGAATCCGCCTTCAGTGGCCGGGGCAAGCATCCGATGAACCAAGGTCGGATCCGGCTCCATGGGGGGCCGGCAGCGGCGGAGGTGCCTCGATGAGCGAAGCTCAGGTCATTCGAATCATGTGCCCGAACCTCGGTTGCCAGCGAATTCTCGCGGTCCCGAGCCATGCTCGTGGCAAGTTGGTCCGGTGTCGATCCTGCGCGACCAACATCCGGATTCCGGTGATGCGGGATCCGGCGCTTCCACGCAATCTCGGGCCTCAGGACGATCCGGCGTTCGACGCGGCCTGACCGCCGTCGAGACTCGATCCACCGGTTCTCGTCGGTGGGTCGGAGCCACCAGCCCCAGCCGAATACAATCGCGGGGTGCCGACGCCCTCCATTCAACTACCGCAATACGACGACGGGCCGAGCCTTGACGCGGCCAGGCGGATCGTTTCGGGGTCGAGTCCGGACGCCGTCTACGCCCATGTCCCGTTCTGCCGCCACAAGTGTCATTACTGCGACTTCTACTCGTTGGTTGATCATCGCGATCGGACCACCGCATTCGCGGAACGCTTCGAGCTCGAGGCCGATGCGGTGCGGAGTGCGATCGACACCTCGAAGATTCGAACCGCCTTCGTCGGCGGCGGGACTCCGACGCTCTTGGAGCCGCCCTTGCTGGCTCGCGTGCTCGCCGCGGTCGCGTCGATCCCGGGGCGGACTTTCGACGAGTTCACGGTCGAAGCGAATCCGGAGACCGTGACCGAGGACATCGCGGCGACGCTGGTCGCCGGTGGGGTCGATCGCGTGAGTCTGGGATGCCAGTCGTTCCAGCCGGATCTCTTGAAGACGCTCGAGCGTTGGCACGATCCGAACTGCGTCCCGGTCGCCGTCGACCGGCTCCGGCGAGCCGGGATCACTCGTATCAGCCTCGATCTCATATTCGGCATTCCCGGGTCGACGATTGCAGACTGGGAACGAGATCTGGATGCCGTCATCGCCCTCGAGCCCGACCACCTCTCCTGCTACGGCCTGGTCTTCGAGCCCGGAACGCCGCTCTCGGAGAAGCAACGTCTGGGACGAATCGACGCGATCGACGATTCGGTCGAGGCGGCGATGTACGACCTCACCCGAACTCGCCTCGCCGCCGAGGGGTTCGAGCAGTACGAGATCAGCAACTGGGCTCGACCCGGAGAGGCGTGCCTTCACAATCTCGTCTATTGGGAGGCGGGGGACTGGTTGGCGGTCGGGCCTGCTGCCGCGGGAAACCTCGGCGGGATCCGCTATCGAAATCTCCCTCGGCTGGATGACTGGTTGGAGGGGAGTGGACTGTCTTCCGTGGTCAACGTCGATGAACCGTCGACCTTGGTGGCGAGTGGCGAACGGCTGATGCTCGGCCTTCGTCTCCGACGGGGGATCGAGCGATCGGTCTTCGAGGGATTGGTTCGAGGCCACGCGGAGCGAGCGGCGGCCGTGGGTCGGCATCTTGAGCGGAAGAATCTCGTCTGGCAGGAGGATCGACTTCGGATCGCGGATGGATCGGTGAT
>JABABZ010000246.1 GCA_014237965.1 Phycisphaerales bacterium | reverse complement strand
GCAGTCCGACAATCCAGCGTTGGGGCGGGTGAGCCGTTACGCGTGGGGGGATGACTACCATGAGGTCATCCGGGCTAAGCTCCGAGAACTGTCCGACGGCATTCAGCAGGAATTCCGGATCGGTGACGAGCACCGAGGCCTCCGGTTCGGCGGCCAGGAGATCGTGCTGCGAACGGAGGATGACGAGTCAGGCGTCCAGAGCAGCCGTGCCACCTGGGGCAGTGCCGATCTCTGCCTGATCTCGCGAACCCCGATCGAGACGTGGCTCGTGCACCTGAAACGCTACGGTATCCAGATCGTGCAGGGCCCCGTGGACCGGGCCGGTGCCACCGGCCCGATTCGATCGGTCCACTTCCGGGACCCCGACGGAAACCTGATCGAGATCGCGAATCGTCGGCCGACCCGACCTCATGACGCTCCCCCCCCGCCGGGCCATGATCCGACGGGCTCCTGAATCACTCCACTTGAAACGGACTCTCCCCAATGATCGAACGAAGATCCCTCGCCATCCTCCGAGCCGAACGACGACAGGGCAAGACCAAGAAGATGGGAATCATCGCGATCGTGCTGATGCTGCTCGCGTTGGTCGGATATGTCATGACCAATGACGAGTCCACCGTTCCCGGTGAAGGTGGCGAAGAGATGGTCGGGGAATGACCCGGACCCGACGGGACTTCGCGATCAGCGAATGAGCCGCCGAAGCAGCTCCGGCGTTCGCGCAAACTCCTCGAGTGGCATCCACTCGTCGGGTTTGTGCGCCACGCCGATGTTGCCGGGACCGAAGACCACCGACTCGCACCCGAGTCCGACGAGGCGTCCCGCATCGGTCCCGAAGTTCGCGCCGTGCGAGCCATGATCGTCGACCAGTTCCGCGACCTCGGCGAGAAAGGCCGCGTCGGCACCAATCGCATAACTCGGCGTGTTGTTGAGGTCGATGACCAGGCATTCGTCGCGGGCGGCCACCGGAAGCGGACTTTCGAGATCTCCGGATCTCATGTCCACGCCGATCCCCCGCCCTTCGATCGCCGAGCGGAGCCGGGGGAGAAAGTCCTCTGCCGACTGGCCGGGAAGGAGTCGGACCCCGACTCGAATCACACATGACTCGGGCATGACGTTGATCGCCGATCCACCCTCGATGCCTGCGATCGTCAGAACCGGGAACGGCGTCTCCGGGAAGAGTTCACTGGCGTCCAGTCGTTCCTCGACCATCGACTGTCGCAAATCTCGCAATCCCTCGAGCACCGGCATGGCCCGCTCGATCGCGTTCACGCCCCGATTCGGAAATCCGGTGTGGCCCCCGAGGCCACCCACCACGATCGAGATTCCAAGATGCCCCTTGTGCCCGCGAACGGGCTGAAGCGACGTCGGTTCGCCGACGATCGTCCGACGAGGCAACGGACGCCCCGCCCACTGCGTCGCGAATCGTCCGGCGCCCACGGTGCCGATCTCCTCGTTGCAGGTCAAGAGCAGTCCGAGCGGCGCCTCGAGCGACCCGGCATTCGCCGCTTCGCGAAGCAGGTTGATCGCGATGGCGT
Source organism: Phycisphaerales bacterium (assembly GCA_014237965.1). Lineage (GTDB taxonomy): Bacteria > Planctomycetota > Phycisphaerae > Phycisphaerales > SM1A02 > UBA12014. The sequence continues at coordinate 1,803 of JABABZ010000246.1, read as the reverse complement.
CGAACCCCTTCATGTCACACGCGCCACGGCCGATCGCACGGTTTCCTTCGACGCGGAGAATGAACGGGTCTGCGGTCCATTCCGGCTCGGTCGCGGGAACCACATCGACGTGTCCGCAGAGGAGCAGGCCCTCGCCGTCACCATTGGAGGGTGGCCCGGTTTCGAACCAGAGGTTCTCCTGCTCACCGCCGCAGTCGAATCGCTCGATCCGGATCTTCGAGTGATCGAGATAGTCGCAGACGAAATCGCCCAGAGGCCGGGTCGGGCGTTTCGTGGCGCTGGTGGTATCGAAGGAGACCAGCCGGGCAAGAAGATCGAGGTCGCTGAGAACGCTCATGGCACCAGCCTAGCGATGAATCCAGAGCGAAGCTCCGAAGACGGTCTCATCGCTTTCGAAGGGTCATGGAGTGGAAGGGACGGCCCTCTCGCCGGAACTTCCGCTCGAAGTTGGTGCCGACGACCTCGCCGTCTCCCGCCGATTCGGGCGACTCGAACTCGCCTCGCTCGAAGAGATCCTGATGACGACCCGCGTGATCCTCGTACCAGGCCCAGAGATCGTCGTGATCGGTGACCAGTCGGAGTTCCCCCCCCGGCACGATCACCCGATGGAACGCCCGCATCGTCTCGTCCTGAACCACCCGCCGCTTGTGATGACGCGTCTTGGGCCAGGGATCGCTGAAGTAGAGATGGACGACCTCGCAGATCTCGTCCGGGAGTCGATGGCTCACGATCTCCGAGGCGTCGTCGTGCAGCACCCGGACGTTCTTCATCGCATGGCGTCGCACGCGATCCGCCGCGTATCGGAAGAACTCTCCCGCCCATTCGATTCCCAGATGGTTGGTCTCCGGCTGCAGCACCGACTGCTGAACCAGAAAGGTCCCCTTGCCCGAGCCGATCTCGAGTTCGAAGCGATGATCTGGATTCTCGAAGAGCGTCCGAGGATCCCACGGCCCTTCCTCGAACGGAGGCAGGTCGCTCCGATCAAGACCGTATCCATCGAATTGCAGTTCTCGACCGCGGCTGAGACCGAACGACATGAATCACTCCTTGAAGATTCGAGACTTCACGAATCCTATCTCTTCACGGCCGCCGGAACCCGCAGAATGAACTCCGCGATCTTCTCCATCGGTGCTTCATCCATGGTGATGTCGATGATCGCGTACTCCTCGACGGAGCCGGTCGTCGCCGGTTGAAGGAGATGATTGAGACCTTCGAATCGCGCGATCTCGACCTCCCCGCCGCCCGCCTTGACCGCCGCCTCGATGGCCGGAAGATTCTGTTCGTGCCAGACCTGGACATCCAGCGTTCCATTGACCGCCAGAATCGGAACCTTGATCCGCTCGAAGGCCCGCGACGGATCGAAACGGATGAACTCCAGCATCCACGGCGAGGTGATCTGCTGGAAGGACTGCCGCTCCAACTGACCGATCGTCTCGTCCTCGGGCGAGAGACCATTGAGTTCGAACTGAGCTTTCTGAAGCCCCCGAATCGCGGCCATCACCTGCGTCTCGTCGAACGGCTCGAGTCTGACCGACTCGAGCAGTTCGGCTTGATTCTCCAGCACCGCGGCCATGCCCGCCTCGCCAATGCCCGCCGCCAGCATGATCCGTTTCATCTGTTCCTTCAGCACTTCCCCGCCGTCGACGCCGGTACCCGCGATTGAGATCACGAACGCCGGTGCGGCCTTGGGATAACCCGGGGCCATTCCAGCTCCGACCAGAGCAGCGACGATGCCACCTTCACTGTGTCCAGCAACGCCGCAGCGGTTTGGATCGACATCAGGTTGCGTCTTCAGAAAGGCCA
>JABABZ010000245.1 GCA_014237965.1 Phycisphaerales bacterium | reverse complement strand
ACCTGTTCATCAGTCATGACATGGCCGTGGTGCACCACGTCTGCGATCGGATCGCGGTGATGTACAACGGCAAGATCGTGGAAGTCGGCTCGCGAGATCAGGTGATTCACGACCCCCAGCACGAATACACGAAGGCGCTCCTCTCCGCGGTTCCCGAGCCTGATCCTCGACGTGAACGCTCGAGAATCACGTGGGAAGGGATGCGGATGTGAGTGGGCCTCGCACCCAGGAGGAAGGTGACGGCGTCCGAGGCCGGATCTTCCTGCTGATTTTCATTGGAATCTTCGGCGTCAGTGTCATCGCGACCTACCTCTACGGGCGGAAGGTCGTGAATTCCGTCAAGGAACAGGCCCGGACGAGTGACGCCGCCCTGCGGACCACCGGCTATGCGATTCTCGTCGCGGTCTCCGAAGACGGGGCATTTCCTCTGGGGACCGATCGAATCAGCGAGATCACGCTCCCGGAGGTCCTCCCCGGCCCTCTCGGCGTCTCTGAGGGCGGCACCTGGCCCGTGGATCTCGACGCCGCCATGGCCGACCTCGAGCCCATGAGCGTTCCTGAGGCCCTCGAACTGGTGCTGATCAGCTGGGGGCCGGAAGGCGATCTGCCCCCGGTACTCTCGGTTGGAGGTCGTCCCAGCGGGTTGACCGATGGGGGCACGACCCTGGACTTCGTCAACGGCTGGTTCCGGGCGGTGGCCGCTCGGCTGAGCGATTGAAGCTGTCCGGGGGGTGGATTCCGCCTGTTGGCTGCATGTCGAAACCGGGCGGGTACTGGCCTCCCGCGGGCTGGTCTGCGAAACTGAGTCCATGAGCAGCGAAACCGACACGAAAGCGATGAACGACATGACCGAAGCGCCCGTCGGATCGGAAAGTGGGATTCGACGCATCGCGCCGGAGGTTCCCTTCACGGATGTGATGAACGGGGACTGTCGCTGGGAGATACCCGTTCACGATCACGGCTTCGTCGCGCTCGTCGACTCGATGCCCCGGCTGGTTCCGGAGGGACATACCGCGGACAGCGCCATCGTTCAGGCGGCGCGGGTCAGCTATGGCGCCGGAACCAAGAAGGTCAACGAGGATCGCGGTCTCATTCGGTATCTCCTTCGCCATCGACACACCACGCCGCTCGAGATGGTGGAGTTCAAGTTTCACATCGCGATGCCGATCTTCGTCGCTCGCCAGTGGATTCGTCACCGAACCGCGAACGTCAACGAGTACTCGGCGCGGTACTCGATCATGCCGGATCGGTTCTACCGGCCTTCGATCGAGAACGTGCGCAAGCAGAGCACCAGCAATCGTCAGGGCGGAGACGAACCGATCGAGGTCGGAACCGCTGAAGAGTTCCTCAAGCTGCTTGAGGACTCGGAAGCCTTGTACACGCGATATCTCGATCTCACCGAGAAGGGCGTCGCTCGTGAAATCGCCCGGGCGGCGCTTCCGGTCAGCGTCTTCACCGAGTGGTACTGGAAGTGCGATCTGCACAACATCCTGCACTTCCTCTCCCTCCGAATGGACAAGCACGCACAGATCGAGATTCGTGACTACGCCAATGCGATGTACGACCTGATCAAGGGGATCGTGCCGATCACCTGCGAGGCCTTCGAGGACTACCGACTCAATGCGATGCATCTGACCTCGCTCGAGATCGAAGCGATCCGCAAGGGTCAGCCGCTTGACAGCACCAACAAGCGGGAAATCGCGGAGTGGGAAGCCAAGCGAGTGGATCTCGGTCTGGATTGACCGGGAGGAATCGCTGGGCCTGATCGCGTCGGGTGGGTACGCTCCTTGAATGAAGAACTCCCTCGCCCCCCGTGTCTGCAGGTTCCGAGGCTTCCGTCCGGTGATCTTGCTGGCGGTGTTTCTCGCGGTCGGCGCCCGAGCCGAAGGCCGAGTGGTCGAGGCGGAAAAACCGCCCAACATCGTGATCGTCTTCACCGATGATCAGGGCTGGGGCGACCTCTCCTGCTACGGATCGAAGGACATACCGACGCCGAACATCGATCGGCTCGCGGACGAGGGGATGCGGTTCACGAATTTCTATGTCTCGCAACCGGTCTGCTCCGCATCGCGGTCTTCGCTCCTGACGGGCTGCTACGCGAACCGGGTGGGCATCCACGGGGCGCTGGTTCCCAGCACGAAGTTCGGACTCGACCCTGATGAGCACACGATCGCCGAAGTGGTGAAGCCTCTTGGTTACGCCACCGCCTGCTACGGCAAGTGGCATCTCGGTCACCGCGAGCCCTTCCTTCCGACTCGACAGGGATTCGACGAGTACTCCGGGATTCCGTATTCCAACGACATGTGGCCGGGTCATCCGGAGAGCCCGAAGGCGTGGCCGAGACTTCCCTGGTTCGGGAATGACGGCCCGGTCGAATTCGTCGACGATCTCGACGACCAGCAGGTGATCACGCAGCGGCTCACCGATCATGCGGTGGACTTCGTGCATCGCAATGCCGAGCAGCCTTTCCTGCTCTATGTCCCGCACTCGATGCCGCATGTCCCGCTCGGAGTCGGTCCACGATTCCGACAGTCTTCGGAGTACGGGCCGTACGCCGATGTGATCAAGGAGATCGACTGGTCGGTCGGCGAGATCGTCACGGCCTTGACCGAAGAGGGGATTCTCGACGAGACGATCTTCATCTTCGCGAGTGACAACGGGCCGTGGCTCAATTACGGAGATCATGCAGGCACCACGGGAGGTCTTCGGGAAGGCAAGGGGACGACCTTCGAAGGGGGCGTCCGAGTGCCCTTCATCGTGCGGTATCCCGCGGTGGTGCCGGCTGGATCGACGTGTGACACCCCCTGCATGACCATCGACGTTCTTCCCACCATCGTCGAGTTGACCGGTGGAGAAGCGCCGACTCGAGAGATCGACGGGCGGAGCATTCTGCCGCAGTTCAAGGGCGTCGTCGATGCCCCGGATCCCCATGAGGCCTTGTTCTTCTGGTATCGGAAGCAGGAACTTCAGGCGATGCGAATGGGGCGATGGAAGATGCACTTTCCGCACGGCTATCGCTCGCTCGAAGGGCGTCCTGGTGGCAACAACGGGCGGCCGACGAAATACACCTACGGCATTCCCATCGAACTGTCGCTCTTCGATCTCGATGCGGATCCGAACGAAACCACGGATCTTGCCGCCTCTCATCCCGATGTCGTCGCCCGGATGCAGTCGCTGGCGAATGAAGCACGAGCGGAGCTGGGAGACAGCCTCACCCGAGTCACCGGAGCCGAAGTCCGAGTTCCTCGACGAGTGGACTGATGGAGCAGGAAAGGGAACAAGACCATGGGGAACGGCAATGTCCTCGTCTGCGGAGCGGGTCCGGTGGGGCTCTCGGCGGCGCTCGAACTGGCGAGACATGGGGTCCGGCCTCGGATCATCGAGGCCGGTGACGCACCCACGGAACTCTCGAAGGCCCTGGTGGTGTGGCGCCGAACGCTCAAGGTGTTCG
>JABABZ010000244.1 GCA_014237965.1 Phycisphaerales bacterium | reverse complement strand
AAAAAAAAAAGCCCGCTCGAGGCCCGATGCGGTGTCCAAGGCACCTATCTGATCGGCGCCGGCATTCAGCTCAGCGTGGTGCTGCTGGTCCCCTTCACCCTCGTTCTGCGGCCAAAAAAGCCGGTTTAGGGCATAAAAAAGGCGTTTCCAGCCGAAGGGTGGCCGAAGCGACTACACTTGTCCTCCCGGTCCGGAGTTTTCCGTGACCGTTCAAGGCGATGGGCCAAGCGAGGTCCGCCCCCGCGGATCCCTGAGTTCCCCGTCGCCGCCACATCCGAGTTGCCCGCCTCCCCCGCGGAGGCCCTGAATAAAGGGTGACGCCCACGACCCCGTGGCTGGGAGCATCGCTCCCTTCAACCACCGAGCCGATGGAGATCGCAGCGCCATGATCCAGGACAAGAGAACAGACCCCGATTTCGACCTCGGCTCCTTCGACGAGCCTCAACGATTCAAGGCCGTGACGCGGACGAACGTCGCCGCGACCCCCGAGTGGGAGTCCCTCGACCCCGACCTCCGGGAGGGTCTTGAGGTGGTGTCGGCCGTGCTGCCCTTCCGGACCAACAAGTACGTCATGGAAGAGCTGATCGACTGGAATGCGGTGCCAGACGACCCGATCTTTCGACTGACCTTCCCCCATCGAGACATGCTTTCGGTCGAGCAGTTCGACCGCATCAAGTCCCTGATGGCCGCGGGCGACAAGCCCCAGCTCGATGCCGCGGTTCGCGAGATCCAGCTCGAGCTCAATCCGCATCCCGCGGGTCAGATGACACACAACGTGCCCACCGTCAACGGTGAACCGGTGCCCGGCATCCAGCACAAGTACGACCAGACCACCCTGTTCTTCCCGGCGCACGGACAGACCTGCCACGCCTACTGCACCTTCTGTTTCCGTTGGGCGCAGTTCGTCGGCCTGGACGACATGAAGTTCGCCAACAAGGACGTGGACCAACTCGCCGGCTATCTCCGTGAGCACCCCGAGATCACCGACGTGCTCTTCACGGGCGGCGATCCGATGGTCATGAAGTCGAAGATCTTCGCTCGATACATCGATCGAATCCTCGAGGATCCCGATCTGGCTCACGTCCAGACCATTCGAATCGGAACCAAGAGCGTGGCCTACTGGCCGCAGCGATTCGTCACCGATGCCGATGCCGAAGAAATGCTCGACATCTTCCGCCGCATCATCGCAAGCGGTCGGACCGTCGCGATCATGGGTCACTATTCGCACCCCGTGGAACTCTCGACCCCCATCGCACAGGAAGCGGTCAGGAGAATCCGGGGAACCGGTGCGAACATCCGCATGCAGAGTCCTCTCATCCGGCACGTCAACGACGACCCCGAGATCTGGACGGAACTCTGGAACACCGGCGTTCGACTCGGGTGCATCCCGTACTACTTCTTCGTGGAACGAGACACCGGCGCCCGCGGCTACTTCGAGACTCCGCTCGAGCAGTGCCACCAGATCTTCGCCGAAGCGTTCCAGAAGGTCAGCGGCCTCGGCCGAACCGTCCGCGGCCCTTCGATGTCGGCGTTTCCCGGGAAGGTCCACATCCTGGGCGTTCGCGACGTCGGTGGCGAGAAGGCATTCGTCCTCGAGTACCTTCAGTGCCGCCGTGGAGAACTCGTCCGCCGACCCTTCTTCGCGAAGTTCGATCCGAAGGCGACCTGGTTCGACATGCTCGAACCACTCACCGATGCGGACAAGCCGTTCTTCCCCGGCTACTGGCCGGATGCGATGGACGAGACTCCGGGAACCGTCCCGCTGACCGTGGGCGCCGCGACCTGAGCCGCAGGCCGAGGCCCCGATCACTCGGAACACCCTTCCCTCAGCGGGCGAGCGAATCCCGATAGAAGGCTTCAAGGTCGCTGTCGAGCGCCTTACGGCTCTCGTCGTGAACGTACATCATGTGCCCCGCGGGGTAGTAGGTGCGGGTCACGTGATCCTGGAAATCGGGTTCGAGTTCAAGATGGTCGATCACCCAGTCCGCTGCGAAGTGCGGCGTCGCCATGTCGTAGTATCCGGCGGCGTTGAACACTCGAAGATCGGGGTTCTGCACCATCGCGGCGCGAAGCCGGCCCGCCACGTCGACGTACCGATTCTCGTACCTCGAGTAGTCCCACGGACGGACCCGTCCGGTGAGGATCTCATACGGGATGTCCGAGGAGAATCCGAGATCTCGCCGCACGTAGTCGTTCAGGGTCGCGGTGTAGGGCCCCTGGATCGCCGCGTAACTCGGATCGAACTCCGTTCTGGTTCCTCCCGCATCGGCGTCCCGTCCGGTGAACCGCGAATCGAGACGACCGACGGTGACGCGATCATCGCGAAGGAGCTCCTTCTGGACCGCACCACCGCTCAACCGAAGGTTCCGACGCTCCAGAAAGATCGGATCGAGCCCGGTGAGCCCCGACAAACCCGCGATCACCGCGGCTTGATCACCCTCCGAGAGCGACGTCCCCGCGGCCAGGGCCGGAAGATACCGCTCGATCGCGAACACCTCCGCCGCGTCCACCACCGATTCGACGGTGGGAAAACGCTCGCGATCCACCTTGCCGTGATACCAGCCGGTGGCCGCGTAGGTCGGGAGGTAGAGCACGTCGGGAAGAACATTGTTGCGTCCGAACCGAACGGTCGAGAAATCGAGCACGCTGGAGATCAGGATCACCCCGTTCAGGAACATCCCGTGTCGATCCTGCAATTCGTCGGCGAGCCACGCCGCCCGGGTCGTTCCGTAGCTCTCGCCCGCGATGAACTTCGGACTCGGCCAGCGACCGTTTCTGGTGGTCCAGAGGCGAATGAACTCCGCCACCGCACGCCCGTCCTTCTCAAGCCCGTGATAGGCCCCGTCGTCGACGCCGTCCGCGGCACGGCTGAAGCCGGTGGTGACGGGATCGATGAACACGAGGTCGGTCAGGTCGAGCAGGGTGGTGTCGTTGTCGACGAGTTCCCAGGGTGGCGGCAACAGCGCGCCGGCGTCACCCATCGACACGCGCTTCGGGCCCCAGGCACCCAGATGAAGCCACACCGAACTCGAACCGGGCCCGCCGTTGAAGCAGAAGGTGACGGGCCGAGTCGCTGGATCGGGGGTCGACCACGTCTCCGTGGACTCCGGCGTCGACGAGGAAGGCTCCTGCGGTTCGAGCCGTTCGTATGAAACGAAGAAGATTCTCGCTTTCACCTCACCACTCGACTCCTCGAAGAGCGGCAATGTTCCGGCAGTCGCCTTGTAGCGGAGCACCTTCCCGTCCACGGTCATTTCGTGTTCCGTGACGCTGTCCATCTCTGGAATCAGCACGGGCGCCGTCGAGGTCCCCTCGGCAGGCGGCGTATCCGGCACCGAACCCTCCTGGACGAGACCGGCCGAAACCGCGAGCGAGATGACGAT
>JABABZ010000243.1 GCA_014237965.1 Phycisphaerales bacterium | reverse complement strand
GAGAACCAGCGCGCTGGCGAACGCCACCCATCCGAATGTCAGATCGTCGCCTCCGCGCCAGAAGTACTCGATCAGATCGACGATGGCCGCGAGCATGATCACGAGCCAGGTTCCCGGAAGACCGAGGGCGGCCAGTGCCGCGAAGGCGGCGGCGATGATCGAGAAGAGGATGCCGATGAGCACGGTCATAAAAGTGAGATTCCATTCGCAGAGGGAAGTGACGGTTCATCGTTGGACGAGAAGGGGGCGATCCTGGTCACCAGGACCCGGCCGGCATCGAGTGCCTCGAGACGATACGTCATGGTCATCCCTGATTGGGACCAGCAGACGGTGGATTCCATCGAGGTGACCGGTGATGCCGGCCCGGAATCCAGGATCCCGGATTGGATCACATGGGCCTTGCCCGAAGGAGGAGTCATCGTCACTTCCTCGAAAACCTCGCGGGAGAGCCACCAGCCGCGGTGAGGATCGATGGCTTGGAGCCGGGTCGACTCGCCGATCGCGAGCCGGTCGGGCCGTCGGGAGCATCGAAAGGTCGGGACGATCCGATCGTCGTCGAGCGTGCCCGGGTCGGCCTCCAGCAGCCAGTCGAAATGAGGCTGAGGCCCTTCCGGATCGGGTTCGTGGCGGAGAATGGTGGTTCGGAGCATGCCGGGACCGGTGGGGGCGAGGGAAGGGGGGTGAGGGCCACAAGTCTCCTTCCATCACCGTATCATGCGTCAGGTACGCAGGCGATGCTCGGATCGGTCATTCGAAATCGTCGCGTCGCATAGCGCAGGAGCCCGCATGATTCCTTCGACACGTCCCACTGACTGCCTCTTCACGCCGTTCGTCCTGATGACGCTCTTTCTCGCCATCGGGTTCGGAGGGATGTTCGTCGGTTGTGAATCGGCGAAGAAGACATTTTTAACACCACCCACGGTGAAGCTCCAGCGGGATGGAGATCACGAATTCAAGTGGGGTCGATACGAGTCGGCCGCTGCGTTCTACGGACAGATTCTCGATCGTGAGCCGGGCAATCCGGACGCGTTGGAGATGTACGGCCGGTGCATGCTCGAACTCGACCGTCCGGCCGAGGCGGCCGATGCGTTCCTCACCGGCACGGCGCATCGTCCTGGCGATCGCTCCCTGCTCTTTCTTCTGGCTCGAGCGGAATTCGCCAGTGGCGACTACGACCGGTCGTTCCAGTTGGTGAGGATCTGGGCGATCGACAACGACGACGCGGAAGCCTGGCTTCTACTCGCCGGATTCGCCACGGAACTTGATGATCCCGACAACGCTCGCGATGCCATCGAGCGAGCCATCGAGCTCGACGCGACCGGATCCGCGGCCGCGTATCTCGCCGCCGCCGATCTGGCAGAGCGTCTGGGTGACACCGCTCTGGCACTCCGTCGACTTCGGCAGGCGTATGGGATCGAGGCGGAGAACGCCGTGATCGCCGATCGACTGCGGGAGTACGGCGAGATTCCCGGTCCGACCGTGGTCCTGCCTCCCGGCGTCTGAGGACTCCAGATTCCGTGACCGACCAGAAGCCAACCAATCGCCCGGACGAATGGCTTGCCAATCTCACTCAACTGGGGGATCTGGCAAGGGTCAGACTGCTCCGGTTGGTGGAGCGGACGGAGCTTGGCGTCGGTGAACTGGCGACGGCGGCTCAGCTCCCGCAATCCACGGTCAGCCGGCATCTCAAGGCATTGCACGATCACGGCTGGATCATCAAACGATCGGAGGGGACGGCCAGTCTCTATCGATTGGACGAAGGGTCGCTCGATCCCGATTTCCGGCAGCTCTGGGAGACCACCCGCGATCGACTCGCGGCGAGTCCGGTGTTCGCGGACGATGCGAGCCGCTTGAAGGAGGTCCTCGGGTCGCGTCGTTCCGACTCCCGGGCGTTCTTCGGTCGCATCGGTGGCGAGTGGCACGAGCTTCGGCATGAACTCTTCGGCACCGGTTTCGGCGTCGAGGCGATGCTCGGTTTTCTCGACCCATCCTGGGTGGTCGCCGATCTCGGTTGTGGCACCGGTGATGCCGCCGAGCGATTGGCACCGGTGGTGGCGGAGGTCATTGCCGTGGACCGGGAGGCTTCGATGCTGGACGCATCGAAGAAGAGACTGAGGGAATTCGACAACATCCGGTTCCTCCAGGGTGATCTCATGGATCTGCCGCTGGAAGCGCAGTCCGTCGATGCCGCGGTGATGATGCTCGTGTTGCACCACCTTCCCGAGCCGGCCAAGGCCCTCTTGGAGGCGGCGAAGGCCTTGCGACCGGGAGGCGTCGTCCTCGTCGTCGACATGGTGGCCCACGATCGGGAGACCTATCGGCAGACCATGGGGCATGAGCATCTCGGATTCCAAGAGGATGAGATGCGACAGATGGGGCGTGACGCCGGGTTCGATCGAATCACCTGGCGCCGTCTTCGCCCGGTGGCGACGGGGAAGGGCCCGGGTCTCTTCGCCGCGGCGTTCTTCAAGGGCCGCTGACCGGGTCGAACTGGAATTCGACGGCCATGATCGAAAGAGCGGCGCCGAAGGCCGGCGCCGCTCCAAGTTCGGATTTGATGAGCCCGGTACCGGTCAGCCGGAGGTCTTGTCAGTCTTGGCCTTCGCCGTGGCGGCGTCAAGCTTGGCGACCGCCGCTCTCGGATTCTTCATCACCTTTCCCTTGCAGCCGCCACAACAGGTGCGGACCGCGCGGTCGCCGACGATGAACCACGGGCTCGACTCCTTGAAGCCTCCGCCGGTCGACACGCAGGTGGTCAACGGGTAGGTGCTCTTCTGTTCCGCGATGGCGGCGGCATCCAGTTTGGCGATGTACTTTTCCGGGTCCTTGTAGAAGGACTTGGTGCACTTGCCGCAACAGAATCGAACGAGCCGGTTCTTGTAGACGATGAGCGTGCACTCTCTGGCCTCGGGCCCCGTCGGATCAGGAAGGGCCTTGGTATCCATGACCGGGCATCCCATCGACTTTGGATATCGGGCGAGCTGGTCGGCGATGATCAACTCGTCGATCTTGCCGATGTGCTTCGCGGGATCCTTCTCCATCTTGCCCTTGCAGCCGTTGCAGCAGACTCGGACTTCGCGGCCCGTCTGAGTGGAGTCGCTGGCACCTTCGAGAATGACCACGACGCCGCCGTCTTCCGGGAGTGGTCGGCCGCTGATCGGACAGACGTCCAGAAGGTAGGGTGCGCCTTGCTGCTTCGGGGCTTCGGAAACGGAGGTCGTGGGGGCGGTGAGGCCGGCGGCGACCGCCACGAAACCGGCGGCTCCGATGAGCCGGGAGATGATCTTGATTCGTCGCATGACTGGACTCCGGACGGATGTCGAGGGCGGGGTGATGATCAGGCAGCGTACCTGTAACCCCCTTGGAACGCCGCGCCGAGAAGCGACTTCGGATTTGAGATCTCTGACGAGGAGTCGAGTTCTCGGGTAGCGGCGTGAAAGGGAGGCCGAAATCTTGAC
>JABABZ010000242.1:277-3461 GCA_014237965.1 Phycisphaerales bacterium | reverse complement strand
TGACCGAGCCGCCACCGACTCGCAGATTGTCCCGCGCCGACATCTTGGTGAATACGAGCCGTTCCTCGGTGACCAGGCCGATGCCTCCGTCGCGGACCCTTTGATACATCGGCGTGAAGGTCGGAACGGGCATGTCGGTCGAGCACCTGCTCGCACTGGTCGAGCGGCTCGACCCGGATCGATCGCCCGGGCGACTGACCCTCATTCATCGTTTCGGCCGCGATGGCATCGCGGACGGGCTGCCCGCGATGCTCCGAGCCGTGGCCGAAACCGGCCGAAAGCCCCTCTGGGTCTGTGATCCGATGCATGGCAACACGCGGAGCGTGGTTCCGGAGTCCGGGCCGATGGCGGGAGAGAAGGTGAAGACTCGATCCTTCGACGACATTCTCGAGGAGCTCGAACTGGCCTTCGAGATTCACGTGGAATGTGGTTCCAGGCTCGGTGGCGTCCATTTCGAACTCACCGGCGAGAATGTGATCGAGTGCACCGGGGGGGCTCGTGGGCTCGCTGATACCGATCTGGGCCACGGATACCGCTCACAGGTCGATCCCAGGCTGAACTACGAGCAGGCGCTCGAAATGGCGATGCGGATCGCCCGCCGGATGCGGGACGCACAGGCCTGAATTCACCCACGCTCCGGTACGGTCGACCCTGCCGGTTCGGATACACTCCTCGCCCCCATGACGACCAGCGATCGACGTGTCGTACTTTCCGGCCTCGGGCCGATCACCGCCGCCGGTGTCGGAATCGAGTGCCTCTGGCAGGCCGCCTGTGACGGCGTCTCGGCGATCTCGCGCATCGATCGATTCGATGCGACGGGGTTTCGGAGTCAGCACGCCGGCACGCTTGCCGCGGAGGCCTTCAAGGTCCGCGATTCGGTCCCCAAGTCCTATCGGAAGGCGACGAAGGTGATGGCCCGCGACATCGAGTTGGCGGTCGGCGCCGCGGCGGCCGCGATCGCGGATGCCGGCCTGCTGACGAAGCCCGATGAGCCGGTCGATGGCCCGACCATCCCGGCGAATCGCATGGGCTGCCACATCGGGGCGGGGTTGATCGCCGCCGATGTCGATGAGCTGACGCTCGCCCTCACGAAGTCGGTGGATGCGAACGGTCGCTTCGATTACGGACTGTGGGGTGAGCAGGGGATGGGTCATCTGACGCCGCTCTGGCTGCTCAAGTACCTCCCGAACATGCTCGCCTGCCACGTCACGATCATTCACGACTGTCAGGGGCCGAGCAATACCATCACCTGCGCCGAGTCCAGCGCGACGCTTTCCATCGGTGAGTCGATGCGGGCGATCCAGCGAGGTGGTGCCGACGCTTGCCTTTCCGGTGGTTGTGACTCGAAGGTCAATCCCATGGCCTTGTTGCGACAGCAGTTCGCCGAACGGATCGCGAAGACGACCGACGATGAATCGGCCATCAAGGCGATTCGGCCCTATGCCGACGATGCGGATGGCAGCCTCGCCGGCGAGGGCGGAGGCATTCTGGTGGTCGAAGCGATCGAATCCGTTCGGAAACGCGGTGGCCGCGCCTATGCGGAGATCGCCGGGTTCGGTGCGGCTCAGTCTTCCTGTCCCGACACCGTCGGGGCTCGTTTCGCGGAGGACGATCCGGGCGTGGCGCACGCGATCGAGAGTGCGATTCGAAACGCGGGCCTCACGCCGGCGGACATCGACGCCATCGTTCCATTCGGGAGCGGCATTCGGGCGATGGACGATGCGGATCGACGGGCGATGGAATCGGTCTTCGGTGACCGTCTCGCGTCGATTCCCTTGATGCTTCCGATTCCATTCTTTGGATGTTGTGGTGCGGGCACCGGGGCCATCGCGGTGGCGCTGGCCGCGAAGGCGATCGAGTCGCAGCGATTGCCCGCCCGGGTCAACGACGGTGAGACCGAGGGGCTCGACGCGGCGGCGGCACCGTCGCGAGAGGCCGATCTTGGAGCCGTCGTGGTCTTCACCACCAGCCTGGGAGGACAGACGGCCGCCGTCGTGCTCACGCGAGTCGGGGAGGAAGATTCTTGAACCAGCGAACCGATGACCAACGTGTGGTGATCACCGGCATGGGCTGGGTGACGCCGCTCGGACACGATCTCGACACGGTCTGGAGCCAGTTGATGGCCTCCGGGAGTGGAATGGCGCCGATCACTCGTTTCGATGCCACGACGTTTCCGACCAAGTTCGCGGCGGAGGTCCGAGACTTCGACGTCAGTCGATACGTGGAAGATCCGTCGCTCCACGAGCACGCCGGACCCAACACCCAGTTTGCACTCGGGGCCGCCCGTCAGGCCTGGAATCAGGCCGGTCTCGCGACCGGTTCCTTTGATCCACTGCGGGCCGGCATGTATCTCGGTGCCGGCGAAGGCGTCCTCGACTTCGAGAACTACGTGGCGGTCAATCTCGCCGGTTGGAACGAGGAGTCACGACGGATCGATGGTGCTCGATGGGTCGCCGAGGCGTTGGAGAAGATGGAGGCCCTGCGCGAGATCGAGCAGGAACCCAACATGCCTCTCGCCCATCTTGGTCGTGAGTTCGGATTCCGTGGGCCGGCGTACAACTGCTTGACCGCGTGCGCCGCCAGCACGCAGGCGATCGGCGAAGCGACGGACATTCTCCGCCGCGGTGATGCCGACATGATGCTCTCGGGTGGCACGCACACCATGATCCATCCGCTGGGGGTCACCGGATTCAATCGTCTGACCGCCCTGTCGGAACACGACGGCGATCCGACGGAAGCCTCGAGACCGTTCGATCGCACCAGAGGCGGATTCGTGATGGGAGAGGGATCCGGCATGGTCATTCTCGAGACCCTGACCCATGCCAAGGCCCGAGGCGCGACGCCGCTGGTCGAAGTGCGGGGTTACGGCTCGAGCTGCGATGCCTATCGGATCACCGATATTCAGCCCGACGGTCGCGGTGCCGCAGATGCGATGCATCAGGCGTTGAGTGAAGCCGGCATCGATCCCCATGTCACCGGTGCCGACGGGCGTCCAGCGGTCCACTACGTCTCCGCTCACGGCACGGGGACGAAGGAAAACGATTCGATCGAGACCCGGGCGATCAAGCGGGTCTTTGGCGACCTCGCGCCGGCGATTCCCATGAGTTCGATCAAGAGCATGATGGGCCATCTCATCGCCGCGGCCGGGGCGGTCGGGGGTGCGGCACTCGCGATTGCGGCAGCG
>JABABZ010000242.1:0-267 GCA_014237965.1 Phycisphaerales bacterium | reverse complement strand
GGCGGTCGAGTTGATCACCAGCGCCATGGCGATCCGACACGGCATGATTCCGCCGACTCGAAACCTCCATCATCCCGACCCGGATCTCGATCTCGATTACGTGCCGAACGAAGCCCGCAAGGCGACCGTGGACGTGGCCCTGTCGAACAACTTCGGTTTCGGCGGTCATAACGACACCCTGGTGATCTCCAGGTTCGATGACTGATCGGCGGTGGCACCGACCCCGCCCGATGCGCGACGCTGGACGATCAAGCGCATCATTTCCAT
>JABABZ010000241.1 GCA_014237965.1 Phycisphaerales bacterium | reverse complement strand
TGCGTCCGAGATGGCTTCGGCGAGGTCCTTGGGAATCGCCTGGGCCGGCTACGCGACCGATCATCGAGGCGCCGTGCTGCCGGGGTACGCGAGTGGTTTCGAGGCGGTGGACGCGAACGGGGAGTCGATCGCGGCTCAGACCGTTCCAATCGCAGCTCGGCGATGGCCCCTCCGACTGGCCCCGTATCTCGGCCATGATCTGGTTTCGCTCTACTCCGGGGCCGATCGGGACTACGCGACGGAGATCGCCACGCTCCCCGACGACGATGCGTTGTACGCCGTCAGTGCCTTCCCGTCGTTCGGAATGAACAGTGTCTTCGTCGGTGGTGATGAGAACTTCGGGGGATACAGCGACATCTTTCTGGAGACCTTCGGTCGGTTCTACGTCGAACGATTGTCCAACGTGCAACGGCCGGATCGATTGATCGTCTTCGCCACCAGTCGGACCGATGAGTCGACTCCAGGCTCGACCGGGCCGATTCGCGAAGGTTTCTTCCGCGTGCTTCCCCCGGCTTGGACGACTCCTCTCTGGGACGAGGAGTTCGATCCGGAAGACTGTGGATCGGCGGGATTCGTGAGCCCGCGGCATCGCAAGGGCGATTCAGAGGAAGTGGCGATCGTGACCACGGTCGATGGCGGCGTCTCCACGAGCACGATCGACGAACTCCGTGACCTTCGCCGGTGGTCCAACAACGCGGGCGACGCGGATTGGATCATGGAGCCTCTCGCGCCCTGATCGGCGTCCCGAATCGTCGATCGCCCCGGCATCCAAACCGCTGAACTGCGAGACTATCGAGGTCACCGCCGATCGGCGGTCGGCCCGACGTTCACATCGGAGATTTCTCATGCGTCTTCTGCTCATGACCGCGGTCTTTCTCGTTGGCTTCCTTCAGCCCGTTCAAGCGGGGCTCAACGCCACGACCGCGAAGGCGATCGGAAATCGGTTTCAGGCCGGCTGGGTGAACGGGCTCGTCAACGTGTTGGTTCTATCGACCGTGTTGATCGTGTTGTCGGCGCGGAGTGGCAACGTCCTTCCCAGCGTGGCCTCCATCCGTGCGGTTCCGTGGTGGGCGTTTCTGGGCGGGATGATCGGGGCATCCATCGTGGTGATCCACCTGACCGCGGCACCGCAACTCGGAGCGGGCATGCTGGTCGCGATCTTCGTCGGCGGAATGGCCGTCGGAAGTCTGGCGTGCGACATCTGGGGCTTTCCCGGATACTCGGTGATGAAGGTCGATGGAACACGGCTTGCCGGGCTCGTGTTGGTGGTGGCCGGCGTGCTGCTGGTGGCTCGTCCCTGGGCGAGATGAGCTCCGAACCCGGGGCTACTCCTCGTCGTCCAACCCTCGGAGTTTCGAGAGGACCGAGACGTCCTCCAGCGTCGTGGTGTCCTGATCGGAGTCGCGGCCCGAGGCGATGTCCCGAAGCAACCGTCGCATGATCTTGCCGCTGCGAGTCTTGGGAAGGGCGTTTGTGAACCGGATCATGTCCGGCTTCGCGATCGCGCCGATCTCCTTGCCGGTGTGCTCCCGAAGGATCGCGACATGGTCATCGGATGGTTCGACGCCGGTGGCGAGTGTGACGAAGGCCGCGATTCCGGTTCCTTTGATCTCGTGTGGAAATCCGACGACCGCGGCTTCGACGACGGTCTCGTGAGCCACCAGCGCGCTTTCCACTTCCATGGTGCCGAGTCGATGTCCGGAGACGTTGATGACGTCGTCGATCCGGCCCATGATCCAGAAGTACCCCTTGTCGTCTCGCTTCGCTGCGTCGCCAGCGGTGTACATCCCGTCGACTCTGGACCAGTAGGTGTCGAGATAGCGTTGTCGATCACCGTGGATGCCTCGGAGCATTCCGGGCCACGGTTTCCGGATCACCAGAAGCCCTCCCTGGCCGTTGGGAAGCTCCTGTCCGGCTTCATCGACGATCGCGGCGTCGACGCCGAGGACCGGCAGGGTGCAGGAGCCTGGAACGGTGGGGGTTGCGGCGGGTTGTGGCGAGATCATGTGGCCGCCGGTCTCGGTCTGCCACCAGGTGTCGACGATGGGGCACTTCGTCCCGCCGATCATCTCGTGGTACCACATCCAGGCTTCCGGATTGATGGGTTCTCCGACGGTTCCGAGCACCCTGAGACTCGAGAGGTCGTGCTTCCGTGGGTGTTCGTCGCCCCATTTCATGAAGGCGCGGATCGCGGTGGGTGCGGTGTAGAAATGGGAGACCTTGTGTCGCTCGACGATGTCCCAGAAGCGAGCTTCATCGGGTGAATTCGGGGCGCCTTCGTACATCAGGCTCGGCACTCGGTTCGGAAGGATGCCGTAGACGATGTACGAGTGCCCGGTGACCCAGCCGACGTCGGCGGTGCACCAGTAGATCTGGCCCTGGTCGGGCCTGAGGTTGAAGGTGTTGCGTGCGGTCAGGCTGGTGTGGACCATGTATCCACCGGTGGTGTGGACGATGCCCTTGGGCTTGCCCGTCGATCCCGAGGTGTAGAGGAGAAACAGAAGATCCTCCGCGTCCATCGGTTCGCAGGGACAGTCTTCACTCTGAGTCGCGACCAATCCGTTCCAGTCGTGATCCCTTCCGTCCACCGTCGAGACATCGTTTCCGCATCGCTGCAGGACGACCACGTGCTCGACGCCCGGAAGGGAGGCGCAGGCTTCGTCCACGTTGGCCTTCAAGGGAACGATGCTCCCGCGACGCCAGCCGCCGTCGCAGGTGAGAATCACCTTGCTGCCCGCATCGTTGACTCGATCGACGATCGCGCTGGCGGAGAATCCCCCGAAGATGACGGAGTGAGCGGCACCGATCCTGGCGCAGGCGAGCATGGCGATCGCGACTTCGGGAACCATGCCCATGTAGATGGTGACGATGTCGCCCTTGCCGACCCCCAGCGACTTCAGGGCGTTTCCAAATCGAGCGGTTTCTCGCTGCAGATCTCGATAACTCAATCGCAGGACCTCGGGACCGTCCTCGCCGACCGGCTCGCCTTCCCAGATGATCCCCGTCTCGTCGCCATGGCCTTCGTCGACATGTCGATCGACGCAGTTGTCACAGAGATTGGTCTTGCCATCGGCGAACCATCGAGCGTCGGGGCACTTCCAATCGAGCACTTCAGTGAACGGTTTCGTCCAGCGATGCTCGCGAGCGACCTCACCCCAGAACGCCTCCGGCTCCTCGATCGAACGTCTCCATCGGGCGAGGTAGTCGTCCATCGAGGCGATCCAGGCTCCTCCGCTCTTCTCGACGAAGTCGGTGGGTGGGTTGAAGACCCGGGATTCCCGAAGGACGGACTCGATTCCCTGCTGATCACTCATCTGAAGGCTCCGGTGCGCTCGAACGGATCTCGGACGACGGATGTCGGATCCGTCATTGCATCAAGATACATGGGCGGCTCGCCATGCGAACGTCGGATTCACCCGGGAGTGCCGGATCAAGAGGCGCCGGAGGCCTTCGCATGGGCTCTGGCCGCTTCCACGGCTTCTTCGGCCCGC
>JABABZ010000240.1 GCA_014237965.1 Phycisphaerales bacterium | reverse complement strand
CTCCGGATCCGAGGCCCATCCGGCGACAGCCGCATGGTGACCTCGCCGTAGGTGTTGAGAAGGTTGGAATTCACCGTGGAAGCACCGAGGTTCACCCACGACCCGATCCAACTGTCGCCGAGGTGTCCATCGTGGCTCTTGTTGGCGAAGCCCTGGAAGACGGTACCACCGACTTCACCACCGATTCGGCAGTGCGGCCCGATGACGGAGTTCGCCTTGATCATCGCGTGATCCGCGATGCGAGTCTCGTCGAGCACGGCACACGGTCCGTGGAAGACCGCATGCACGCCGAGATGGACTCCGGGGCCGATGTAGATGGCACCGTCTCGCGCATCAAACACCACACCGGGATCGATCTCGGCGGAGTCGCTGACCCAGACGCGATGATCGCCGAGCACCGTGGCCCCGGAAGCGATCGGATCGCCGGCGTGCGTGTCCACGAACTCCAGATCCGATGCGATTCGACTCCCGGCAGTGGCAAAGACATCCCAGGCCGCCTGGGCGAGCGGCAGATCCGAGGACGCCGCCCGAGAGACACCCTCTGGAAGCTCGCCATGTTCGATCAATGATTCGAGCGTCGCTCGATCCAACAAGGCGGCGCCGATCGATTGATCTCCAGCGTCCACCAGAGCCGTCCCCAGCGATGGCAATGGGTCTGCAGGGAGCTCGAGCAATCGAGCATTGAGGACCAGGAAAGGCCCCTCTCCGTCCGGCAGAACGTTCACCGAGACGCCGGGATGAGCCGAGCCGACGACCCCCTCGAGCGGCTGCGGGACCACCATCGCGATCATCGGAAGGCCGACGGCCCGAGAGAGCCGCTCCGCGGTGGTGAAGATTCCACTCCGCAGATCCACCGCGGACCGAAGATCGGTCATGGGACCGAAATGGCCACGTCCATCATCGAAGAAGACCAAGCCTTGCATGACCCCGAAGATACCCGTTCCGGCCTCCTCGCGGGTTCAGCCGGGCGACGGTCAACGTCGAACGGACCCGACCTCGAACCGCCAACTCGACCAGGTGAGAAGGAGGATCCACGCAAAGGGGATACCGAAGCCCCCGGAGTAGATCGCCTCGCCCAGCCTTCGTCCGAGCTCGGAGGCCGCCGAAGCGTCGCCCCAGGGCGTCGAGGTTTCCGCATAGAAGCCTCGCACCGTCCAGACCGCCATGAAGGCGACGTCCACCGCCAGCAGATAGGGAATGGTGAGAAGCCCGACGGCGATCGGATTCCGGCGGAAGACCATCGTGCGGATCGGCAGCAGAAGATTCGCCCCGAAGACGCATCCCATCGCATAGGGCCCGATCAGGAAGAACGGCTCGTCGACGCGATAGGTCGAGACCGTGGCGAGGTCGAGGAAGACACCGGCCACGAGCGAGGTCCAGAGCACGGTCCGCCGTGGCGCAAAGAGCCCGACGAAGACCAGCAGCACCGCGGTCGACATCGGATGCACGCCACCGATGGAGAACGCCATCAAGAAACTCGAATCGAGCACCAGACAGATGGCCAGCGCGATGGCGAAGACACCGATTCTCATGGCATCCCCTCCTCACCCGTCTTCGGACTCACCACCAGAAAGTGATCGAGTCTCTGCGGATCGGTCAGGACTTCCACTCGAACCGTCTTTCGAGTCGGGTTCGACTCGAGGGTGCCGACCTCCCGAACCACGCCGATCACCAGGCCCTGAGCGAACCTCGACCAGCCCGGATCGTGCAATCTCGCGACCATTCCGAGCTCGACGGCGACCGCCCGATCCACCGTGGTCGTCCAGCCCCCCTCCTCCGGACGGAGTTGAACCGGTACGCCATCGTTTCCGGGTTCGCGATCCGTGATGCCTTGATCATCGACGAGCCGTGCATCGATCAGGCCGAATCCCGCCGCCGGTCGAATCCAGGCCGTGGTCGGCCCCACATCCGCCAGAACACGGCCGACGAGGGTGTCGCCCCGATGCACCGCCACCGCTCCAGGCAGGATGCCCCGTCGCCGTCCGGCGTTGACCTGCAACGGCGAAGACGGGCTGCTCGGGTCGCCACCCACCACATCGACTTCGATGGCGACGAATTCACCGACCTCACCGGTCGGAGGCAGTCCGCGGAGCGACTCCACAAGCCCCTCCAATTCGCGAACCCGCTCGTTGGCGGCATGGAATCGTCTTCGATACTCGTTTCGTTCCGTCTCCAGCAGATCGAACTGCGCTCGATCCGCCAGATCACTTCCGTCGACGGTGAGCCAGATCCGCACCGAAGTCGCCACATCACCCAGAGGCACCAGCGGAAGCCGGACGATCTCGGAGAGTCGGTTCGTCCATGGAACCAGCCATGTCGTGGGCAGAAGCGACAGCACCAGCACCACCAGCATCGCCAGTGAGAAGGGGCCTATCGAAGCATGACGTGTTCGGTTGATCGGGAGACTCCCGTCCAGCGGCTCAGACTTCGTCAAGATCCGATTCGAGGGTCGCCTTCCAGTCCTCGAGGCTCTCCAGATAGATACTGGTTCCTCGGGCGACACAGGTGAGCGGATCCTCCGCGACCCGGACGTCGAGCCCGGTGGCGTTGGAGATGACGACTCCCATGCCGCGGAGCAGCGCCCCGCCTCCCGCCAACATGATCCCATTGTCGACCAGATCGGCGGAGAGTTCCGGCTCGGCGTGTTCGAGCGTTCGGATCACGGCTTCGACGATCTGATTGACCGGTTCCGCGAGGGCTTCACGAATCTCGTCGCTGGTGACCACGGTCTTCCGAGGAAGTCCCGTGACCATGTCCCGGCCTCGGACCTCCATGTTCATCGTCTCGCCGACCGGCGCCGCCGAACCGATCTCGATCTTGATCCGTTCCGCCGTCTGCTCGCCGATCGTGAGCCCGTAGCTCTTCTTCATGTGGCTGATGATCGACTCGTCGAAGTCGTCACCGGCGACTCGCACCGATTCGCAACTCGCGATGTCGGCCAGAGACATGATCGCCACTTCCGTCGTGCCACCACCGATGTCGACGATCATGCTCGCGGTCGGCTCCGCGATCGGAAGACCGGCGCCGATGCCCGCGGCCATCGGCTCTTCCACGAGATAGACCTTCCTGGCACCCGCCCGCTCCGCGGAGTCGAGCACGGCGCGTTTCTCGACGGCCGTGATTCCCGAGGGAATCGCGATCCCCACGCGGGGGCCGAAGATGCGACTGCGACCGTTGACCTTGCGGATGAAGTAACTGAGCATCGCCTCGGTGATCTCGAAGTCACTGATGACGCCGTCCTTGAGCGGACGGACCGCCGAGATGGATCCCGGCGTCTTTCCGAGCATGTCCTTCGCCGCCCAACCGACGGCGGTGCCGTTGTTGATGACTCGATTGGTCCCCTTCCGAACGGCGACCACGGAAGGCTCGTTGAGAACGATGCCCTCACCGCGCACGCAGACCAGGGTGTTGCAGGTACCCAGGTCGATGCCCATGTCGACGCTGAACCAACCGAGAATGGAATCGAAGAACATGATGAAGGGTGTCCGTGGAGGAAGGACGAGGGG
>JABABZ010000023.1 GCA_014237965.1 Phycisphaerales bacterium | reverse complement strand
AGGCCACGGTCTCGAGGGTGTCGATGTCGAGGCGATGAGCGATTCGTCGGACACGGCAGGGGGTGACTCTGGTTCCGTGGCGGAGGATGAACTCACGGCCGGGTTGAAGCGGCTCTTCATGCATCCAGACCAGATCCGCGGTCACTCGATCGGCCACCACCGGTTGGTCTTCCAGGGCCACGATCATGTCGCCGCGGCTGGCGTCAATCTCGTCTTCCAGGACGATGGCCACGCTTCGCGGGGCGCCAGCCATCTCGAGATCGCCGTCGAAGGTCGAGATCCGGGAGACCGTGCTCTCGGTGCCCGCGGGGAGCACGGCGATCCGATCACCGGGTCGGACGATGCCGGACTCGATCCGGCCGCCGAAACCGCGGAAGTCGAGGTCGGGCCGGATGACGTAGTTCACCGGAAGTCTGAACGGCGTCTTCTGCTCGTCGCTCCCGATATCGAGGGTTTCCAGAAGTTCCAGCAGGCAGGGGCCGTCGTACCAGGGGGCCTTCTCCGATTTCTCGGCGACGTAGTCTCCTTCGAGCGCCGACATTGGAACGAAGACCTGCTCCCGGTTCGGGAGCTTCGCGGAAAAGGACTCGAAGTCGGCCTTGATCCGGTCGTAGACGGCCTGATCCCAGTCGACGATGTCCATCTTGTTGATGGCGACGATGATCCTGGGGATGCCCAGAAGCGACGTGATCACGCAGTGTCGGCGGGTCTGCACGCTGACCCCGTGACGGGCGTCGACGAGAAGAACCGCGAGATCGCAGTTACTGGCGCCGGTGGCCATGTTGCGGGTGTACTGCTCGTGACCGGGGGTGTCGGCGACGATGAACTTTCGATTTTCCGTCGAGAAGTATCGGTAGGCGACGTCGATCGTGATGCCTTGTTCACGTTCGCTGCGAAGTCCGTCGACCAGCAGGGCGAGGTCGGCCTGCCCGGCCTGGGTTCCGTACTTCTTCGATGCACCTTCGACGGCGGCCAGTTGATCTTCGTAGATCCCCTTGGTGTCGTGCAGGAGTCGTCCGATGAGGGTGCTCTTTCCGTCATCGACGCTCCCGCAGGTGAGGAAGCGAAGCAGCTGCTTGCCTTCGTGGCGAAGCAGGTATTCGTCGATCGTTTCGGTTTCGGCGTCGAAGCGAGGGTCCATCAGAAGTAACCCTCCTTCTTCTTGTCTTCCATGCTGCCGTCGCCGTCGTGGTCGATCACTCGTCCCTGTCGCTCGCTGGTGCGGGCGATGAGCATCTCGGTGATGACTTCGGCGAGGGTCGCGGCCTCGCTCTCCACGGCGCCGGTGAGTGGATAGCAGCCGAGGGTTCGGAATCGAACCTTCTTCATCTCCGGCGTCTCGCCCGGCTCCAGCGGAATTCGGTCGTCGTCCACCATGATGAGAACGCCATCACGCTCGACGACCGGGCGTTCAGCGGAGAGATACAGGGGCACGACGTCGATCTTCTCGAGGTGGATGTAGGTCCAGACGTCGAGTTCGGTCCAGTTCGAGAGGGGAAAGGCCCGGACGCTCTCGCCGGGACCGATCCGGGTGTTCCAGAGGTTCCAGAGTTCGGGTCGCTGGGTCTTGGGGTCCCAGCGATGATTCCGGTCACGGAAACTGAACACCCGCTCCTTCGCCCGGCTCTTCTCCTCGTCTCGCCTGGCACCTCCGATGGCACAGTCGAACCGACCTGCGGAGAGGGCCTGTTTGAGGGCCTGAGTCTTCATCACATCGGTGTAGACCCGGCTGCCATGCACGAAGGGGCTCATTCCCTGAGCGACGCCCTCGAGGTTCGAATGGACGATGAGATCCAGCCCCAGTTCTTCGGCGGTGCGATCTCGGAACGCGATCATCTCGCGGAACTTCCAAGTGGTATCGACGTGCAACATGGGGAACGGAATCGGGCCGGGATGGAACGCCTTCCGGGCCAGATGCAGCATGACGCTCGAATCCTTGCCGATCGAGTACATCATCACGGGTCGCTGGAAGCTCGCAGCGACTTCACGGATGATGTCGATGGACTCCGCTTCGAGCGACTGGAGATGGGAGAGTTGATCGTGGATGGGGGTCATTAGGAGCAAGAAGAGTAGCAGGCTGGGGGAGGAATGGACCGATGTTGGTCCCATGAGATCGAACCCTTCGATCGGGTAGTTGAACAGGAGGCGGAAAATGGCCGAATCTCATTCAGACTCCTCGACGAGCGATAATGTCGTCTGGCATTCCGGAGCAGTCGATCGATCCTCGAGGGAGAAGCAACTTGGTCAGCGGGCCGGGACGGTCTGGTTCACCGGGCTTTCCGGCAGCGGCAAGAGCACGGTGGCGGTCGAGGTGGAGCGTCTTCTCGCGGCAGAGGGCCGGCTCTGCTACCGACTGGACGGCGACAATCTCCGGCACGGGCTCAACGGCGATCTCGGATTCAGCGAGGCTGATCGCACCGAGAACATCCGTCGAACGGGCGAAGTCTGCCGACTCCTCGTGGATGCAGGGATCATCGTGCTGGCCAGTTTCGTGAGCCCGTTCAGGGCGGATCGGAACCAGGTGCGCACCATGCATCGATCCGCTTCGATGCCGTTCATCGAGGTGTATGTCGAAGTGCCTCTGGAAGTCGCCGAATCCCGCGATCCGAAAGGGCTCTACCAGAAGGCGAGGGCGGGTGAGATTCGTGGTTTCACCGGGATCGACCAGCCGTATGAGGCACCCGGGTCACCCGAGCTCGTTGTTCACACCGCGACCTGCTCGGTAGAGGAATCCGCGACGTCGGTCATGACGTGCCTCGAGGCCCAGGGGCTTCTGAAGCAGGGTTGAGCGGCCTCGACGGACTCCTTGCGGAGTTCCTGCAGCCCGACTCGGTCAGTGGAAGGGGAAGACCAGCGGGATCATCACCGTGGCGATCACCACCACGATGAGCAGAAGGGGGACTCCCATGCGGGCGAAGTCTCCGAATCGATATCTGCCGGGTCCGTAGACCATCAGGTTCGTCTGGTAGGCGAACGGGGTCAGATAGCTGCTTCCCGCACCTGCCATCACGCCGAGAATGAACGGGAGCGGATTTGCGCCGACGCCCATTGCGGCGCTGATCGCGATGGGAAAGAGGATCACGGCGGCGCCATAGTTGGTCGCAAGTTGCGCGATCAGGGCCGTGGCAAGGATCAGGGCGGCGAGCAGCAGGTGGTCTCCTCCGCCGACCAGAGTCGCTCCGCTGATGAAGAACTCCGCGGTCTTCTCCCCGAGGCCGCTGTTCGCTACGGCGACGCCGACGCCGATGGCGGCGCCGATGGTGATGAGCACTGAAAAGTCGATCGACTTCCGCGCGGTGGCGGCATTCACGCAGCGGAAGCCGACCATCAGAATGGCTGCGAGCCAGGTCGCGATCACCGGGCTCACCAGGCCTGAGGCGAGCAAGCCGATCATGCCCAGGAGGACCACCCCCGAGATCCAGGCTCGCTCGTGCCGTGGAAATTGCGCATCACTGACGGAGGTGGCGAGATAGAACGCGTTCCCGCGGCCATGGGATGAAAGGAAACCCTTGTTGGTCTCCAACAGCAGGACGTCGCCGACCTCGATCTGAATGTCGCCGATTCGTCCCTTGACCTTGGTTCCGCGACGGTGAACCGCGAGTATCGCTGCGTTGTAGATCGTTCGGAACTGGCTCTCTCGCACCGTTCGCCCGACGAATGCCGCCGATGGTGCCACCACGGCTTCGACGAGCGTTCTGGTCGCCGGTGGCGCATCCACTTTCGCGGTCTGCGCGTCCTCGGGACGAAGTCCCGCGACCCGACGAAGTTCCTTGGCGCCCGCGGTGTTTCCGACGAAGCAGAGAATGTCGCCGGCTTCGAGCCGTTCGTCCCTCGTCACGGCGCCGAGGTGGCGGTCCCCTCGGTCGATGCTTGAGAGAAAGAGATCGGGGAGATGTCGCAACCCCGCCTGTTCGATCGTTCTATTGGCGATGGGACCGCCGGGTATCACCTCGAATCGAAGTTCGTATCGCTCGGGATCCTCATCGCTCTCGTTGGACCCTCGGTCGGGCAACAGAAGTGGTCCCGCGACGATCAGAAAGCCGAGGCCGATCACGGCGGTGATGCCGCCGGCGACGCCGACGGCGAGGAATCGGAGTGAGTCGGAGAGAACCCAGGCGGGATCGATCTCGACCCCCTGTGCGGCCCACGTGGCGAGCTGGTCCGAGTAGAGCCCGTCGACCAGAAGATTGGACGATGTTCCAACCAGTGTGAGTTGGCCACCGAGTATGCCGGCGAAGCTCAAGGGAATGAGCAGTCGGCTGGGGCTCACGCCAAGTCGCCGGGCATGATCCGTGGCGACCGGAAGAAACATGGCGATCAGTGGCGTGTTGTTCATGAACCCGGAGAGCACGGTCACCGGGACGCAGATGCGGGCGATGGTGCCGCGGACACTCATCGGGCGACCGATGAGTTTCGGCGCCAGTCGATCGATTGCGCCGGTCTGGCGAAGGCCGTTCGCGACGACGAACAGGGCGGCGATCATGAGGACAGCGGGATTCGAGAACCCCAGAAAGGCCTCGGATGGATCAACCTGTCCGGTCAGGACGAGGAGCACCAGAGTGCCGACCATCGCCAGGTCGAGCGGCGCCTTCGTCAGAAGAACGGCGAGGATGAACACCAGGAGGATGGCTGCGACGATCCACATCGATTGGGATCATCGGCGTTCGAGCTCGGCAAGGGTGGTTTTTTGGTCCTAAACGGTGAAAACCAGCTGGATCGAGCGTCCGAAGAAGGAAGTCAACCGAGGGAGAGGGTCGAGCTCGACCAGAATCTGCCCGATGGACGGGCACGCTCACGAATCCGCTGGATCACTCGTTCCTGCTGCACCGAGTCGAGGTTGGAGCCGCTGGGGAGGCAGACACCGGTCTCGAAGAGTCGATCTGAGACGGAACTGGTCGCATGGTGTGGCCAATAGGCCGCACTCTTGAAGAGAGGTTGGCGATGCATCGGTTTCCAGACGCGCCTCGCCTCGATTCGACCGTCGGCGAGGTGGCTGATGAGCCCCTCGAGGTCGCTCCCGAATCGATCGGAATCAATGGTCATCGCGGTCAGCCACCGCGTGGAATGGAAGCTCGCGGGTTCGGGCATCCAGTCGAGTCCGGGCACGCCCTCGAGTCCTTCGACATATCGCTCGAAAACCGCTCGCCGTTGACGGACTCGTTCATCCAGCACTTCCAACTGCCCTCGCCCGATGCCGGCGAGAATGTTGCTCATTCGGTAGTTGAAGCCGGTCTCCTGGTGTTCGTAGTGACCCGCCGGTTCCCGCGACTGGGTCGCGAGAAAGCGAGCCCGTTCGATCAACTCGGGATCGTCGCCGACCAGCATGCCTCCACCGGACGTCGTGATGATCTTGTTTCCGTTGAAGGAGTAGATCCCGAGTCGGCCGAACGTGCCGGCCGCCCGTCCGCGATACGCCGCTCCGAGACTCTCCGCGGCATCTTCGAGAATCGGCACGCCGTAGCGATGGCAGAGATCGATGATCGGTTCCATGTCGGGACTCTGCCCGTACAACCCGACGGGAATGATCGCCTTGGGAAGTCGCCCTTCCGCGTCCGCCGCGGCCAACGCCCTGGAGAGCGCCGCGGGCGACATGTTCCAGGTTTCCGGTTCGGAATCGATGAAGACGGGCTCGGCCCCGAGATATCTGATCGGATTGGCCGTCGCGACGAAGGTGAGCGAGGAACAGAACACCCGATCGCCGGGTTCGACACCGAGGAGATGAAGACCAAGGTGGATCGCGGCGGTCCCGCTGGAGAGGGCGGCGGCATGCCCCATGCCGACCTTCGACGCCAACTCGCGTTCGAAGGCGTCCACGTTCGGGCCGATGGGTGCGATCCAATTGGTGCGAAACGCCTGTTCGACGAAGTCCCGTTCGTGTTCGGCAAGATGGGGCGTGGAGAGGAGTACCGGTTGATCGAGTTCGCGACGAAGATGAAGCGCGACCGGGCGGCCATCTTCGTCCACCGTGGGAACTTGATCGATTCCATGCGCATTCATCAGCGCGAGGACTGCCGCGGAAGACGAATCCGGCTCGACGAGCTTCGGCGCCTGGTCGGGTAGAACGCCGAGATCGGTATCGAGACCATGCCCGGCGAGGATCGCGCGTCGAAGATCGCCATCGGTGACCGTCCGTCGAAGCCGTCCGGCGTCGTCGATCAACAGGAGAACATTGCACGCGCCATCGGACATGGCGGCGAGCGCGTCGCGAAGACTCCGATCCGGGGTGATGAGGAGATTGTCGATCGATTGCATTTCGAACTCCAAGGCATGAGTCAACATCGGCCATCGGACGAGACAGGGAGAGAAATGCACGAGATGGCGGCGTTGCTCGAAGAATCCGGTGGATCTCGTGATCGGAAGAACAGTTAGAATTCGACCCATGGACGCTGCTGCCGTCGATCATCAGACCGGGCCGCCGGCGGTTCTTCCCCTTCCCCGGCTGGAAGATCCTCGTTTTGCAGATCTGCTCGCGTATGGACGGGAGAAGGACCCCCGCGGAGACGTGGTTCATGCCTGGATCGCCGGCCTCGCATTCGGTCTGCAACCACTGACTCCAGTCGCAGCGTGGATCGGCCTCGCAATCCTCGCGGGATACGCGGTACTCCGTCTTCATGCGACCTGGCGGTGCCTTCCGCTTCTTCTCCAGAGGCCGTTGATGCTCGCCTGGATCGCCATGGCGCTTTGGAGTCTGCTGGCGATCAGCTGGTCGTCGGATCCCGTGCATGGACTCGAGAACTCCGGTGTCCTGCGAGTGATCCTCTTGATCACGGCGTCCTGGCCGGTGCTGGATCGATGGCGACCGATCGTCTTCGGCATGGCGGCCGGATCCTCGGTGCAGATGGTGTTTCAGGTTCTGATGTACGTCGGAGTGATGGAGAATCCGAGCTCGGGGTATTCGGCATGGACCATGACCGGGGGGATCTCGAAGCACCCGGGAAACACCGCGGTCTGGGCATCGGCCTCGGCGTGCTTGATGCTCGGTATCGCCCTGAATCCGGGCCGTGGGCGACTCTGGGCGGCGGTGCTGGCCGCATGTTGCATCGGTAGCACGATTCTCGCGGGCAACCGCACGTTGCTGATGGCAATCCCGATCGCGATCCTGCCGCAGGTCTTCCTGGGCGTGCGTCACGCAGCGACTCGTCGCGTGAAGCTCGTCACGCTCGGGGGGCTCGCTCTGGGCTTTCTTGGCATCCTGGCATTACCCGTGGTGGCGCCGTCGAGTCTTCCGGTGAAACGCCTCTCCGCCATGGTGTCCGAATTGGAAAAAGCCTGGTTCGATCAGGACTTCAACACGAGTTCAGGCCTTCGTTTCTTCTGGTGGCGAGAAACCGCCGAGATGGTGCCGAGCAGTCCGATCATCGGTCACGGGACCGGTTCGTTCCGCGTCGAGTTCGAGAAACATCTCGATGCAAAGGAAGACCATCTTGATTTTCCAAGGAGGGCCTACTGCAGCGATCCCCACTCCATGATCGCGTTGGAGTTGGCGGAACGCGGGGCCGTCGGTCTCCTGCTGTGGGCTTCGATCTTCGGCCTTGGAATCCACGGAGCCTGGCGGGCGTCAAAGCGAAATCCAGCCCTGACGGGACTTCTCGGTGGCTGGATCGTCTTGTTCATCTATGCCATTCCAACGTCGATTCAACTCAGTGGATTCAGCATGAGTCTCGCCGCGGTACTGGTGGCTTTCTCGATATCGCGACCGAAGACGGTCAATGTCGAGACTTGAGCCAGGCTCTCCAGCAGACGATGGTCCAGAGACGCACCGCGAGATCCGACCGGCCACTCTGAAGCCGTTGCCAGTCTTCGCGAAGCGCCGTCTGATCGACGGGGTCTTCGAAATCTCCGAGCACGAGCGATTCCGCCCATTCTCGGAGTGGGCCGCGAAGCCAGCCGGACAAAGGGACCGCGAAGCCTCGCTTCGCTCCCCGATCGGAGAGGCCGAGTGAACGAAGCGCGGCTCTGACGGGCGCCCGCCCTCCCCGGGCATCGAACAGTCGATCCGTTCCGAGAGCCCCGGCGGTCGAGATCACATCTCGACCGAGCATCGGCGCGCGATACTCCATTCCGCAGGACATCGTGCCGCGGTCCACTTTCACCAGCGGGTCATCGGGGAGATAGGTTCGGAAGTCCGCGGCCATCATGCTGCGGACGCCGTTCCATTCCGGGGCGAGGCCGTCCCAGGGATTCCGGCGTGATCTTCCTCGGGCGGCGATCGGGCCGGACTCGAACAGGTCGGCCGCGTCCCCCTGGGTTCCGCGGAGTAAGAGATACCCATCGTGGCCGAGTCGGATGTTCTGCATCCGATATGACGCTTCTCGGAGAGTCCCACGGCCCACCTTGATCTT
Organism: Phycisphaerales bacterium; assembly: GCA_014237965.1. Classification (GTDB taxonomy): domain Bacteria; phylum Planctomycetota; class Phycisphaerae; order Phycisphaerales; family SM1A02; genus UBA12014. The sequence continues at coordinate 16,076 of JABABZ010000023.1, read as the reverse complement.
CCCGCTGATCGAGTCGGGGAGCAGGGCTCCGATGGCCGCGAGTCGCCGTGCCAGCCGGGGCTTGAATCCGCGAGGACCGGTTGCGGCGAGATGTCGGCGATATCCACCGAAGAGTTCATCGCCACCGTCGCCGCCGAGGGCGACGGCGATCTCGGGCCTGGCCGCTCGACTGAGCAGGACCGTGGCGAGCAGAGAGGAATCGGCGAAAGGTGCGTCCGCCACCGAATGGAGTGATCGTGCGGTTTCGAGCACCTCGTCCTCGGATGGCCGGACGATCCGGTGATCAAGCCCGAGCCGCGCCGCGACCATCGCGGCGTCTCCGGTCTCGTCGAATGGTCCGGGCAGGCCGAGTGTGAACGCCGGAAGCCCGGGGCGGACTTCCGAAGCCAACGCGGCAATGACTCGTGAATCGAGGCCGGCGGAAAGAAAGATCCCGATCGGCCGATCCGAACGGCACTGTCGATGGACGCTGGTTCGCAGGCAGTCGAGCACCTGGTTCGCGGCATCGTCTGGTGTGAATCGTTCGTCGGAGTCCTCGGGAAACTCGGTGGGAGGCGTCCACCATCGGCGTCGGTCGATGCGGCCGTTCTCGAGATCGATCTCGAATAGTCCGCCGGGAGGGATGTGTTCGACGCCCGGTCGGATCGAGAAGGGCCAAGGGACCGCGCCGTTGGCGAGATACCACCGAAAGGCGTCTTCGTTGATTCCCGACAACTGGCGGGCGAAGGGGTCCGGAAGGACTTCGAGCGCTCTCAGATCGCTTGCGAACGCGATGCACTCGCCGGCGATCGCCAGGAGCAGCGGCTTCTGGCCGGCCTGGTCGCGAGCCAGCGTCAGTCGCCCTTCCTGTCGATCGACGACCGCGAACGCGAACATGCCATCCACTCTGCGAAGCGTCTCCTCGATGCCCCAGGCATCGAAGCAAGCCAGGAGGACTTCGGTATCGCTCCCGCCGCGGAACCGATGTCCGAGCGTCTCGAGTTCCGCCCGCAACTCGAGAAAGTCGTAGATCTCTCCGTTGTAAACGAGTTCGAATCGCTCGCTCGCCGAGCGCATCGGTTGGGCCCCGGCGTCGCTCGGATCCTGAATCGCCAGACGGCGATGGACCAATCCGACTCGTCTCGACTCGTCGAAGGACCGACCTTCGCCGTCGGGACCGCGGTGGCGGATCGCGTCGCTCATCGACGTCATCACGCTCGCGGGATCCGCGATTCGATTCGGTCGGTCGATGAAGCCTGCAAATCCGCACATGAGGTGAGACCCGGGACGAGAAGGTCGGACTATAGCGGGCCAGTGAGAGGCATCAGTCCTTGTTCTGACCGAACAGCAGCAAGGTGACGCCGGAGACGAGAAGGAACCCCTGACAGCCGATCATCCCCCAGATGATTCCGTTCGGACCGAGTTCGGAAGGTATGGCCGACATGATCAGCGGCGTCGCGATGAGGATCCCCACCGCGATGACCTGGGTGCCAAGCCGGAGATCCGCGAGTCGATGAGAGACGAGCGTCGAGTTGATGGCGATCGATGCGAACCAGATCGGAAGCACGAGGAGAATCGAATCGAGGAAGCTCGACGCGGCGGCGAAATCCGAACCAAAGAGCCCGGCGAGAAGGTCCGACGAGAATGGTCGGGTGAGAAAGCCGAGCATCGCTCCAATCGCCAGCATGGAGCCGGATCCGATCAACGCGATTCGACGAAGACGATCCGGGTCTTCGCGAGCCCACTCGTGGAATCGTGGACGGAGGAGTCGCTGGAAGATCGCGATGGGTAGCAGCAGGAACCCCTGAATGATGGCGAGTGATGCCGCGATTCGACCGGTCTCGACGCCGCCGAGCAGTGGCAAGGCAAGCACGATCGGCATTTGAATCTCGGCGAATTCGAGGACTCGGGTCGTCGAGAAGGGAAATGCGGAACGAGTCACCGAGGGGGTCGAGGCGTCTCGCGCTCCGGTTGACCATTTGCCGGCTCGTTTGAGTCGGCGAAGACCGAAGATGCCCATGGGTATCAACGCGATCGTCCAACCGATCGGAACGAAGATCGCGATGCCGCCGAAGGAGACGATGGCGATCACCACTGCCAGGCGAATGCCCTGGAATCCGGCGGGCCAGAGGGCGATCCCGATGGTGTTCCGTTCGATCTGAAACGCGATCATTCCGGCGATCATCCCGATCTGGACGACTGCGAAAGGGAAGAACAGGGTCAGGAGGACCGGCTCGGAATCGGGGCTTCCCACGGCGAGGACCCAGGCCACGGCGCCGATCGTGGCCGTGGCGAACAGCACGACGGCGGTTCGCAGGCACTGGATCGGATCGAGCCGCCCGCCATGACGGATGGCGACTTCTCCGATCCCTTGAAACCCGAAGGTCGAGACGAGTATCGCGATCGCATAGGCGTAGGAGATGCCGCCGAACAGGGCGGCTTCGAAGTGACGGGCCAGAAGGATCTGGGCCAGCAACGCCATGCCCGCGGCGATCAACGCGCCCATCCAGACCAGCCCTGATTGTCGCCAGACCGTCATGGCCGCCAGCCTACCGTTCATCGCCGGCGGGGGGTCGAATTCAGATGTTTCTGGTGACGGGCTTCGTGGTTGGAAGCGTCGGGCGACCGCGATATCCGGAGACGGTCTCCTGCAGGATCTGGAGCACGGTTTCCTCGTCTCGACGGTCGATTGCGGCCTCAAGACACTGAAGAGGCTTCGAGAGGTCTTCCCAAAGCTCGAAGGCCTCCGCAGATCGCATGATCTTCGGATGTTCCGTGGCTTCCAGATCGCCTTCGATCAGGAGCTCTTCGTAGAGCTTTTCTCCCGGTCGCAGACCGGTGAACTTGATCTCGATGTCGCCGGAAGGGTTTGATTCCGATCGCACCGTGGAACCGGAGAGTTCCACCATGCGGGTGGCCAGATCGAGGATGCGAACCGACTGTCCCATGTCGAGGACGAAGACATCGCCGCCCTCGGCAAGCGACCCGGCCTGGATCACGAGATTCGCCGCTTCGTGGACCGTCATGAAGAACCGCGTGACGTCCGGGTGGGTCACGGTCACCGGACCGCCGCCCTCGATCTGCTCGGTGAATTTGGGAACGGCAGAGCCGGACGAGCCAAGGACGTTGCCGAAGCGGACCATGCAGAACTGGGTCTTGGCCTCCGTGCCTCCATCTTCATGGATCGCTTGCAGGGCGAGTTCGGCCAACCGCTTGCTCGCGCCCATCACGCTTGTGGGACGGACGGCCTTGTCGGTCGAGATCAGGACGAAGTCGCGCACCTGCACGTCTCTGGCCGCCTCCGCGGTTCGCAGGGTGCCCAGAACGTTGTTCGCGACGCCGACGATGGCGTTCGCTTCCACGATGGGGACATGCTTGTAGGCGGCGGCGTGGTAGACGGTGTCGACCATGTACTTGGTCATCACCTGACGCATCTGCAGGCCGTCGCACACATTCCCCAGGATCGGAACGATGGTCACGCCTGACGATTCTGCGGCCCCGAGTTCGTCTTCGATCTGGTAGAGATTGAACTCGCTGTTGTCGACCAGGATGAGGCGGGCGGGTGCGAGATGACGGATCTGACGGCAGAGCTCACTGCCGATCGAGCCGCCGGCCCCGGTCACCATGACCACCTGCCCCTTGATCTTCGATCCGAGGAGCTCTGCGTCCGGGTGCACCGACTCGCGGCCGAGCAGGTCTTCGATTTTGATGGGGCGAAGATCGGTGAACGTGGCCAGGCCACTGTCGAGTTCCTGCATGTCGGGGACGGTGAGGATCTCGACCTGGAGTTCCTGCAGTTGCTCGATGACCTCGCGTCGTCGTTTCCGACTTGCCGACGGCAGCGCGAGCATCACGGTGCTGATCCCGTACTTCCTGATGATCTTGCCGATGGAGTCGGGATGTCGAACCTGAATCCCGCGGATGTCCCGCCCGGTGAGTCGGCGATCGTCATCAACGAAACACTGAACCAGGATCGAACCATCCTGCCCCAGCATGGAGGCGAGTCCGACTCCGGCCTGGCCAGCGCCGTAGATCAGGACTCTCCTCTTTTCCAACCCCGACACGGTTCCCATTGTTCGCTGAAGGATGTAACGGCCCGCCAGCCGGATCCCGGTCAGCCCGAGAATCGACCCCATCCAGAACGGAAGAAAGGCGAGTCTCGAGATCGACGGTTGATCGCTTCGGAGGAAGCTGATCGACAAGAGCACAAGGGTCGTCAGCGAGACTCCCATGCCACATCGGTACAACACGTTGGGTCCGACGTATCGGAGAACCTCGTGGTAGAACCGGAAGGGCAGGAGGCAGATCACTCCGGCCACCGGTGCCACGATGAGCGCCCAGATGGTCTCAGGTGGTGGCGTGATGGTTCCGTATCGGATCGCCACGGCCATCCAGAATGCGGCGGCGAAGACGCCCGCATCCAGGATGGTGATGGCCAATTGTTCTCTTCGGCGCGCGTTCAAACCAAAGTCGCTCCGCAGGGCTCTTTTCATCGACGAAGACGCGTGAATCTCACACCGTCCGGCACTCTAGCTTGCCACAGGTGAGCTCGTAGGCGTCGTTGGTTATCGGGCAGTGCGCTCGCCCGTCGCCGTCCACAGGAAGGGGGAGGCGCTCGCCCGCCTTGCTCATCCAGCCGATCTGCCGAGCGGGCACGCCGACCATCAGGGCGTGCGCGGGGACATCTCGGTTGATCACCGCGCCGGCTCCCACGAATGCATGTTCGCCGATTTCGACCCCGCACACGATGGTGCAATTGGCGCCAAGCGTGGCACCGCGCCGGACCAGCGTGTCTCGATACTCGTCCTTTCGGGAGACCGCCGATCTCGGGTTGTAGACGTTCGTGAACACCATGCTCGGGCCGCAGAAGACATCGTCTTCGAGGGTGACGTTGTCGTAGACCGACACGTTGTTCTGGATCTTCACGTTGTCGCCGATGGTCACGCGATTACTCACGAAGACGTTCTGGCCGAGCGAGCATTCCTGGCCGATGACCGCCTCGCCGCACACGTGAACGAAGTGCCAGACTCGGCTTCCCGAGCCGATGCTGGCGCCCTCGTCGACGATGGCGGAATGGTGAATGGTGGCATCTGGAGCGATCGTGGACATTGAGGGTTCTCCGAATCGCCTGGTCAATACTCGAGGGGCAGACTGACCGTCTTTCCGTCGCGGGCCGAGAGATAGGTCGCGATGAGCACCTCGAGGCTCTTGAGTCCCTCACGGCCATCGGTCTCTGGTTCAGCCTTTCCACGGAGGACTTCAATCATGTTGCGGTAGTACGCCGGGTGGCCGAAGCCATAGACGGACGTCGTCTCATAGTTGGCGGCGCGGACTTGTTCGTCGTACTCGCGTTCGTCCGCGAATTCCCAGGCCTGAATCTCGTTGACGGCCACACCGCCGATTCGAACCGTGCCCGTTTCGCCGAGAATGGTGAGCGATCCTTCGAGGTTCTTCGGGTAGGTCAGCATGGTGACGGCGATCGAGCCCAGGGCCCCGTTCCGCCAGCGGACGTTCATCACACCGGAATCCTCGACCTCGATGTCCCGGCCCAGGGTTGCAGTCATGGCGCTGACGCGGTCGATCGGCCCGACCAGCCAGTCGAGAAGATCGATGTAGTGGCTCGCCTGATTCATGAACGCGCCACCGTCGAGTTCCCAGGTTCCTCGCCAACCGTCGCTGTCGTAGTACTCCTGCGGTCGCGTCCAGAAGACATTGACGGTCGCCATGTGAATTCGGCCGAACCGTTTCTCCTGGATGGCTCTCCGGAGGAGCTGCAGCGTCGCATTGAAGCGATTCTGTTTCACCACGAAGAGTCGAACCCCGGCGTCGTCACACGCTTCGACCATGCGGAGCCCGTCTTTCCAGCGCGTCGCCATCGGCTTCTCGGTGAGCACGTGCACACCGGCGCGGGCGACCTCGACGGTCTGTTTCGGATGAAAGCCGCTTGGCGTGCAGATCGCCACGATGTCGGGTTCGGCGGTCGCGAGCATGTCCCCGAGTCGTTCGAAGCGAGGTGCGTCCGTGGGTACGAAGTCCTGCTCCATTCGGGCGGGGTCGGTGTCGCAGGCGCCGACGAGTTCGAGATCGTCGCTCAGTTCCTCAAGCGATCGAAAGTGATTCCGGGAGATCCGACCGCAACCGAGGAGGCTGAGTCGAATGCGGCGGTCCAGAATGGGCTTTGCTTGGCTACCGATCAAGGCGACGTCCTTTCGAGTTCCCAAGGTCTGGATCGCGTCTCCACGAGGCGGTCCGGATCGAGAATCGTAGCCGAATTCTCCGATCCGTCACTGGCGAGGTGCCCCATCGAGGCACTCGACGACGGCGGACTCGACGGCGGTGCAGACCGACTCGAACTCCTCCGGTGTCATGGACGGAAAGAGAGGGAGCGACAGGCAGTGCTCGTACCAGTCGTCGGCATTCGGGTAGCCCGAGGGCTCGAGCAGGGCGGTCTTGGACCAGTGGGTCATCCGGTGCAATGGCTTGTAATGAACGCTGGTCCCGATGCCCTGGTCGTTGATCTTCTCGATCAGTCGATTGCGATCGATCCCTGATGCGGGATCGATCCGAATCACGAAGAGGTGCCAGGCATGGTGACTCGACGTCGGGTGGACTGGGGGCAGCCGAAGGGCTTCGATGCCACCAAGCCGTTCGCGGTACGCCTCGACCAGTCTGGCTCGGGCGCCGCGGAATTCCTGCGCCCGTTCGAGTTGTGCAAGGCCGATGGCCGCAGCGATGTCCGTCAGGTTGTACTTGTATCCCGCCGCGATCACGTCGTATTCCCAGGCGGCGCCGATTCGCGTATGTCGGTCCCATGTGGAACGATCGATGCCGTGAAGTCTCATTCTTCGCATGCGTTCCGCGACGGCATCGTCATCCGTCGTCACCATCCCGCCCTCGCCGGTGGTGATGGTCTTGTTCGCATAGAAGCTGAAGCAGCAGGTCGTGGCTCCGATCGGGGAACCGACGGGTTTTCCGCCTTCGTACGTGGCGGGAAAGGCGTGCGCCGCATCCTCCACGACGGAGATTCCCCGAGCATGGCAGAGGTCGACGATGCCTGGGTCCTGTTCCGTTCCGAGCATTCGGCAGGGGGCGCCCGCGAAGTGCACCGGCATCACGCAGGAAATCGAGGGATGGGAGTCGAGGGCCTGTTTGAGAAGATGGGGGGTCAACAGGCCGGTCGTCGGATCGACGTCCACGATCCGGACCCTCCCGCCGAGATATTCCACGACCTCCGCGGTGGCGGTGAAGGTGAGCGAGGGAACGAGGACTTCCGACCCCGGCCCGACGCCGGCGGCTTCGCAGGCGAGGTGCAGCGCCGCCGTGCACGAATTCACGGCGATCGCGTGGCGGGCGCCGACCGATGCGGCGAATGCTCTCTCGAAGTCGAGGACGCGTTCGCCGCTGGTAAGCCATCCGCTCTCCAGGACCTCGCGGAGATATCGAAGTTCGTTTCCGTTCGCGTCGAGACGGAAGAAGGGTACGTTCATGCTTGCGACTTTCGGACTTTGGACTCGTGTTCACCGGCATGAGAGTAGTCGAGCATCATGCCTCTCCAACTGATGCTCGCACATCTTGCAACGTCTTGCGATACCGGATGCCAGACTTGCCCTTCATTTCATCGACCAACCAGCCGGCCTTCTCGTAGAAGCGTCGCGCCCGCTCATTCGAGTCGAGGACGCTCAGTCTGGCGGAGGAAAATCCGAGTTCGACGCATCGCCGTTCGAACTCTCCGATGAGTCGGCAGGCGAGCCCCGATCCCCGTGTTTCCGGGCGCACGCCGATCGAAAGCAGGCTCGCCATACTGGGGCCCGACATACCGGGGTCCGTTTTCGGTACCGGATCGCCGCGTTTCGGTATCACCATTCCCCGGAGGAGATTCAAGACCGGGCGTCTCACTGCGGGATCGACGATCGTCATCCATGCAAGCCGGAGCGGAAAACGCCGTGCGGACGCTTTGCGATACTGTCTGAAGATGTTTCGGTCGCCCCCCACGGCGATCCCATCGATTTCCCCATTCGATCCCACCGCGACCATCGACACGTTCCTGTCGGCGTCGAGGTAGAACTGATAAAGAAACCGAAGCCACTCGTCGCCCATGCTCGAGGTCCCACGACCTGGAAACGCTTCGGCGTGGCAGGTGGCCATGCCGGCGACGTCTTCGGGCCTTGCGAGCCGGATTTCATGGGATGGGATCGGCATCGATAAGTTGGAGCGGGAGTCTGGTGATGTGCAGGGATTCGAGTGGAGATCATCGAACACCAGTCGGCCACAATTATAGGCCTGCCGGAAACCCGGTGCCGATTGGTCTGGATCTCGAATCGGGGCTGCGACGGCCAGGCTCGGATCCGCCGCCGCATGCCGGCATCATCGCTTTGGGAAACGTGCGTCGGCGAAACAGACGGTTCACCCAGTCCATTCGCGAGCGGAGGATTTGGAGCGAGCCGGTCGTAGAACGGCGAGGCCGGTGCGGAGGATGATCGAGATGTCGCCGAGCAGCGTGTGGTCGACTGCATACTCTGCCGCAACGGCGAGCTTTCTTGGAAGAATCTCGTTGCGGTAGCACTTGGTCGGGTCTGGGGCGCTCGCGAGGACGCTCTCCTCATCGCGGAAGGCGATCGACGCGGGGTCGGTGATACCGGGGCGGACCGACAGGACGATTTCCCATTGTTCCGGATACACCTTCGTCCACTCCGGAACTTCGGGACGGGGTCCGACCAGGCTCATGTCGCCGGTCAGCACGTTCCATAGTTGGGGAAGTTCATCGATCTTGGTGCGGCGGAGGATGCGTCCGACGCGGGTCACGCGGCATCGATCGCCCGCATCGAATGATCCGTCCGCGGCATCGGGACGGACGGTCATGGTCCGGAACTTGAGGATCTTGAACGGGCGTCGGTGCCGACCGATCCTCGTCTGGCGAAAGAAGGGGCCGCCGGCACTGGTCATCGAGACCAGAGCCGCGATGATCGCAAGCAATGGTGACAGGACGAGAAGGCCGAGGGCTGCCACGATGAGATCGAAGGCTCGCTTTGCGATTGAGCTCATCCCGAGGGTCGCCCGAAAGAGATCCGCCAATTCGGTGGAGCTGGATGATGGTCGTGATCGGCAGTGTGATTCATGGTGGGGTCCCGTGTGATCGGGATCTTGATGATTCGTCGAGACTCTTTTGCTTCGCGGCCGCCTCGATCCCCTCGATGAACATTCTCGCAAGCACTCGATGATCGTGGTGTTCTCGGAGATATTGGCCCCCGGCGACACCGAGCGCGGATCTCGCATCCTCGTCGAGGGCCATGATGGTGCGGAGTCCGGCCGCGATCCCCTCGACATCCTCGGCCGGAACGCGGATGCCGCAGCCCGCCGATCCGATCGGATCGTTCCCCGCGGTGTAGGCTGCGATCACCGGCCGCTCGACCAGCATGGCGTCGAATATCTTGTTCATTCCAATGCCGAAGCGGAACAGCGGTTTCGCCCGAAGTCCGACGAAGACCGCATCGCAGCGGCGGAGCGACGCGAGTGCTGGCTGGCGTGGCATTCGATCGAGGAATCGGATGCCGGCCAGATCCGAGGCCCGCGCCTCCAGATCGGCTTTGGCCGGCCCGTCTCCGATGAGCAGGACGCCCACGCTCGCATTCTCGACGGACCTCACGGCATCGAGCAGTGCTTCGATGCCGTAGGACGTGGTGTGACTTCCGGCGTAGCCCACGATGAAGTCGTGATTGCGACGGAGCTCTTCGACGGCGGTGCCCGCCTCGGTTGGAATGGATTCGAGATCAGGGATGTTCTCAAGGTCCACGCCATTAGGAACAACCATGTACTTCCCGGGATCGAGGCCGCGGGTTGCCAGGTGGTCGATCGCCTTCGGCAGCATCGAGACCACCAAGTCGGCGTCGCGACAACATCGATCCTCCGCACGCTGGGTCACTCGGACGAACGGATGCCGGGGCGAGAAACCCTTGAGTTCGATCGGCGACAGCGGCCAGAGATCGTGCACCTCCCAGACCAGAGTGGCGTCGTGCTCCCGGGCGATTCTCCGGCATGGATCGATGTCGAACGGATAGGTGCTCGACGCGATCACGGCGTCGACTCCCCGATCGGCGAGGAATCCTCTCCGTTCACGATCTACGCCGCGGAGAAAGGCGTGGATCGAACGGATTCGGCCCAGACCGTTCCCCGAGTATCGAGGAGTCCGAAGCCAGCGATAGCGAATCCCATCGATCGACTCCTCCCGTACCTTCGCCTCGACATGAGGATTTCGATTTCGAAGGTGACTCCATGAGCCGGCTAAGACCGTGACTTCATGTCCGTCCATGACCCACTGGCGTGCCATGGCATGAGGACGGAACTCCATCCCGTGCTCGGGGCTCCCTGCGTAGTGGTTGACGAGGACGAGGTGCATCGAAGCGTGGGTTCCGCAGGATCTATCGAGGTCCGATGAAGGGTGTGTTGGATACGGAGAACTGGCACCGCTGGATCAACGCCATCACGGCGCGGTGGAGAACGCTCGCGGCCGGGGAGATGTCCGTGGAGCGCAGGAGATGAGGGGCGATGGCAGACCTGCGTCGCGCCTCGCCGGCGATGTCTTTCGAGAGCGGGCAGGAGGATGCGTACTCAGTTGATTGCAACATGGCGGGAAACGATCGCAGCAGCGATCTTCGACGAGGCGTTCCCATCACCATAGGGACTTGCTTGCTCGCCCCGGGTGCCGATTTGAGCAAGGATGGTCTCAGGAATAGGATCGCTCGCGGGGTTGCAGACGGTGTTCCACCCGAGGTCGACAAGTTCGACCCACTCTGTCTCCGACCGCAGTGTCACGCACGGTACCTGGTGGAAGAAAGCTTCCTTCTGCACGCCGCCCGAGTCGGTTGCGATGAGTGAAGCACTGGCTTCGAGGTGCGTCATGTCCATGTAGCCTTTCGGCTCTGTGAGGGTGAACTTCTCGATCGCCCGTTCAAGAAGACCTTCTCGTTCCAGTGAAGCTCTCGTTCGCGGATGGAGAGGAAGCACCACGGGGAGCGTATTCGCTGCTTCGGCGAGACCGTCGAAGATTGTGCGGAGCAGTTTCGGATCGTCCGTGTTGTCTGCACGGTGAATCGTTGCGAGGATGAACTCCTTTGGCTTGATGGCAAGATCTTCGAGGGCGGTGCTGGTGCGTTCAGCCATCTCAGCGGCAGCAAGGGTGGCGTCGTACATCACGTCGCCACTTCTGATTATCTGTTCTCCGTTGATGCCTTCATGCAGGAGGTTCGTGACGGATGTTTCGGTCGGAGCGAAGAGGAGGGATGCGACGTGATCGGTCACGATGCGATTGATCTCTTCGGGCATTGTTCGGTTGAACGACCTCAGCCCGGCTTCGACGTGGTCGATGGGAATGTGGAGCTTGCTTGCGGCAAGGGCGCCCGCGAGGGTCGAGTTCGTGTCGCCGTAGACAAGGAGCCGATCCGGCTTCGTTTCCAGAAGGACACTCTCAATCGCTTCGAGCATTCGTCCGGTCTGGGAGCCGTGCAGTCCTGAACCGATGCCCAGGTGATGGGCTGGACTGGGGATCTGCAGTTCTTCAAAGAAGACGTCCGACATCGCGGCGTCGTAATGCTGCCCGGTATGCACGAGGATCTCTTCGATGCCCTCGGCAGCGAGGGCTCGTGAGACCACTCCGGCCTTCACGAACTGAGGGCGGGCGCCAACGACAGTGAGGACTTTGATGGGCATATCGCTGATGATAGGTGAGCGAGGTTCGGCTCGCGTTGATGTGCGTGGTATAGTTCCGCCCCAGATGCCCGCAACTCCCACAATGAAAATAGAGCGCCCACGAGTCGCCGCGCTGGTTCTGAATTCGGTGAGCCACGATGCCCGGGTGCTCAAGGAGGCCGATTCCCTGGCGGATGCAGGTTTCGATGTCCATATCATCGGAATTCAAGACAAACGTTCGGGGGATGCCCTGACTCGTCGATCGGAGGGTGTCTCGATTCATCGGGTCAGCCTGGGTCCGGCCACGATGGCCCTGAAGTACCGAGTTCGCTCCCGGTTGTCTCTGATCGGAGCACTGGCGTTTGTTGTCGTCGCCTTCGCCGTCTTGTTCACCCCACTGCGTGCCGGGCTCACAGGCTTGCTCGGCAACATCCTGGCCTTTGGCATCCCCTCGATCTTGATAGCGATCGGATGCCTCTTCTTTGCCGTACGGCTTGTTCTTCGTTTCAGGCAATTCAGCAAGTCAGCGATGATCAAGACTAGTGAAGCAGGGTTGCAAGGCCCTATGGCGGGCTTGAAATCCACGAGAGCGGCCCTCGTCTCTCGATCATGGCTGAAGGTATGGGCTCATTACCAGAAGTACCGGATCGTTTCCAAACTGTATTGCCACGAACTTGATCGCCTTGGTCCACACGCGGTTCACTGTCATGATCTGCCGATGCTGCCAATCGGCGCCAAATGGTGCAAGGCGAACTCCGCTGCCTTCCTGGTCTTTGACAGCCACGAGTTGTATGAAGAAGTCTCACAGATGTCCCCTCTCATGCGACATGTCTGGCAGAGAGTCCTTCGGCGGAATTCTTCGAAGGTCGACGCCTTCATCACCGTGAACGATTCGATCGCGGAGGAACATGCCCGCCGGTATCCAGCACTGCCTCCCGCAGTCGTCGTGAAGAACGCGACCATTGTGAACGGTGAACCACTGGTTCGATCCAACTTGCTGCGTGAAGCCGCAGAACTCGACGATGATGCGCTCGTTCTCCTCTATCAAGGAGGGTTCGCTCGGCATCGAGGCCTCGAACTTCTCATTCGTGCCGCGGCGAAGATGCCCGACCCCTGGATCCTCGTGATGATGGGCTGGGGGAACATCGAAGACGATCTCAAGTCTCTTGCGGCCAAGGTCGATCCATGCGGACGGCAAATTCGCTTTATTCCGCCCGCGCCACACGCCGACCTCAAGGCATGGACGAGCGGAGGCGACTTGGGCGTGATTCCCTATGAAAATACATGTTTGAACCACTGGTATTGCTCGCCGAACAAACTCTGGGAGTATCCGGTTGCAGGCGTGCCGATGCTGGTCAGTCCATTTCCAGAGCTCATGGCGGTCGTCGAAACCCATGGCATCGGCGTGTGCCTTCCTGAGCAGCTTGATGGGGCGGCCTTGCGACGGGTGCTCTCGGAGATCGACCGTGAACGGCTTGAATGCATGCGTCACGCGTGCGAAAGCTACATCAAGAAGGACAATTGGGCAGTTTACGCCCGCCGACTCGTCGAGATCTACAACTCGCGATTCGACCGAGACCCCGAGACAACTTCGAAGCCACCTATTGAACTCGAAGAGGGCGCCTCTCGCCGTGACGCGGGCGCATCCGTGTGAGTCAGGCGTCGCCGATTGTCGGGGATTGCCTGGCCACCGACGTTCGGCCATGGTCTGAGGGAGATGAAGGGGTTCAGGCATAAGGAGCTGAGATTGATGGAGAAGAGCTCGAACGCGAAACAGCTTTTCGCACGCAAAGACGAAGCGATTCAACGCCTCACGGAGCGCGTGGAGACGCTCAAGACCAAACTTGAAGAAGCAAGGGCGATGGTGGCCAAGAAGCAGGATTCGATCGAGCGACTGAGGCTCCAGCTCGCCAGTTTCATGAGCTCTGAGGGCGTGGACACGCTCGCACATAACACCCAGGAAGGGATGGACGAGTTCTTCTCCGAGACTTTGCAGGAGAAGATCTACGAGAGTTTCGGCCGCGTGCTTCGAGAGAAGATCCGCGAGCGGGGGATCGAATTCGATGGCCGGAGAGTCATTGACTTCGGTATCGGGCCAGGGATCGTTCTCGAGGAACTCCTCGGACATTCCAAGCCGTCGCGCCTCGTCGGTGCGGACTTCTCGACGACTGCTCTTGAACATGCACGGAAGCGTCTTCCCGCGGCTCACATCCTGCAGAGGGACATCTACGAGATGATTCCGGAGCGGTTTGATGTCGCGATCTGTACGGAAGTGCTGGAGCATCTCGAGGCCCCTGATCGTGCCCTCGCGAACCTCCTGCGGACTGTCGACCGCGGCGGCACGTTGATTCTCACCGTTCCGAACGGACGGATCGACCGATCTCATTTTCACATCAACTTCTGGTCACCTGAAAGCTGGCGGCTGTTTGTTCAGGCGGGGATCGATCTTGATGAAAGGGTTTGGAGTCTTGAGACGGGAACGTTCAGCCCTCAGCAGGACGACATCCCTCGCATCAATTACGCCATCGCATCATTGGACGCAGGCACCACTGGGTGAATTCCATCACGGCGTACGATTCTGTGTCGGGAAGACAGGATCAGCTCGACTTCCGGAGCACGCGATACACGCTCTTCTCGGCAACGGCATCGTTCGCCATCGGCGCGAGGCTGCTGCCTGATATGCAGCTGAAATCGCCGAATCGACGCATCAACGTCTCAAGCTCATCCTTCTCGAACATCCAGCCATGGTCACGGACGAATCTGGGGTGCTTGATGTGTTCGTAGATCACCAGCATGCCCCCTGGGTTGAGGGAAGCCCATGCTCGGTCTAGGCAGGCAACGAGTTCACTCCTCGGAACATAGAGCAACGCGCTAAACGACGTGATGAGATCGGCACGATCGTGGAATCCATGGTCCTGAGCGAACGCCGGCTGGAATACCCAGTTTCCCGCGAGTCTTGATTCATACATGTCGAGGAGAGATCTGCCCATGATGAGCCGTGCAGCATCAAACTCCACGTTGAGGGAAGTTGCAACCCGACAGTCGTCGTCGATGATGAGTTCCGCTCCCAGGTTTCCCATGCCTCCGCCGATATCGACATGGTGAAGTTCCCGATCGATGTCGAGTGAGTTGGCCAACTGTCGCACGAAGGCGATCTTCGGAGCGACGGCGGCGTGAAAATACGTGAAGAGTTCTCCGGCGCGAGCAGCATCCACCGGCGCGTGCAGGGTCGGGTCGGGTGGCTGAATCCGACTTCCCTCGGCAAGCAGAACGTCGAGAAAGGCGGGTCTCGGATCGGTGTCGAATCGTCTGATGAGTTCGGCACGGTCCATCTCATCGCTCTTCAGTTGATCCTGATAATCGATCGACCATCGCAACGTGGATGGAGTGGAGGGCGTGGTGGTTCGGGGGGGCGCAGCGAAACAGAGGTAGTTCCTCGAGTCGATCTCCATGGAATCGACCGGCGAGTCGAGCATTTCGACAAGGTCCTCCATGCCGATTAAGGGGATCATAGATGTCCGTGGTTCGGGAAGGATGACAAGGCCGCCCTCGACGACCGAATCGGCCACGTGTTCCACGAGCGCCCGGGACCACTTGGAACTGAACAGCAGGAGCGAGTGGTGGATAATGGCAGCGGTGGCCGTTCGCGACGGTAGCGGGGTGAGCAGGTGGGCGGCGCGCCCGGCGTTCTCCGGGAAGGGGCCTTGCTCACCGTCCTGCGAGAGGAACCTTGGTTTGGTGAACGACCCGCCGCCTTCGATGGCGCGAGTGAATGAAGCAATGGCGGCCGCGTTCTTGGCGAAGATGATCTGCATGACATGACTCCTCTCAGGCAGGCATTCTAGGAACGCTATTGTCGCTTTGTGGCTAAACTCGGATCCCATGATGAGGAGAGCCTTCTCGGTGTCTAGCACACCCTTCTACGAAAGAGTGAGTCGCATCTGGGCAGGCGCGGCTCGGCACATCGACAGGAAAAGAACAGTCGCCGTATTCGGCCATCCTTCGAAGGGAGAACCCACTCTCCCCTGCGGGGTGCAGTCTCCATCAAGTCGTCGCTACTTTTCATCCTGGGGGGATCTCGATGCATTCGGAACAGACATCGATCAAAGTGCGCATTACCTCTCGGAACTGGGGCCCGGCTGCGAAGCCGTTGTTCTGTACAAATGGGCGATTCCGATTGCCCCGTCGATACCGCTCGCCGCGATCCTGGCCGAGTTGATGGTGCAGATGGAACGGGGTAGTCGGATGCACATCGAAGTCGCGGGAACCTGGATCAATTCCGATTGGTTGGAGGAGATGATTCCCGGCGTGACGGTCGAGCCGTATTCCGACGAAGGTACGAAGTGGCTCATGGTCGAGGTGCCGGAGGGGATACAGGATGTTGCCGATTCCCTGGCCTGCTCCTTTGGATGGCT
>JABABZ010000239.1:329-3537 GCA_014237965.1 Phycisphaerales bacterium | reverse complement strand
GGGCCGGTCCACGTGCTGGTCAACAACACCGGAGGTCCCGCGGCAGGGTTCGCGGTCGATGCAGAGCCGGACGATTTCCTGAAGGCGTTTCAGATGCACCTCGCGTGCGGTCAGGCGTTGGTGCAGGCATTCGCTCCCGGCATGCGAGAAGCGGGGTACGGCCGAGTGATCAACGTCATCTCGACGTCGGTGGTCACGCCGATCAAGGGACTCGGCGTGAGTAACACCATCCGCGGTGCGGTGGCGAACTGGGGTCGAACGCTCGCGGTCGAACTCGGTGGCTTCGGCATCACGGTCAACAACATTCTTCCCGGATTCACCGATACCGCTCGGCTCGCGTCGCTCTTCGAGGGGAAGGCGCGTCGGGCGGGAACCACGCCCGATGACGTCCGTTCTCAGGCCGTCTCGGGCATCCCCGCGGCTCGGATCGGTGAACCGTGGGAGATCGCAGCGGCCGCGCTCTTCCTCGCTTCGCCGGCGGGTGGGTATGTGAACGGCGTGAACCTTCCCGTCGACGGTGGTCGAGTCGTGCAATCGTGAGCGTGCAGGAGAGCAGAACCATGATCGAGATCTCGAACCTTCGCTCGGGCCAGATGCTGGAGCCGTCGACGCACGTCGAGCGGATGCCGGTGATCAACCCCGCCACCGCGGAGATCATCGCCACGGTTCCGGTCGGAACCGCGGAGGACGTCGATCTCGCAGTCGTCGCCGCTCGTGAGGCATTTCCGATCTGGAGCGGACTTCCCGCTTCAGAGCGGGCGGCCTGTCTGCATCGACTGGCGGATCTGGTCGACGCCAACGTGGATGAGTTGGCGCGGCTTGAGACCGATGACAACGGCAAGCCGCTGGCCCTGGCCCGCGACCTCGAGATCCCGCGAGCCGCGTCGAACCTTCGGTTCTTCGCAGGAGCCATCCTGCACACGAAATCGGAGGCCTACGATCTCGGTGGCATGGGACTGAGCTACTCCCTCCATCGCCCTCGAGGGGTGGCGGCGTGCATCTCACCCTGGAATCTACCGCTCTACCTTTTCACGTGGAAGGTCGCTCCAGCACTGGCGACCGGCAACACGGTCGTCGCCAAGCCGAGCGAGGTCACGCCCCTCAGTGCGTTCAGATTCTCACAACTCGCGACCGATGCGGGTTTTCCCCCGGGCGTGTTCAACGTCGTCCATGGCCGAGGTGACGTGGTCGGCCAACGGCTCGTGGAACATCCCGACGTGCCGACCATCACTTTCACCGGTGGGACGTCGACGGGAGCAAGAATCGCGGCGACGGCCGGGCCGATGTTCAAGCGGACATCGCTCGAACTCGGCGGAAAGAACGCGGTGGTGATCTGCGAGGACGCGGATCTCGAAGCCGCGATGCCGACCATCGTTCGATCATGTTTTCAGAATCAAGGCGAGATCTGCACCTGCGGCTCGCGCATTCTCGTGCACCGTGATCGGATGAAGGCGTTCGTCTCCCGGTTTCTCGACTCGGTCGCCGGGCTCAAGGTCGGTGATCCGCTGGATGCCGAGACCGACATGGGACCGCTGGTCTCCGCGGATCATCGAGACAAGGTTGAAGCCGCGATCGCGCGAGGCAAAGCCGAAGGCGGGACCCTTGCCTGTGGAGGCGGCCGGCCGACGCATCTTCCCGATCGGGTGAAGGATGGATTCTTTCTCGAGCCGACGGTCTTCATGGGGCTCGACCAGGACAGCCGGACCAACCAGGAAGAGATCTTCGGTCCGGTGGTGACGATCCAGGGATACGACTCCCACGGCGAAGCGGTCGATCGAGCGAATGCCACCCCTTATGGCCTCGCCTGCTCGATTTGGACCCGGGATCTGGAGCGGGCGCATCGCATGGCGGCGAGAATCGAGTCGGGAATGACCTGGGTGAACGCCTGGATGCTGCGTGATCTCCGCACTCCTTTCGGCGGCATGAAGCAGTCGGGCGTCGGCCGGGAAGGCGGAGAAGAGGCGCTTCGCTTCTTCACCGAGACTCGGAGCATCACCATCGCGCATCCTGGATGAACCACGGCGATTCAGAAGTCGACCACCATACGAAACCACATGCCGCCGGAGCCCGCATGACCACCGATTCAGATCGCATCGACTCGCAAGCCGCCCCCGAACCGGTCGGTGCCTATCCGCATGCTCGCCGCGCGGGCAATCTGCTGTTCCTTTCGGGCGTCGGTCCACGGAAGCGTGCTTCGAAGGACATTCCCGGCGTCACCCTCGGCGCGAACGGAGAGGTGGTGGCGAAGGACATCGACGCCCAATGCCGGTCGTGCTTTGACAATGTCAAGGCGATCGTCGCGGACGCCGGTGTTCCATGGACGAACGTGGTCGACGTCCTGGTGTTTCTCACCGACATGAAGAACGACTTCAAGGCCTACAACGAGGTCTACGCCGAGTACTTCGCGGGCGAGGGAAATCCCAACCCGACTCGGACCACCATCGAGATCAACGCCCTGCCGACCCCGATCGCGGTCGAGGTGAAGGTCGTCGCCACCATCGATTGATGAACCAGTGTGATCAGCCGGCGCTGTCGTCCCCGAGGCTGGGCTGCGCCTTGAGCGAGTCCTTCTCCTGTGGGTTCTCGAAGAGAAACACATGGTCGGGTACCGCGGTCAGGATTCGACCGTCGGACGTGAAGGCGTAGGTGTAGTGGGCGGTCCCTCCGAGTTCGGCGGTGGGCAGCACGATCTCGAAGTTCTTCGCGGTCACTCTTCGGTAGACGGGAGTCGCGGTGAAGCCGGTCGCCTGCTCGATGATCGGTCGGTTCTCGAAGCCCTTGACCAGAGAGTTGCCTTCGGCGTCGGCGGGCAGGGTGCCGTCGTGCGACTTCGCCCACTCCGTGATGCCCGCGGCGGCCCAGTTGGCGACGGGTTGGAGCACGGAGTCCATCTGCACGGAGGTCATGCCGCTGTTGATCGCATTCGTCTCGGCATCGCCGTCTTCGACCGTCAACGCGATGGCCACGGCCGAGGCGATCAGGGCGGCGAGCACCACGACCAGCACGATCGCCGCGTTGCCGCGATGAGGGTGAGACAAGAAGAAACGGTTGGGTCGGACTGGGTTCATCGGGATCATCCGGGCCTGTGAAGTGTGAAATCGGGATGCAGTCCAAGGCTGCTCAGGCAAGCGATCGTAGCACCGCCCGCACCGGGCTGCCGTCGAAGCCGACCAGTTTGAGGGGGGGGGCGATCAGCTCGTACCTGCCC
>JABABZ010000239.1:0-319 GCA_014237965.1 Phycisphaerales bacterium | reverse complement strand
TCGCCATGTCGTTGGCGAGGAATCGCTGGTGAGCGAGGATCTTCGGGTCGTCGAAGAGGTCGACGCTCGGCGCATCGGTTCCAACCAGACGGACGCCATGCTCGTGAAGGTGATCGACGAGGGAGGGCTCAAGGCCGCTGAAGTCCTGGTTGAACACTCGAAATCCGTCGAAGGTGCCGGTCGACAGGAGGAGTCTGGCTTCGGTCGGGGTTCGGGGAAGATCTTCGATTCCGATCCGTTCTCCGCGCCGGCCCGGAACGCGCATGACCTCGCAGCGACCGATGTACAGGTCGAGCGGTTGTTCTTCGATGCCGCGGGC
>JABABZ010000238.1 GCA_014237965.1 Phycisphaerales bacterium | reverse complement strand
TGAGGATTCCGCGGATAACCGGGATGCGAGATGATCACCCGCCAGGCATCCTGAAGCGTCTCGGCCTGATCGAGGGCCATCGCTCGAAAGAGCGGCGCGATGAACGCACGCATCGCTCTGTTCGGGGCGGCCACCGGCGTCGCGATCGTCCACGGGTCGACCTGATCGACGAATCGGGTGAAGTCATCGCGATACATCGATCGGCGGATCGGGAGCCGCCGCAACTCGAAGTCTCTCGGACCGAGCCCATCCGAGGTGACGGGGAACTGCCAGAGCGACTGCCCGTCCCGACTCAGAACGAAGTCGATGAATCTCCGAGCCAGTTCAGGATTCGGCGCGCCGGTGAGAACACCGATGGGATCCGGATCGATCACGGTCTCACCCGGCGGATCCACATACCCGACTCTTCCCAGCGCATCCGCACCGGCCAGCCCCGCTCTCACCGCGGCATCCCGGGTTCGTTGCGCCTCGTATCGGCCGTAGAAGTCGATGCAGACCGCGGCCGCGGTCTCCCCCGCGGCGACTTCGATCGGGCCCTTCGTGCTGCTGCCCGCGAACGACCGTGCATTCGCGGCCAGCCGGCGAAGAATCCGCCAACCATCATCCCAACCTCGTCGTTGAAGAATCGCCTCGAAGGCGGTGGTCACCGATCCGCTCATGCCCGGATCGACCATGGTGATCCACCCGTCATACCTCGGCACGGCGAGATCCTGCCAGGTTCCAGGAGTCGGCACCCCCAGATTCGCCAGCGCATCGCGGTTGAAGACGATTCCGAAGCTCGACAGCGCCGTTCCGAACCAGCGATGCCCCGGATCGAAGAGCCGCTGATCCGCGATCATGCCGTCTCCGTAGATCGATTCCAGCCACTCCGGGGTCACGTCTTCGATGGTGGAGAGCACGGAGACCGGAGACTCTTCGCCCACCGTGACTTCGAGCGGCTTCGCCAGTTGCGTGAATTCATAGGTGCCGCCTCCCCAGAGAAGATCTGCATTTCCGCCCGGGGGAAGCCCCGCCTCCAAGGCGGCCGTGTACTCGGAAATCAGCAGCTTCCGGATCTCACTGGTTCCGCCCGGCGTGCTCCACATCACCTGGACTCGTTCTCCGAACTTCGCCTCATGCCAGCGTTCGAAGGCCCGCTTGAACTCCCAGCGAATCTGCTCGTTGTGCGGCGTCACGATCACCAATTGCGGGGCATCAGGATCCGCCGGCTCACCCTTCTGTTCGAAGAGGAACGGCGCTGCCAGCAGAATGAGCAGAAGAGCGACCGGAATGTATCGCATGTCAGTGGTCCTGGCCGGCGACGAGACCGCCGATTTCTTCGGCGAACGTGGCCGCCGCATCCTTCACGCATCTTCGCCAGTCACCCGGTCGATCCACGAAGGCGTGGATGATCGAACGACTCGCGGTCACCAGAACTCCTCCACCCCTCTGATCAAGCGCCGCCCGAACCCCATCCGCACCGCCACCCTGGGCTCCGTACCCCGGAAGCAGGAAGGGCGCGTCGGGCATGGTCTTTCGAAGTTCCGCGGCCGCTTCGGGCTTCGTCGCACCGACCACCGCGCCGACGGAGGAGAGACCGTTGGCGCCTCTTCGAGATTCTCCCAGCCGACCGACCATCGATCCGACGAGACCGGCCACCGTTCCATCGCCGCAGCAGGGCGACTGTATTTCATCTCCGGAAGGATTCGAGGTCCGCACCAGGACGAAGACGCCAAGGCCCGCGTCGAGAAACGGAATCACTCCGTCCTCGCCGAGATACCCGTTGAGCGTGATCCAATGCGCCCCGGTCGCCGCCGCGCCCGCGGCGTAATGCGACGCCGAGATTCCGATGTCGCCGCGTTTTGCATCGAGTATCACGATCAAATCCGACTCGACGGCGGCATTGATGACTCGTTCCATCGCGGCGACCCCCGGACTCCCGTACCGTTCGAAGCAGGCCGCCTGGACCTTGACGCATGGAGCGGTGCCGACGACGGCGTCGATGACGCCTCTGGAGAATCGTTCGATGGCCGCGACTTCGTCGGCCCCGTCGATCGAATCGGGAAGCCGGTCGACGACGGGATCGAGGCCGACGCAGATCGGTGCCTGCCGTTCCAGCCGCATCGCCAGACACTGACCGGGCGTGACGTTCGAGGTGGAGGTGATCATTCCCGGATTCTACGGCACCCGCCCGACCTTCACCGCGTGATCGCTCCCGACCGTACCATTCCCTCATGGCCGTCGATATGCCGCCCCGTCACCTTCACCTCGATCGCGATCAGGGTCTCACCATCGAGTGGCCCGACGGACGCAGCGTCTTCTATCCGACGGCATGGCTCCGCCGGATGAGCCCATCCGCAGACGCCAGAGAACTCCGCAAGGAGATCGACCGGAATCCGCTGACCGTGCTCCCCTCCGGCAGCGGGCCGGAGAAGCTTCGCGCCGAACGCCTCGAGCCGGTCGGAAACTACGCGATCCGAATCCACTTCAACGACGGCCATCGGACGGGGCTCTACTCGTGGACCTATCTGCGGACCATCGAGCCCGAACCCACTCCCGGGGACACGACATGACCGCCACCCGGTTCGAGAAGATTCCCACCCCGATGTCGACGGATGCAGACTGGCCCGTTCCGGGGAACATCTCCTTCTGGGCGACGATCGTGGTGGGCGACGAAGGCATGAGCCCGGAGATCCCGCACGTCAACAACGCGGAGTACGTCCGCTGGGTCGACAGACTCGCGGAACTGGCCACCGATGCCGCCGGGTTCACTCGGAAGTGGCATCTCGAAAAGGGCACCATGTGGTTCGTCGTGCGACACGAGATCGACTACCGAGGCGAGGCGTTCGCGAAGGATGAGCTCGTCGCCGCCACCTGGTTGCATTCCTTCACCCGGACGTCGGTCCGCCGGGATACGTTCGTGGTGCGCCCATCGGACGAGCGGGTGATCTGCACGGCGAACACCCGATGGGCGCTGGTTGACCTGAAGACCCGTCGTCCGACCCGCATCCCCGCAGAGATACGATCGGCCTTTCCGCCACCTCATGCGGCGACGACCACGGCCGCCGGGATGACCGGGAGGTCCGGCCCGTGACACTCCGCACCGCCTTCATTCTCGATCGGACGCGCGTTCATCAAGAACGATCCGCCTTCGCACGACTGGCGGTGGGACTGGCCACCGAAGGGGTTCGAGCCCTTCTGGCGTTGGATGGAGATCCCCGCGACGAGCCCGATGACCGGGACGCTCCGACGCCGATGATCACGATCCCGACCAGAGTCCCGTTCTGGATTCGAGAGCGAGCGGTTCATTCGGTGCTGGACACCTTGACGGAAGCCGGCATGGACGAACTCGATGCCATCGTCTCCGCAGGCCCGGCGAGTTCTCCGTTCGCCGCCCGACTCGCCGACCAGCTCGAGATCCCGATGGTCGTGGAGGCTCGAAGCAGATCGGAAGTGATGGCGATCAGACGACACCCTCGCCTGACCGTGGTCGCCGCGACCGAAGGCCTGCGTGACCTCGCCGCCTCGCGGCTGGGCGACGATCGCTGCACCCACCTCCCGATACCCGTCCCACGGACCTTCCGGTCGCCACCAGCATCCCGTGGGCTGGGAGTGATCCTCGGCCCGGTGGGAAA
>JABABZ010000237.1 GCA_014237965.1 Phycisphaerales bacterium | reverse complement strand
CGAGACCAACTACGCTCAGATCCTCCTGCTTGGAGGCGTGCTTCTGGTGACCGGCCAGGCCTGAGCCCACACCTCCCGGATACCGGATCCGGACGGCTGAAGATCCGGAGACGGAATATCTCGGCTCGCTGTCATGAGAGAAAGAGCATACGCCCATCCCCTCGAAAACGTCAGAGCACGGATACTCCGGAATCCTTCATCTTCGCAAGGTCAGATTCGGTCCAGAACTCTGAACGTGACGGCTTCGGAAAGATGATGAGACTCGACGACCGATGATCCATCGAGATCCGCAATCGATCGGGCGATTCTTCGAATGCGATCAAAGGCTCGCGCACTGAGCCCGAGATCCTCGACGATCGACACGAGATCCTCGAAGACGCCGGACGTCATTCCACAGACGCGCTTCAGCGTTGCTCCGGAGAGTCGGGAATTCGGACCCGAGTCCCGTACCGAACCGAACTCCCTCGCCGATCGGATTCGATCTCGAACCTCCATGCTCGTCGTGCCTTCCCCCGCTTCGAGAAAACTCCGGATCGGCAGAGACGTCATGGGAACATGGAGATCGAATCGATCCAGAATCGGCCCGCCGATGCGTTCGAGGTACCGACGCTCCGCGGCTCCGCCGCCGCCCGACATGCCTCCGCCGTCGCGGGTGACATTCATGGCGCCGACCACGATGGAACGGGCGAGAAACCGAAGGGAACCGGCGACGCGCGAGATCGTCACCACCCCGTCTTCGAGCGGTTCCCGGAGGGCGTCGATGGACGCTTTGGAGAACTCCGGAAGTTCATCCAACATCAGAATGCCGTGATGCGCAAGACTCACCTCGCCCGGGCGAGGCGTGGCCCCGCCGCCGACCAGCGCCGCCGGACTGCAGGTGTGATGTGGCGAACGAAAGGGTGGACGATGAAAACCCTCCCGATCGAACGGCAGGCCGGCGGCCGCGCGAATGGTCTGACATTCGATCGCCTCCGCCCGCTCGAGTGGTGGAAGCAGATCCGTCAGAGCCCTGGCCAGCATGGTCTTTCCGCAACCGGGAGGCCCGATCATGAGGACGTTGTGGCGACCCACGGCCGCGATCTCCATGGCTCGCTTGGCATTGCACTGACCACGAATGTCGGCGAGATCCACGATGACGGGCGGCGACGGGACGGGCGACCCTGCCGAGGAATCGGAATCGACCGCGACCATCGGTTCCTCGCCATCGAGGAATCGCGCGAGATCTCGAAGATGCTTGATCCCGACGACCGGCAGATCGGAGACCAGCCGGACATCTTCAACCGAATCCGCGGCAACGACCAGACCTTCGGCACCGATCCGCCCCGCGAGTTCCGCCAGCGCCACGATTCCCGTGATCGGCCGGACGGAACCATCGAGAGCGAGTTCGCCGGCCATCGGCCACGACTCGAGCCTGCGTCCGCCATCCGCCTCCGATCGAAGTCTTCCCGAACACGCGAGAACACCCGCCGCGATCGGCAGGTCGTACACGGGCCCTTCCTTCCGAAGGTGCGCGGGAGCGAGGTTGACCGTCAGTCGAGACCGAGGCCACTTGAACCCCGCGTTTCGGACCGCCGTCCGAACCCGCTCGGCGGACTCTCGAACGGCGGCGTCGGGCAAACCCACGATTCCCATCGTCGGAAGACCCTGCCCGGAAAGATCGACTTCGATGTGACAGGGCTCGGCACGACCGCCTTGAAGGATGAAGCTCGAGACACGACTGATCACGTTCGCACGGTAGTCATGCAGCCGGATGATTCCGCGAAACAGGCGGAAACGCCGGAAGCCCGTCGCATCACCGCGAACCGTGACTCAACGCGGCCGCTGGTAACCGATCGGGCGGCCGTCGGCATACGCCCAGACCGTCACGATGAGGTGCTTGACGCCCCACTGCATCGCCCGTTCGTGCGTCGGATAGAGGACATCGATCCGATTCCCCTTGATGGCACCACCGCGATCGAGCACGGGGACGACATGTTCGGCGGCATATCCTGGAATGGAAACCAACTCGCCGAACTTGAACATTCGGCGATCCGCCGCCACGAGTCGGCCTCCGTTGGTCTGGACCGAATAGCCACTCGCGGTGATTCCATCGGCCTGGTCACCACAGGATCGATGATCCGGGCTGTAGGCGGTCACTCTCATTCGGAGGGACTTGACCGGAATGATCGGCCTGCCGTCATGGAATCGAGGAGTGAGCGTGGTGTCCGCCAGCGGAACGGTGGTCGCACCATCACTCGGCGTCACGCCACTGCCCCGAATCATGCAGGTGGCGATCACGAGAAACGCACCCATGAACGTCGTGATTGACCCCGGTCTTCGCATGTTGGACTTCTCCCGACGTCGCCGTCAGCAGCAGGTTGGCTCGTGCTCGGGACAACCCGAGCCTCGCGAACCTTCAGACTGTCGAAAGTCCTGTCGGGGGCAACCGGATCCTGTGTGAACTCCACGCTCTTTGGTCTTCAAGCCCTCCTCATCCGCGCAGGTGTCACAACCCGACGCGGGGGCCGCGTACACTCCTGCGATGGGTCTTCTTGAAATGGCGCTGTTCGCGGGCATCGGACTGATCGCCGGACTGATCGGCGGACTGCTGGGAATCGGCGGATCGACCGTCTTCATTCCCGCCGCCTCGATCATCATTGCGCCGGATCAACAGGTCTATCAGGCCGCGGCGATGATCCTGAACTTCTTCGTCGCAGGAACCGCGACGATCACCCACCATCGCGCCGGGGCCATCGACTTTCGAATCGTTCGAAAACTCGTGCCCGCGGCCGTTCTCTTCGTCCTTCTGGGCGTCGGCGTCAGCAATCGACTCGACGGAACCGTGCTGGAGCGGCTTTTCGGGGGTCTGCTGCTGATTCTCGCGTTGACGGAGGGGTGGCGGATGTGGTCGAACTTCAAGGCTCGGCAAGCAGGCCTGAAAACGAACCCCGCGTCGAGCGAAGAAGAGAGCACCGTCCCCAGGACCACCTTCCCCGTTCTGTCCGGCATCGGTGGCGTGATGGGATTCATGGGAGGCCTGCTCGGCATCGGCGGCGGAACGATCGCGGTCCCCGGCCTTCGTTTCGTGGCGAGACTCCCGCTCCGGAACTCGATCGCGGTCGCCGCCGCGGTCACCCTCCCGATGGCCGTCATCGGTGCGATCTACAAGAACTTCTCCTTGAGCGAGCTCAAGGGCCCGGATGGTGCGACCCTCTCCGCCACCCAGTCGATCGGCATCGCCCTCACGATCGTGCCGACGGCGATCCTCGGAAGTTGGATCGGGGCCCGACTCGTTCACCGACTCCCGCTCCCGGTGATCCGAGGTTGCTTCATCACGTTGCTCGTCGTCGCCGGCTTCCGCATGCTCGATCCATTCGCTCCTTGATCACGGAGTCGAGGATCGGCCTCGCGTCCGAGACCTGCCGGTCAAGAAGAAGGACCGATCGCACTCGCATGCGAACGGTCCTTTGATTCTTCGAGAACGACCCGCGGGGGTCGTGGGTGGGGATCAACCTGCCGGTTTCACCGTCGCCGTGCCCGCGGTCGACGGCACCACGGGCTCGATGGTCGGCCCGACGCACGGTTC
Organism: Phycisphaerales bacterium; assembly: GCA_014237965.1. Lineage (GTDB taxonomy): Bacteria > Planctomycetota > Phycisphaerae > Phycisphaerales > SM1A02 > UBA12014. Next base: position 76 of record JABABZ010000237.1, on the reverse strand, counting down.
GCCGTCCGGTGAGACGATTCCAAAGACATTGAACGCCGCGATCTCGCCGCCGGAAGTCATGGCGGAGAGCGGGGCA
>JABABZ010000236.1 GCA_014237965.1 Phycisphaerales bacterium | reverse complement strand
CCATCTCCACTGGTGGGTCTCGGGTGCCTCGAGGGTTCCGATCGTCGGCGCATCGATGGATCGGAGCCGGGCATCCATCGCATCCATCGAATCAGCGCTTGTCGCCGGCGGGATGTCCACGGCCTGGCCGTTCGAACGGGCGACCAGTTGGAGGCCGCCGGTTGGTCCGTCGAGCAGGATGAACCTCTCGTTGATGCCGAGCTTGTCGAAGTCGCTGAACGAACTATTCGTACGAGGGCTCTCGAGCATCCAGACTCCGCCGTACTGGCCGAGGATGAAGTCGTCCACGATGTTCACCGGATTCGCATCGCCCGGCGTGCTCGGGCCGACACGGACGATGTAGATCGCGGTGGGAAGCAAGGCCAGCGTGAACGAGCAGGCCGCCGCGAGTATGAGCAGGATTCCGATCTTGAAGCGTCTTTTCGCGGCCATGACCACGATCGCCGTCACGATCAGGATCGGTCCGAGCAGGAGAAGCCCGCAGGTGAGATACCAGAGCCAGCTCATGAATCCGATTCGATCGCCCGTTCCGGTTCCGTCGCTTCCAGGTTCATCATTCGAAGGCGGCGATCACGCATCGAGAGGATCAACGCGGTCGCCGCGGTGGCGGAGAGTCGCGGTGCGGCGGTGTAGTCCTGCGGGTTGTTGTCCCGGTTCATCTGGTAGTAGAACGTCCCGTCGGTGCAGTGGGCGAGACTGAACCACCAGCGATTCTCATCCATCAGAGATCGGAACGCGGTGGGATCCGCGGCAGCACCGAACGCCGTCCAGACCATGCCGAGGATGGGGGAGCCGTGGGTGTCGCTGAAGGTGTCCGGGTGCTCGCCGATGCACCCGGCGGTGGCGCTCGCATACGCCCGGTAGCCCGGTTCTTCGTCCGCGAGCGCGTGGGCCATCGCGGCGGCGCCGGTACGTCCCATGTCCGCGTACCCCGGATTGTTCCGGCCACCGTCCTTGTACCAGACGTATCCGTTGTCGCCGGTGCCGCGGACGACGAAATCATGGGCGGCCTTGAATCGTGCTTCGTCGATCTCGATGCCGCATTCCCGCATCAGCGCCCAGGCCATCTTGGCCTGCATGGTGAGGATGTTGATCGACCCGTATCCGTTTCCGCCGGGTCGGTCGGCGGGGCGATGTCCCCAGCCACCATCGGCGATCTGCGCCTTGCGAAGCCACCGGTCGATCTCCTCGAGTTCAGGAAGAACCCAGGCCTGTTTGGTCGCGAGGTAGTACTCGGCGAGGCAGATTCCGTAGAGCGTGTACTTCCATCCGTCGAGGCCCTGATACTCGATCTCTTCGGTGGTCCTCGCCGCCATCGCCCGCATCGCCTTCTCGACCGCGGCTTGATGTTTCGGTTGACCGCTCGCGAGCAGGGCCAGCGTCGTGAACGCGTTCAAGTGTGGTCGGTCGCTCCAGAGGCCGTCGTCACGTTGTCGTTCAGCGAGCCAGGGAAGGGTGTCCGCGAGAATCCGATTCGTCTTGCGACAGTCGAAGGGGTAGGTCGCCGAGAAATCGCGATATCGGTTGCCGACGCGAAGAGTCTCCTCGAGAGTCTCGTCTTCTCGGAGGATCGTGAGACTCAGGCGTCCGTCTTCGGCCTGTGCGGTCTCGAGCGCGGCGGAGAAATCCTTCATCGGGCCGTCATATCCGAACTTTCCGACGCCGTAGCCGAACTTGTGAGGCGTCTCGAATCGAGCCCCGCCCACGCCGATGATGCGATCGCCGATCTTGATTCGGCGTGCCGCGGGCGTCTTGTCGAAGACGTACGCGACTTCGAACTCCGTCGGCCGTTCTTCAAGAAGTCTGACTCGGATGCCCGTTCGCCCGAGATTGATGAACCAGCCTCCGGTGAGGGCGTCCGGACCGACCGTCGTCTTCACGTTCCATTTCGGCTGATCGATTCCCGGGGCGGCGGAGGCGAGGGCGCCGCAAAGCCCGGTCGCCACGATGAGAAGTGCGGTGGTCGTTTTTCGCATGAAGTCACCATACCGATCGGTCTGGCGGTATGGACCGCGAAAACGGGGAGACCCGTTCGATTACGGGCAGCCGGTGTCGACGACCCACCAGGAATTTCCTTCCGGATCTCGGAAGGAGCCGAAGCTGAAGCCGGCGGCCGCGTCCCGCTCGGGCCCCTGGGCGGCTCCTCCGGCGGCGACGACGCGTTGAAGCAGGGCCGCGACGTCATCGGTCTCGATCTGTGGGACGACGGTGGCATCGGCATGAGCGAGTTCGGGTGGTGCCGAGCCGATGCCGATCGCGACGCCGCCGGCGGTCTCGAGATTGGCATACGGCAATTCGTCGAAACGCTTGATCACTCGGAAGTCGAGGGCCGTCTGGTACCACGTCACGAGATGCTCGAAGTCACGCGCGAGTATCACGGTCTCACGGGGACGGATCGGGATTGGGTGGGAGTCCGACATGGATTCGATCCTTGCGGGTCTGATCGACGTTCTCAGGCGTGGGCGATCTCCATGAACACTGCGCCGTAGAGCCCGATGCATCCGGCCATCACGAAGAGATGCCACGCGAAGTGGAAGCCGCGCCGGTGGTCCTGGAGATAGAAGGCCACGCCCGTCGAGAACGCGATTCCCGCGATGAGCAGGTAGACGAGGGAACCGACCTGAAGGAGTTCGAACATCGGCACCACGGCGACCAGACACAACCAGCCCATGGCCAGATACATCGTGGTCGAGAGAACTTCGAAGCGGCCGGTGAACCTGGTCTTGAGGAGCACGCCGGTGATCGCCATTCCCCACACCACGCCGAAGAGACTCCAGCCCCACGGCCCGCGAAGCGTGGTCAGGCACAACGGGGTGTAACTGCCCGCGATGAGCAGGTAGATCGACATGTGATCGATGATCTGCAGAATCCGCCGGTTCTGCGGGGACCGGGAGGCGTGGTACACGGTCGACGCGCCCAGAGTGAGAAGCATGGTGGTTCCGAAGATCGCGGAACTGACCACGCCGAAGGGATCGCCTCTGGATACGGAGAGATGGATGAGGAATGGAAGGGCGACGAGCGCCGCAAGAAAACCGATGCCGTGAGAAACCGCATTCCACTTCTCTTCGCGTCTGCTTCGGTTGATCTGCATCATTGGAATCTAGCAGCAAAGCACGCATCCATCGCCTCGCCGGACGATGAATGCCGCGATCCTCCCGATCATCAGGCGGATTTGCCTCCCTTGTAGCGACCGGCGTCACTGTAGATCACCCGACGACTTGGTCGTTGATTCGTTCGCGGAGCCGTCAGGACATGAATCTCGTCTCCCACCGTCTGGACGCCGAAGACCTTGTGGCCGCCGGCGAGTATCTGACGTCCATTCACCTTGTAGGTCTGGCCATTGGGACGTGTGATGATCAGCGTTTCGTTCGAGTCGTCCCAGAGTCCCAGGAGCATTCCAGCCATGGCCGGTTCCTTTCGGTTTGGAGACATGGTCGGGTCGAGCAGTTGAAGCCGGGCTTCTCCCGAGGTCATTCCGTTCGCTCGTGGTTCATTCTCGTCCAGCGGTCACCGGATACTCGAAGGTCAGGGGGCGTCGAAGCTGGTGATGGGCCGGATCGTCCATCACCGCCTTGATCTCATCGCTGAGTCGTCGGTTGAGTTCTAGGGCCGTCTCGGGAAAACCGATTCCTCGCCAGCCGGGTTCCATG
>JABABZ010000235.1 GCA_014237965.1 Phycisphaerales bacterium | reverse complement strand
ACGCGAACTCAAGAACTACCTGGCGACGCAGACGCGAACCCTCACACGCGAAGTCGCCCGGACGGTGGCCGACCTGTCCACGCTTCCAAAGGCTCGCAAGAAGACCGCCGTGGAATTCATCGACACCGTCATGACATGGTCCACCGCCCGCAAGGACGATCACGTTTTCCCGCTCGGGAACGAACTGCCGATAGGCCCGCCGCAGCAGGCGTCCCGTTCGAGCGACCAGCGCAGTGGCATGATTGGCGTCTCCCACGGCGACGAGTTGGAGGCAGGTCGAGTCCGATCGTTCCGCGGGCCGGGGCGCCGCGATCTCCATGGTCCCGATTCGTCGTTCTTCGGCGTCGCGAAGTACGAGCCGATCACCGACCCGCGCGCCCAGAAGGAACTCTCGGGCCGCGATGAGAACGTCGGTGTCGGGCGGGCTCGATCCCAACCACTCCACGCCGACGAGATACGGGCGTTGAATTGACGCGAGTTCGTGGAACCCGGCTGGCAGGGGGCCGAGCGGAAGCGGAGAGATCTGGAGTCGCTTCACATGCACGGCGAAGACTCGGCCGCCGGAATGGACTTCGAGATCGACGCTGCGTCCCTGCGGGCCGGTGACCTCGGCGCGAACGCGACTCCCGGCTTCGATGAAGCGGAGCGCCACTTCGATCTCGCATCGGACCGCATCGCGTCGCGGCGCCCGCGGCGCCGAGTTCATCCGGTGGAGGAGATCCGTCATGTCACGGCTGGAGATCGCGTTGTTCGCGACCGCGTCGAAGAGCGCCGCCTCGAGGGCGTCGTCATCTCGCATCGGAATGGGGTCTGGGGGAACCATGCTTCTGGTGCATTCTGAGGGCGGGTCCGCGTAACGGCAATCCGGAGCATCCGGCGTGACCGGAACTCCACTGGCTCCAGGTCGCCGGATCAGCCGGGATTGGGCGGGTCCGAGGGTCGATGAATCAGATGGAGAAAGACCCTGTTCGGCACTCGGATGGACCGGTGCAAGCAGGGTGTGGGGAGGAGTATTGAGATGAAACTAGGTGAACTGATGGTACGTCAGGGCCTGTTGACCGAAGCCCAGGTGGCCGAGGTTCTCGCGGCTCAGGCCCGTCGGACCGAGCCCTTCGGCTCGATCTGCGAGCGGCTCTTCGGGATCGCGCCGGAGGTGGTCGAGGGCGCCTGGGTCGAGCAGTACAGCGTGCTGACCGAAGGGATGAGGCCGGATTTCGACCGCCAGGATCCATCGGTCCTGAATGTGGTCACAAGGCGTCAAGCGTGGCAGTTCCGGATCGTTCCAGTGTGCTGGGACGAGGGCTCGCTGGTCCTCACCACGACCAGGGACCAGATGGCCAGAGCACTCCGCTTCGCCACGAAGGTCATTCCGTTCCCCATCTACTTCCTGCTGATTGAAGCCGATGCGATGGCGGACGCCCTGAATCACTCGTATCCGATGCCCGGGGTGGATGCCGCGGTGGCGCTCGGAGAACTTGAGACGTTCTCGAACAGCCTGGGCGGTCGAACCCGCGGCGACGCCGACTGACGTTCCGGGCGATCCCGGGTCTCGTCAGGTCTGGTCAGGCCCCGTCAGGTCTCACAAGTTCTCAAGTGGTCGTCTCCTCCGCGGGCCCTCGAGAGGGCGGGGGGAATGGCGACTCCCGGACTTGAACCGGGGACACCGGCATTTTCAATGCCGTGCTCTACCAACTGAGCTAAGCCGCCTGCGTCTCGCCCGAACCGCGCGAGGACGTGAAGCCTACAGCCAACCCGGCTGAAGTCAAGCAATGGCGTTTGGGGCGGCTCGTCCTGCGTCAACGGCAGCGCTCGAGGACGGCGATCGAGTGTTCGATCAATCTGCGAGCCGGAGATTCCGGGTGGCGGCCCGGGCGGAAGTGCTCGGTCGGGTCGCGACGGCCATGCCGTCCTTGATCAGATCCTGAAGGATCGCGAAGAGGGGACCACCGAGGTAGGAGCGGAGCGGCTTGATTCCCGCGAACTCCTGAAGTCGGGGGATTCCGTCATCGAATTCGCCGGCTCTTCCGATGGTTCGATTCCTGACCTCCATGATGAAGCGAGAGGAGTGGAGGATGGCGTCGGCCTCGTTCACACGGAGCTCGCACATTCTGATGAGGACGGGGCGAAGCGGTTCGATGCACTCCGACCAGGCGTTCTCATCGCCTCGAATGCATGCGATCGCGATCACCAGTTCTTCGATGTTCTGGGCGATTCGCTCGATGGCGACGCGTCGAAGGGCGTCGGTGCGAAGCAGACTGAGGTCGAACGCGAATCGGAGATGATCCAGAATGTCATCAAGAGAGACGTTGAAGCGGAGCGCCGCCTCGCCGGCTTCACGGAAGAACGCCCGACGAAGTTCGTTGATGGAGATCTCGTCCAGCTGGAGTCTGGATGCCTTGAGTTCGAATAGCTCATCAGCCTTCGGTTCGACGACGACTCGTCGTGCTCGTCGGGATTCGAGTGTTTTCGAGGATGCCATTCGGTCCGCCTCCAGCGGCTAAGGTCGAGCGTGTGGGGGATCTCTCTCGAATCCGTCGAACGGTGCGAAGATCACTTCGCGCTGAACGAACTCTTTCACGATTCTTCGGGGATCTTGACTCACGACGGTCGATCCGGCTCGAACGGACGCCTGATCACCTGCAAGACCATCCTACGAAGCAGATCGGGCGCGTCAATCTTCCTCGGTCGATGGTCTTCTTTTTTTCGACTCGCCTTCGTCCGAAAACTCCTCCGAGACTTCGGGCTCAACGCTGAACTCCGTTTCCGGGATCGGGTTCAGCAGATCAAGGCGATGATCGGCGAGTGCCGGGAACGTCGTTCGCCAGGTCGATGCGGCCTGAGGATCGATCTCGGCGGAGATGACCGCGGTCTCCGACCCCGCCTCCGCGAGGAGCTCGCCCTGCGGCGAGACGATCAGCGATTCTCCGCCGTAGTCGTGCTCTGGATCGCATCCGACCCGGTTCACCCCGATGACGAACGCCTGGTTCTCGATGGCCCGGGCGATCAACATCGCCCGCCAGTGGGCGATTCGCGGAGCGGGCCAGCTGGCGATGACCGTGAACAGATCGGCTCCGGCCAGCGCGGCATGACGATACAACTCCGGAAATCGGAGGTCGTAGCAGATCGATGGAGCGATCTTGAACGAGCCGACGCGATCGAGCACGAGTCGCTCGCCGGCCGCGTAGTGACGAGGCTCCTCGGTGAAGCCGAAGGGGTGCATCTTCTCGTACACGGCTCCGAGGCGGCCGTCGGGATGCGCGATCACCGTGGCGTTCGCGGCACCCGGTGCGCGAGCGACCCGTCGACCGAAGCCGATCTGAAGGTGGATCTGAAATCTCGCGGCGATCCGGGCGGCCCAGCCCGGCGAGTCGCCTTCGGTGGCGGCGTCGACGTCGAAAGTCCAGCTGGAATCGAACATCTCCGGGAGGACCACGAAGGAACCGGGTGGCGGCTCCGCGTCCACGAGCATCTCTTCGATGGTCGCCTGATTCTCCTGCTTCCGATGCCGGATCGGTGCGAATTGGAAACCGAATACCTTCAAGGAAGAGGCTCCCTGTCTGTGCTGGGATATCCCGCGGTTCGAGCCGGGGGGGGATGGTCGTCGCACGATCATGCCATGAATCGGCGTGTGGGAGGCGTCCCGAGTGCTCGTGATTTCCGCTTCGGTGGTGGTCTCG
>JABABZ010000234.1 GCA_014237965.1 Phycisphaerales bacterium | reverse complement strand
ACCCATTTCAAGTCGGTGACGGCGGGGCCGTAGCTCAACTGGGAGAGCGCCTCGGTCGCATCGAGGAGGTTGTCGGTTCGATCCCGATCGGCTCCATTGCCCGCCAACCCTTCTTCGCCCGTCTGCCGGGCGGAGAGGGTTTTTCTTCGGCGGCCGATCACGACGCGACCGACGTCGGCACCGTGATCACAGCCTGGAAAATCACCCGAAACCTTCGTTGCCCGGACCCGCAAGCCAGCGGCCGAACCGTTGAAAATTCGAAATTTTCTTCGGGAATCCGGCGCCACTCCCGTAACATCGCATGTCACTTCCGACGAAGGCCGCGTGATCCCATCTCTGGAATGAAGAGGGGCGGATGGCGATATCGTCACGAGATCCCGGACGAGAGAATGATTCAGAGACCTCAGGGTCACGGATGGGATTTCCCGAATGATCCCCGGTGTTCGCACCGGGGGTCATTCTTCGTCCACCACGTCGACTCTGGGATGCCCGGCCCTTGCCACACCGGCCCGAGGGAGTAGCATCCGTTTCATGAACACGACCCGCTCATGGTTGCATCGAACCTCCCGAATCGTCACGCCGGTTCTGGCCTGCCTCGCTTCGGCGGCTCTGCTGCTCGCCTTCTCGGATTCGACGGACCAGGATCCCCCGCCTCCGCCGCGAAAGCCCGGAGCGCCGGCCAGCAAGATCGACGAGCGACCTCGCGTGCTGGTCTTCTCAAAGACCACCGGATTCCGACACGGTTCGATCCCGGTCGGCATCAAGACCATGATCGAACTCGGCAAGGAGCATGGTTTCGACGTCGTCGCGACCGAGGACTCCGCCCGTTTCAACGAGAAAGACCTGGCAACGCTCTCCTGCGTGGTCTTCTTGAACACCACCGGCGACGTCCTTGACGATGTCCAGCAGAAGCACTTCGAGAAGTTCATTCGAAGCGGCGGTGGGTATGTCGGCGTCCACAGCGCCGCGGACACCGAATACGACTGGCCCTGGTACGGCCGACTGGTCGGCGCCTGGTTCAAGACCCATCCGAGAATCCAGCCCGCGAAGATCAACGTCGAGGATCGAACGTTTCCCGCGACCAGGATGCTTCCGCCGATCTGGGACCGGACCGACGAGTGGTACGTCTACCGGGACAATCCCAGACCCAACGTCAAGGTCCTGATGAGTCTCGACGAGACCAGTTACCAGGGGGGCGGAATGAACGGTGATCATCCCATCAGCTGGTATCACGATTTCGATGGCGGCCGGGCGTTCTACACCGGTGGCGGACATACCAACGAGTCCTACGCGGAGCCGCTGTTCCGGCAACACCTCACCGGCGCAGTCATGTGGGCATCCGGCCGGTCCGACGTTCCCGCCAAGAAGAAACCCACCGCTCCGCTGACCATCGACCAGCCTTGACGATCGAAGTCAGACCGCGTCCGGAACCTGCACCCATGAAACCTTTCCCACTCACCGTGCTCTCCGCGGCCGTCGTCGTCCTGATCGTGGCCGGGTTCCTGCTCCTACGCGGCCCGAGCTCGACGGAGGCCGCGGCCAACGAGAATCACCCGAATACCGGCTCGGCCACCCGGACCATTGAAGAGCACCCCGAGCATGGCGCCCGGCATTCGATGTGGGTGACCGCGACCGCATACTGCTCGCGGCCCCAGGAGACCGACGGCGATCCCTTCATCGCCGCCTGGAACGAACGCCTCGATCCCAAGGTGAAGTCGATCGCAGTGAGCCGGGATCTTCTCGAGAAGGGATTGCATCACCGAACCGAGGTCTGGATCGAGGAGGATGGCGTCGAGACCGGCCCCTATCTGGTTCTGGACAAGATGAACAAGAGATGGACCGACCGAATCGACGTGTACTTCGGTCTGGACCTCAAGGGCGCCCTCAAGTTCGGAAAGAAGCGGGTTCGTATCTTCTGGAAGACCGATTCCCCTGCGAAGTCCGAGGTCTGATCGCCAAAGAGCGTCGGTCCGACAGGTTCTCCACGATCGCCGGGGAACCGTCCGCGTAGAATTTCCGAGTGACTTCGACACCGGTACAAGACAGCCCGGAACTCCCGGACGCCTATCGTGGTTCCCAATGGGAAACTCCCGCGATGCGCCAGTTCACGCGCTTCAAGTCGGCGCACCCGGACTGCCTGCTCTTCTTCCGCATGGGCGACTTCTACGAGTTGTTCGGCCCCGACGCGGAGGCGGCGCATCGACTCCTCGGGATCACCCTGACGGAACGAACCAAGGGCATGCCCATGGCCGGAGTCCCGCACCATGCGGCGGAGAACTACCTTCGACGCCTCGTCGAACAAGGCGTCCGGGTCGCGGTCTGCGATCAGATCCAGGACCCCAAGGACGCGAAGGGCGTGGTCGACCGAGCAGTCACGAGGGTTCTGACGCCGGGGACGCTCGTCGACGAAACGCTCCTGGAAGCCGGACGAGAGAATCTCGTGGCCGCGGTGACACCCGGCGCCGACGACCGGATGGCGATCGCCATCGCCGAACTCTCGACCGGCGCCTTCACGCTTCAGAGCTGCGATCGAAGCGAACTCGCAGACGCGCTGGCGAGGTACGCCCCGAGTGAACTGCTGATTCCGGACCCGGGCGATCTGTCCGAAGATGATGCCATCGACCCGGACCTCGCCGAGATGATCGGTGCGGTGGTGACCCATCGACCGGGCTGGAATTTCGCGATCGATGAAGGCGAGCGCGTGCTGAGAGAGCACTATCGCGTCGCCAGTCTCGAGGCATTCGGACTTGCACCGGGCGATCTGGCCAGTGCCGCGGCCGGAGGGTTGCTCCGGTATCTCCTCGAAACGCAGGCGGCCGGCGAGATCGAACGGCCCCTTCCTCATCTGCGTCCCCCCCGCCACCGCGACGACGATCGAAGCATGCGTCTCGACCTCTCGACGCTCCGCAGCCTCGAAATCGAGCGGACCAGCCGCAGCGGCGAGATCGCAGGCTCCCTGCTTTCGGTCTTTCCCCACTGCCGCACCGCGATGGGACGGCGATCCCTCCGGCGACGACTCTGCTGGCCGCTGCTCGATGCGGAGGAGATTCAAGTCCGACATCGTGCGGTCGGCGGACTGATCGAGGATCGCGATGCCGCCGAACAGGTGCGTCAGGCCATCACCGGAGTCAATGACGTCGCTCGGATCGCCGGGCGCATCGCGGTCGGGAGAGCCACGCCCCGCGACGTCGTCGCCCTCGGCCGGAGCGTGATCGCCGCCGGCCCCCTCGTCGATCTGCTCGCCGCTCGTCCAGCATTCGCCGCCGCCCATGAGCAACTCGACGCCGCGGTCGCGAGACTGGCTCCGCTCGCGGACCGAATCGAACGCACCTGCATCGAAGACGCCCCGACCCACCTTCGCGACGGCGGCCTCATCCGCGACGACGTCGATCCCGACCTCGACGCGGCCCGCGCCCTGGAACGCGACGCCACCGAATGGCTCGCGGTCTACCAGACGAAGATCATCGAGGAGTCCGGTATCGGCGCCCTCAAGGTCGGGTTCAATCGCGTCTTCGGCTACTACATCGAGGTGAGCAAGGCCAATGATGCGAAGGTGCCGGCCAACTTCGTCCGGAAGCAGACGCTCAAGAACGCCGAGCGCTACATCACCGACGAGTTGAAGACCTTCGAAGACAAGGTTCTCACGGCCGGCGCCCGTGCGATCGAACGAGAGAAGCGG
>JABABZ010000233.1 GCA_014237965.1 Phycisphaerales bacterium | reverse complement strand
ACTCGGTGAGAAGTTGATGGTGCAGCAGTCGCCGGCGGCGAAGTCTCCGCACTCGGGCGGGTCGCAGCCGTCGAGTGCCGCGGTGGCACACTGGCTGTCCCAGACCGTGGTGCAGCAGACGGGGTCGTCGTCGCAGATCACGACGCAGCAGTCGGCGTCGCTGCAACCCGGGGAAAGGTGGGGATAGAAGCAGGAGCCGGCGGTCTCGAGCCCGCAACCCTGTCGGCAACGTTCGAGCGCCGTGGCGACGCAGAACGAATCCCAGCGATTCGCGCAACAGCTCGGATCAATCGCGCAGACGGCGGAACAGCAGGCGGCGTCGTCGCAGAAGGGGGTCTCGCTGCTCTCGAGGCAGCCTCCGGTGCTGAAGGAGCCGCACTGGAGTTCGCTTCCGCAATAGAAGTTCGCGAGTCCGGCGCAGACTTCATCCCAGTTCTCAAGACAGCAGAGTTCGTCGACGTTGCAGATCGCGGCGCAACAACTCGAGTCGTCGCACCCGGGCCTCGGTGCATCGGGCGGTCGGGCCTCGAAGCAACTTCCCTCGCAGGGGCACTCCCATCCGGAATCCGATGGAACCCGGCAGATGTTGATCGCCAGGACGGCGCAGCTGTTGTCCCACTTCACACTGCAGCACAGTGGATCGACGGTGCAGACGGCGTTGCAGCAGGCGGCGTCGTCGCACATCGGCGTCGACTTGGATTTCTCGCAGTCTCCGACGCCCGGGCACTCGTAGAGACCGGTGCAGACGACCGCTGCCGCGTCGACGCAATCGGTGTCCCATCGAAGTTCGCAGCAGAACTCAAGGCCGGGGATGGAACACACCGCGGCGGTGCAATTCTGATCGTTGCATCCCGGCGTCGCGTGGATATCGTTGCAGGGATCTCGTCCGCCGACGTTGAACGGGAGGTCGCACACCGTGAAGGCCTGGGCGGCACAGACCGCATCCCAGCGGACTTCACAGCACCAGGCGTCGTAGTCTTCGCACACGCTCTTGCAGCATGCTTCATCGCTGCAACCCGGGGTGAAGCTCTCGGCGAAGCAGTTTCTCGCCTGGGGGTTGCCGCAGCTCTGGTCACGTCCGCAGAGGTCCGGGTAGAAGGCGGCGGCGACCGCACAGGAACCGTCCCATGTCTCGAGGCAGCAGAACGGATCGACCGAGCAGACCTCTTCGCAGCAATCCTGATCCGAGCATGCCGGGCCGGGATGGGGGGCGAGGCACGAACCGGCGTACACGTCGCCACACTCGGTGCAGACCTCCTGGGCGAGCTCGACGCAAGTCTCGTCCCAGGCGTCGTTGCAACAGAAGGGCTCGACGATGCACACGTTTTCGCAGCACGATTCGTCATCGCAGTAAGGGTTCTTGCGGGGGATGTAACAACTGCCGGCAAGGATCTCTCCGCAGAGGGGGAATTCCTGGGCGCACAGTTGTTCGGCGCCGTCGGCACACACCTGATCCCATCGGATTTCACAGCAGAACGGATCGACGTAGCACACCGTGTTGCAACAATCGGCGTCTTCACAACCGGCGGCGTACTGGGCTTCGACGGGGCGGGATTCGAAGCATGATCGGTTGATCGGACCGAAGTCGATGACCTTGGCGCCGCAACCGCATTGTTCGCCGATCGTCTCACAGCCCGCGGTGGCGAGGGTGGCGCAGAGTTCGTCCCACCGGACTTCGCAACAGTACGCGTCGTAACCACAGACGAGTTGGCAGCACTCCGCGTCTCGACAGAACGGGGTGTGGCTCTGGAAGCAGCAGCTTCCGGCGTTGGTGGTGCCGCAGCCAAGGCCGTCGTCATTGCGGATCGAGACGGCGCCCTTCGTCTGGACGTCGGAGAAGGCGAGATCGCGACTCGGGACCAGGACGCACTGGATACCGGCGAGACGGACGCAGTCCGTATCCCACATGAGGCCGCAGCAGGTCGGGTCGAGATTGCAGACCAGTTGGGAACAGAGGGCGTCATCGCAGCCCACGCCCGAGTGCGGGAGAAGGCACGATCCGAGCCCGGAGTTGCCGGGTACGGGGCGTCGAGTCAGTCGGGCCGCCACCTGGGCACATCCCGCGTCCCACTCACCACCGTTGAACTGGCCGACGCATTCCGGATAGTTCACGCTGATGGTGGCCAGGGCGTTGGCGATATCGGCGTAGAAGGCGAGATCGCCGGCCGGCTCGCAATAGATGGGGTCGATGTTGCAGAGGAGCGTCCGGTACGAGGCGAGCGCCGTCGCCAGGGGGGCCGGGTCGTCTCGCGTCGGTTCCGTGACCGGCGACAGCAGGAAGTGCCTTGGGAGGGTCGCGATGCCGGGATTCTCGGGCGAAGCCAGGAACGTCATGGCGGCCAACGTGCAGGTGATGTCCCAGTCTCCGGTGCTGCAGCAGGCCGGGAGGGCCGTGCACACCTTCTCTTGCACGATCATGTTGGTCACCGCCGACTGGCAATGAAACAGGGCGAGTGTCACGCACTCGGCGTCCCAGGCGATGGCACAGCAGGCGGGGTCGGCGGTGCAGACCAGCGAAGCGCATCGTTCATCGAAACAGCCGGGGGTCGAGTGAGCCGAGAGGCAGTCGGGTGCGGTCAGGTCGTAGCTGTGAACTCGCAGGGAGTTTCCCGCGTCCGTCCGAGTGTCGGGGAAATCGGGAAGGCAGGTGTTCTGAGCGATCACCGCACAACCGTTGTCCCACAGATCCGTGCAGCAGAGGGGATCGAAGAGGCAGACTGCTCTGCAGCACGCCGCATCGTTGCACCCGCCGGGGATGGGATCGCCCGGGTTTCCACCAACGAAACAGCTTCGATTGGCGGGAATGCCGCACTCCGGACGGCATGCTGGCTTGTAACACGAATTCGACAGCGGATCAGGATTGAGGATCCAGTTAAGAAAATCCGCGTCGATCTGATTGACCTCGCCATCGACGTTGAAGTCGGCGCAAAGGTTCTGAGGAGTCTGCTCGCGATAGAGTTCGAAGACCACCAGGTCGGTCGAATTCAGAAGTCCGTCGCCGTTCAGGTCGCCGCGGCACTCGCCGCAGGGAATCCACCCGACCGGGGGCGGTGGGGGGCAGTTCTGCTGCGCTGAGACGGTTCGATCGCCGCCGATGGTGGCGAGAAGCAGCAACGCCGCAAACGCCATCGATCGGATGGAGGGGATGACGACGTCGAAACATCGAGCCAGTGGGGAACTTCGCTTGGGCATCGTCCGTGGAGATCCCTGCAGGGCGTGAAATGAGCCTGAGAGGCCCGGAAGATCGTCCGGCCGTGGACGATGGAGGAGCGGAACTTCGGTCCCACCAGAGAGTTGGTGGACTCTCTGTTGTTCAGTCTACGCCGCCGGAGGGTTCGGAACAAACGCCGGAAGGCAACAAATGCCTCTTCGTGATGTCCGTGGGGCCGGATCCCGGGAGTCTCTCACCTTGTGGGTTTTCGTGGAATCGAGGGTCAGGACCCTTTCGGGTCGCTCTCGGAACCGGGGGTCGGATCGATGAGGCCGAAACGCCGGGTCCGGCCACTGAAGTCCGTGAACGCGTGATGGAGGTCCGAGATCTCGAACGCCGGCCAGAGGACATCGGTCACCACCAGTTCGGCGTAACTGATCTGCCAGAGCAGAAAATTCGAGATTCGCATCTCGCCGGCGGTGCGGAGGAGCAGGTCGGGGTCGGGAAGCCCCGCGGTATCGAGTCGAGTCGTTCGTCGGCGTGCCTATTGAAATCGTCGGCATCGGGCCGGAGC
>JABABZ010000232.1 GCA_014237965.1 Phycisphaerales bacterium | reverse complement strand
CCGGTTGGTGGATGACCCCGAAGGGCCTGCTGGAGGTCTCGGAGAACGGTCGCTATCGGCGATGGAGAGACCATGACCGATTCGAACCCCCTTCGGAGATCGGTCGTTGGCACCGACAGAACCATGCCGTCTTCTGGCTCGAGCCCTACACCCTCCCTCGCAAGGCTCGACAACGCGCCGCGCTCTCGCTCCGGGATGATGTGCTGAGGGCCGCGCTCACCGGCGAAGCGACGACATTCTCCAAGGTCGCCTCACCACCCCGGATCAGCGAGGACCGACTGCTCGGACACTGGACGGGGCCCGGTGGCGTGATCGAATTCCGGGCGGACCAGAGTTACCAGTGGATCGCGCCCGAGCGTTCATCCATCGCCGAACTGGCCGGCCAACGCGGCCGTTGGTACCTCCTCGAGGACGAGCGGCTGGTGATGGAGCCGCTCGTGGCGAGCCAGATCCCCGTCATCGAGCAGGTCATCCTGGGCGAAGATGGCGACATCGTTGAATTCCGAACCTCGCGGGGGCCTCTTCGGCGGCCCCCCGTCAAGGTGGCTCGACCGATCGCCGAGACGGCCGAGACCCCGGAGCCGAATCCGATTCCAGTCTCGACCGAATCCCCGGACGACGAGCGATCCGACACCGACGGATAGCGCCGCCCAGGAGACCCGCCGACGCATGCCCGAACTTCCCGAGGTCGAACGAGGCCGGCTCATCGCCGAGATGGTGGCCACGGGCCGGACGGTCCGTCGCGTCCGATGCGCCAACGACCGGATCGTCTTCTGCGATCAGACGCCGACCACCGTCTCCCGGCGTCTTCGGGGGAAACGCGTGCATGCCGCATGCCGGCATGGAAAGCAACTCTGGCTCGAGTTCGAAGACGCTCCGGCGCTGCTCCTGCACTTCGGCATGACCGGAGCGCTGCATGGGTACACCGATGAATCGGAGCGGCCGAAGTTCTGGAAGATCGAACTCGAATTCGAGGATGGCCGTCGACTCGCGATGCCCGACCCCCGCCGGTTCGGACGCATTCGTCTTCGCGATGATCCGCGGAACGAGACTCCCATCTCGAAACTCGGATTCGATCCGCTGCTCGAACTTCCTCCTGCGGCTGCATTCCGAACGCTCGTCGGCACGCGGGGTGTGACGACGAAGGGACTTCTTCTCGACCAGTCCTTCGCGGCCGGCGTCGGAAACTGGATCGCGGACGAAGTCCTCTACCAGGCGGGTGTCGCACCGCAACGGCGGGTTCGTGACCTCGAGGCCGCGGAGATCGAGTCGATTCGACGGCGACTCGGCTCGGTGATCCGCAAGGCGGTGGCGGTGAATTCGGTGTCGAGCCGATTCCCGAAGAGCTGGCTCTTCCACCACCGCTGGGGGCGTCCCGAGGACGCCCGCACCTCGCGAAACGAACCGATCGAGATCACCACCGTCGCCGGTCGCACGACCGCGTGGGTCCCCACCGCCCAACGATGAACCTCCTCTGGCCCGACTTCCACGATCCCACCTACCGGCCCGGATTCCGGGATCGGCTCTCGATCCACTGGCAGGCGAACCTGCGAATGCTGGGGCATCCGAGGGACATCGCCGTCTTCACCGTGATCTCCTTCCTCCCGCTCGCACTCCTACTGCTGCTCGAGGCGTCGTTCCCGAGCTTCTTCGCCTCTGGTTCGACGAGCCCGGCAGCGATCTCGAAGGAGCTCCCGTCGATCCTCCTGCGGGTGCTCGTGGTCGCCGTGATCTTCCTCGTGCTCCAGCACCTGGCCTTCGTGTTCGCGATGAACCTCACCTACGTGGGCCATGTACGCCGCACGCTGGGAGACCGGGGCATCCCGGTCTGCCGACGCTGCGGCCAGCTCCTCGCCCCCGATCGGCCTGAATCAGCGTGCCCGGAGTGCGGGCACCGCCCGATGGCGACTACACTGGACGGTCTCGACTCGCCCAAGCACGGCGAGGCATCCGGTCACCCGTCGCAGGACGCGGCGACAAGGCACGCACAGAACGGAATCCGTCGTTGAAGGTTCGGAATTTCTCGATCATCGCCCACATCGATCATGGCAAGAGCACTCTTGCGGATCGACTTCTTCACGCCACCAGCGCCGTCGACGATCGAACGGGGCGGGCGCAGATGCTCGATTCGATGGATCTCGAACGTGAACGAGGCATCACCATCAAGAGTTCGGCGGTGACGGTGATGCATGAGTTCGAGGGTGAGACCTACGAGCTGAATTTCATCGACACGCCGGGACACGTCGACTTCACCTACGAGGTCAGTCGAGCCCTCACCGCCTGCGAGGGCGCGGTGCTCGTGGTCGACTCGACTCAGGGCGTTCAGGCCCAGACCGTCGCCAACGCGTACCTCGCGGTCGAAAACAACCTCGAACTGATCCCGGTGGTGAACAAGATCGACCTGCCGGCCGCCGACCCCGAAGGCGTGTCGATGGAGATCGAACAGGTCCTTGGACTCCCGGCGGAGGACGCGATCTACGTCAGCGCAAAGTCCGGCCAGGGAATCCCGGAACTCCTCGACAAGATCTGCGAGAAACTTCCGGATCCCACGCCCTCCGAGGGCGACAAGCTCCGGGCTCTGATCTTCGACAGTCACTACGACGACTATCGAGGCGTGGTGGTCTTCGTCCGCGTCTTCGACGGTTCCATTTCCGTCGGTGACAAGATCCGCATGATGGGCACGGGTCGGACCTTCACGGTGACCGAGCTCGGTCGATACACCCCGTTTCCACAGAAGCTCAAGTCGCTCGGCCAGTCCGAGGTCGGCTACATGGTCGCCGCGATCAAGACTCTCGGTGACGTCCGAGTCGGCGACACCGTGACCCTCGACTCCGATCCGGCCCCCGAGCCGATGCCGGGCTACGAAGAACCCAAGCAGATGGTCTTCTGCGACTTCTATCCGTCGTCGGGGAATGATGACGGCGGAAAGAGAAGCGACTTCGAAACGCTCCGCGAAGCGGTGGAACGCCTCCATCTGAACGATGCGAGTTTCACGTTCGAAGTCCAGCATTCCGAGGCCCTCGGATTCGGATTCCGCTGCGGCTTCCTCGGCCTGCTCCACATGGACATCGTCCAGGAACGGCTGGAGCGAGAAGGTGGCGTCGCGATCGTCCAGACGGCCCCCACCGTCTCCTATCTCGTGGACCTGAACGATGACACCACGATGGAGATCCACAATCCCGCCGACCTGCCCGACATGTCCCGGGTGAAGGCGATCCGCGAGCCGCTGGTCAAGCTGGAGATCATCTGTCCGGTCGAGAACATCGGTGATCTCATGAAGCTTGCCGATGCCCGCCGGGGAATCTTCCGTGGCCAGCGATTCGTGAGCGAGACCCGGCAGATCCTCGACTACCAGCTTCCGCTCGCGGAGATCATCTACGACTTCTACGACAAGCTGAAGTCGATCACCCGCGGATACGGAACGATGGATTACGAGATCACCGGTTACGAGGTGGAGAATCTCGTGAAGGTGGAGATCCTGATCAACGCCGCACCGGTGGAGGCCCTCAGCATCATCTGTCATCGTTCGGGCGCGGAAGGCAGAAGCCGGGCGATCCTGGCCAAGCTCCGGAAGCAGATCGATCGGCATCAGTTCGAGATTCCGCTTCAGGCGGCGATCGGCGGAAAGATCATCGCACGCGAGACCATCAAGGCGTTGCGAAAGAACGTGACCGCCAAGTGCTACGGCGGCGACATCACGCGAAAGCGGAAGTTGCTCGAGAAGCAGAAGGAAGG
>JABABZ010000231.1 GCA_014237965.1 Phycisphaerales bacterium | reverse complement strand
GATGGTGACTAGCACACCCTTAACCTTGTCACTAGACTTCGCACCGAATCAACCCTTGCCTCCAGGCAGGCTCTGCGTGATTTGCCAAGCTATTTACCGATGCAGAAGCGGCCGAAGACCAGATCAAGCACCTCTTCCGGATCGATCTCGCCCTCCAGGCGTCTGATCGCATCCAGTGCGGTTCGGAGCTCGGCGGCGATCAGCTCCGGCGACGGCGGTCCCGACTCGTCCGGAACGCCATCCAGGAGCAGCTCGACGGCATCGAGGGCGGCCATGGCACCCGCGATCGAATCGGCCTGAACTTGTTGCCAACCACGGCTCGCCAGTCGATCTCCCCCAGCGCCCAGATCCGCGAGCTTCCGACACAAGTGCTCGTGAACGTCATTCAGCCCGGCAGCGGGTCGCCCGGGCGGCAAGCTGACCCTCACGACGTCTGTCGGTGCCTTCGAGGGGGCGATCGACGAGTTCAGGTCCGTCTTGGTCTGGATTTCGACCCGCCGATGGGTGTCCGGCTCGGGACCACGCGGATGCGGAAGCGACGGGCCATCCGGGTCGCTCGCGGGGAGACACCACAGCACGACGTCTGCTTCTTCCAATGCCGCCCGAGCCCGGGCCGAGGCGAGATCTTGCAATGGGTCCTGAGATTCACCGAGGCCGGCGGTATCCACCAGCCGGATTCGAAGCCGGCCTTCCGTCGTCTCGATGTCCAAGTCGGCGTGCACGAGATCGCGGGTCGTGCCGGCCACCTGCGAGATGACGGCGCGTTCGCTGCCGACCATCGCATTGAAGAGCGTCGATTTTCCGGCATTGGGGGGGCCGGACAAGACGACCAGCGGTCGATCGCGGAGTGCGGGGCCGGCGAGCGAGGACCAGCGGGCGATCGACTCCAGACCCGGGCGAATCGATCCAATCATGGCTCGGAGCTCGGCGGAACTGCAGGACACGACGTCTTCTTCGTCCGTGAAATCAATGCCCGCTTCCACGCGGGCGACGGCCTCCGCGAGGCGGTTCCCCTGCTCGGCCAATGCCAGCCCCTCCTGGCCGCGGCGGAGTTGATCGGCCGCCTCGAGGTCTTCGTCTCGATCGGCGGCGATGAGGTCGGCGATCCCGGAGGCCTGCCCCGGCGAGAGGCGGCCGGCGAGAAACGCCCGGGCGGAAAACTCGCCGGGACCGGCAGGCCTTGCTCCTGATGGCAGGCGATCGAAGTGTTCGACGAGCGTGTCATTGACCACCTCGACCAGCGTCGGATGACCCGGCACTTCGACTTCCAGCACGTCTTCACCAGTGAACGTCGCGGGTCCCGGAAAGATCGCGGCGAGGCAGGGGACGAGGACTTCGCCTCCCGTCCTGCCGTCTGGCCATTTGGGAATCCGGATGTTCCCCGGAAAGACACCGCGAGTCCGGTCTCGCCCGGCTTCCATCGCTTCGCCGAACAGGAGGCCGTCGAGGTTCGAGAGGATCTCTCTGCCCGAGCATCTGATCAACGCTCTCGAACCGCGGCCCGGAGGGGTTCCGGTCGCGACGATCACCGCCCCGTCGGTTGGGTTCACGAATCGCGCTTCTTGTAGTTCTTCTTGGGGCCCTTGGCCTTGCGGTCGCGCTTCGCCTTCGCTTCGGCGAGCTTCTCGGCGTACATCTTCGCCATTCGATCCTTGGTCTTGCCCGATCCGGCCTTCTTCGCCTTCTCGGGGATGGGCTTCGCGGAGAAGTCCATCTTGTCGACCAGCTTTCGAATGCGCCGTCCTTCGATGATTCCGATCGAACTGGAGGTCAGGATGTAGAGGGTGAGACCACTCGGTGCCTGGAAGAGCATCACCGGGAAGAGCACGACCATCATGACCTTCATGATCTTCTGCTGCTGCTTCTGCTCATCGGTCATGTTCGGGCTGGGAGGCGGGCTCATGTACTTCTGCTGGACGTAGAAGATGAACCCCATCAACAACGGAAGAATGTTGACGCCCGTCAGCTGCGTGATGTAGATGCTGACGGGGGTGCCGAACTCGATGAAGTGGTCGGGACGACTGAGGTCACCCAGGAACTGGCCGAAGACGGTGGCGTTTCCGATCACCACGTCCGGGAGGAGTTGAAAAACGCCGAAGAACGCCTCCTGTTGCCGGAGTTCGAAGGCGAAGAACAGCACCGCATACAACGCGATCCAGATCGGCATCTGGAGGAAGGTCGGAAGCAGGCCGCCGACGCAACCCAGTGGATTCACGCCGCGTTCCATGAACAGACGTCGCTGCTCCGCCTGCATCTTGGCGGGATCGCCCTTGTACTTCTTCTGCAGGGCATCGATCTCGGGCTTCAACTCGGACATCAGCCGACTGACCCGCTGCATCTGAACCTGCCCCTTCTTCATGACCGGGTGAAGCAGCGTTCGCACGATGCAGACCAGAATCACGATCGCGAGCGCCCAGTCGAAGGCGATGCCGTGGATGAAGGCGAGGAAGACGACGAGGAAGTCCGCCAGCCAGGTGAACGTGCAGAAAGTGCAGCAGCCGCTCATCAGGTAGACGATCAGCGCCCGCATGTTCAGCGAGGTGTACGGCTCGCCGGTTTCGAGGACGCTCCGCTCGAGCGGGCCGGCGTACACGCCGAGATCCCAGTCCGCCGTGCCGCCTGCGGCGATGGTCTTGATGGGGCCGTAGAGTTCGGTCACCAGCACCTGGCGATCGGCGGGAGCGGTGAGATCGGCATTGGGGAAGACGGTCTGCACGCTTTCGGTGATCGAGCGTGACGTCCGCCCCGTCGCTTCGTCGAAGGGTGCGTGCACGCAGAGAGTGAAGTACCGATTGGTGGCACCGAACCAGCTCAGCGTCAGGTTCTGCTCGCGGCTGGTCTCGTTCGGCCAGATGTCGAACTCGCCGGAGTTGCCGTCCAGCCCGGCGCGAACCGCTTCCTCCCGTTCCTCGACGACGCCGAGAATCGCCTGTCGTTCGTAGAGCTGCCCGTTCGCCACCACGCTGGACTGGGTGGGATCCCGGTCGATCGGCATCAGATAGCCGAAGTGGAAGCGGCGGACTTCGATGAACGAGCCACGGTCGCGATCAAGGTCCCCGGGGCCGTATTGGACCCACTGGACATCGGCCGGCGTCGCGGTGAGATTCTCGATCCGTTGCTGAAGTGCGATGTCGTAGCCGTTCTTCGCCAGAACGAAACGACGGGTCACTCGGAACGCCGGGGTGTCGCTCCCTTCTTCGAAGATCTCGGTGGAGAACGTTCCGGGATCGATTTCCGACCAGACTCGGCCGAAGAGTGAGACGAACTCGCCGTTGATGTTCAATCCGGCGGCGGAGAGCAGGGGGATCGCGTTACTGCCAAGGGCCGACTGTCGCAGCGCATATCGATCGTCCTCGGGAGGGAGGGGCGTCGCGGTCGGGTCGCGGCGGTGGGCTGCGGCCGCGCGCTTCTGACGGGCTTCCGTCCAGAAGTCGCTGAAGACGATCGAATCGATTCCGGCGCCGTCAGCCGAGAAGCGAACCCGGTAGCGGTCGGTTTCCGGGTCGAGCGAGCCGAGATCGGTGGGGGTTCCTTCGATCGATGGCCCACTCGGCCGGGCCTTCCAGATCACACCAGGCTCGGCCGGCGGCGGTGCTGCGGCCTCTTCGGTCGCCGGCTTGGCGGGTTCAGGTTCTGCCGCCGCCGGAGTCGCCGCTGGCGTTGAAACTTCGACGGGTGTTTCCGCCGGAGTCGCCGCTGCCGGAGACGCCGCGGCCGGAGTCGCTTCGGCTGGAGTCGC
>JABABZ010000230.1 GCA_014237965.1 Phycisphaerales bacterium | reverse complement strand
AGTTGCGTCAGCTGGTGAATGATCCGATTCGTCTTCGCCTCCTCAAGCCCTGGGACGACACGCTTCCCGGAGGGGTGAAGTGGCTCGCGGAGCAATCGCGACGCTCCGCTCGATCAAGGCCTGACCTCAGCGAAGACGAGGTTCTCGCGATGCTTCGGATCGAAGCCGGTCTCCTGCAGGTCGATCAGGCGACGTGGTCGAGCATGCTGGACCTCGATGGTGATGAACCATTGCTCGAGATTCGCGTCGATCGCATCGACGAGATGCTTCTCGACGGAGAACTGCTTCCCTACTGGCGTGAGGGCCGGTGGGTCGCGACGCCTCGAGGTTGATCACGATTCAAGCGTCGAGGACCGGCCAGTCGACGCCGGCGATGGAATCGGCATAGCGGGCATGTCGGCCGACACTGGTGGTATAGAGCGGGCGACAGACCTGATCCTGGCTCAGGGTTCTGAGCGGCCTTCCGGTCGCATGGAATTCCAGGCAGGCGTCGTCCCACGGCAGACCCAGAAACTCGATGATTCGAGGAAACTCCGTCGCGGGGTCGGCGACGAGCCGCTCATAGCGAACTTCGAGGATCGGCAGATCGAGCACCTTCTCCCAGTGGTTCATCAACCGGCGCGAGGCGTCCCAGACCGAAGCGACCCAGTCGAGCCTCGTGGTCCATGGCATGGCGCTCGGTCGGAATTCGCCCATCATGCAGGAGATCGCGACGTCGCGCGGATCTCGGAGGACGTGGATCACCCGGCTTCCCGGAAGGAGTCGAGCGATCAAGCCCAGCAGATTCGCGTTCATCAACGACTTGTTGACCACCCGCTCCGCATCGGGCATCAGACGTCGAAGTCGTTCGACGTATCGTTCACCTTCGGACTTCCATTGAGGCGACTGCATGCTCCCGAAACACTCGGGGACTGGAAGCCGGGGATCGGTCGCGGCCTGCAGTCTGGCTGCGAATTGTTCGATACCGGTGAATTCTCCGACCCCACCGGCCTGCGGATGGGCGTCGATGATCCGGTCGACCAGGCTCGTGCCGCTTCGTGGCATGCCGGTGACGAACACTGGAAGATCGTCATCGAATCCGATCGGGAAGCGAGCAAGCGTCTCCCGGTCGAACTGGTCGATGATCCCGTCGATCTCCCGACCGAATCGGCGCGGGTCGAAGGGGATCCGTTCCATCGCGTTGAAGGTCTCCGCCACCGTGAAGGCCTCTTCGTGGCGGCCGAGTTCGTCGAGAATCTTGGCCTTGAGCGCCAAGGCCGCCTTGCGTTCGGCGTGCATGGACCGATCCGCGAGCACCGTTGATTCCAGATGATCGATGGCAGCCTGATGCTCGCCGCGGCGAGAAAGGATGTTGGCTTCGGTGTATCCGAGTCGTCGACCTTCTCCCTCTTCCGTGGGGCGGTCGGTCTGGAGGGGGACGATGACCTCGGCCGCATCCTCGATCCGCCCGCGTTCCAGGAAGATCGCCGCCAGCATCATTCGAGTGGGGCGATGGGTCGGGTCGACTTGGAGGGCGGTCTCCGCGGCGGACATCGCGGCGTCGGACTGGTCGTTTCGGAGGTGATACTGGGCGAGGATCAGGTGGCCTTCGGGATGCGACTCGATGCGAAGCGATTTCTCCGCCAACGACTTCATTTCCGCGGGCTGGTTGTTCTGCTCGGCGATCCAGCCTCGGAGTCGAAGTGCTTCGGCGTCCTTGGAAGGCGATGGAATCCCGCGGCGAAGGAGTGCTTCGGCCTCGGCCGGACGACCGCTGGCGAAGAGGCCTCGCGCGGTCTCGATGGCACGGGTTCGGTCGGCGGGGCTTCCGCCTTTCCTTTTCGATCCCATCGGGCGTTCCAGTTCACTGACGGTTCAAGGGAGATGGTCGAATCGCGAAGGTCGGGCGGATCGGAGTGTGATCTCCTCTAGACGGCATTCAAGCCTCGTTCGAGATCCGCGATCAGATCATCGCTGTGTTCGATGCCGACGGAGAGTCGAACCAGACTGTCGCTGATGCCGAGGGCCGCTCGCTGCTCGGCGGGGACCGAGGCGTGCGTCATGATCGCGGGGTGTTCGATCAGGCTCTCGACGCCTCCGAGACTTTCGGCGAGTGCGAACATCCGGACCGTCTCGAGGAAGCGACGGCTCTCGTCGATGCCGCCTCTCAGGAAGATCGTGATCATTCCGCCGAACGCGGGGGTTCCGTGCAACGCCATCTGGCTGGCTGCGACGGCATGGTGAGGGTGCGAGGGGAGACCGGGGTAGACGACCCGATCGACCTTGGGATGCGACTCGAGCCAGGTGGCGATCCGCATGCCGGTCTCGCAGTGCCGGGCCATTCGGAGCGCGAGGGTCTTCACCCCGCGGAGGGCGAGGTAGGAATCGAACGGTCCCATGATCGAGCCGACCGAGTTCTGCAGATAGCGGACCCGTTCCGCCAGTTCGGGCGTGCCGACCACGAGGGCGCCGCCCACCACGTCGGAGTGTCCTCCGAGGTACTTGGTGACGGAGTGCAGGACGATGTCTGCCCCGAGTTCGAGCGGCCGTTGCAGCGCGGGGGTCGCGAACGTGTTGTCGACGACGGTCAGGGCGCCGTGTCGGGTCGCGATCTTCGAGATCGCGGCGATGTCCGAGACCTTCAACGTCGGGTTGGTCGGCGTCTCGAGCCAGACCATCGCGGGTCCGGCGTCCGGGCCGAGCCCGGCCAGCGCCGCCTCGACGTTGGCGGGGTCGGTGGTGTCCACGTACTTGACGTCGAGCCCCTGGGTCCGCGCCCGCACGCCAGAAAGGAGGCGATAGGTTCCTCCGTACAGGTCGTCGCCCGCGATCACCGTGCCACCTGCGTCGAGCAGTTCGAGGCACGTGCCGGCGGCCGCGAGTCCGGAGGCGAAGGCGAAGCCACCGTGGGAGGCGTCATCGGATTCCGTGAGGCCGCTCCCCTCCAGCGAGGCCAGCGCCCGCTCGAAGCTGTACCGCGTGAGATTGTGGCTTCGGGAATACTCGAATCCCTTGTGCACGCCGGGTGATTCCTGAGCGTAGGTGCTCGAGGTGTAGATCGGTGGCATGACCGCGCCGGTCACGGCGCAGGTGGCCTGGCCGCCGTGAATGCAACGGGAGTCGAAGTGGAGGCCGGCGTCGTCGTGAGTGGTCATGGTCTTGTTCGAGCTTGAGGTTGGTATCGGGAGAGTGATCGGCCGTCGGAGGTCTCTCGACGGGACGGCGGGATTCAGCGAACCCGCTGGCGAAGAAAGTTGATCATGTCCATGCGGGTGATCAGGCCGTAATAGTGGTCGGCGTCCGCGACGATCGCGACCCGATCCGCACGGAAGATCGGCACGAGGTCGTTCATGCTGACCGCTGGATCGACGATTTCGAGCCGACGGGTCATGAAGTCGCTGACCGGAAGGTTCGCATTCGTGTCGTCGTGGACCATCGCGAGCAGGACGTCGGATTCGTCGAGGATCCCGAGCGGTTTCTCGCGCTTGTCGAGAATCACCATCTGGCTGACGTCGTACATTCGCATTCGCTTGATCGCGAGATGGAGGGGAAGATCGGGGGTGAGGCAGTAGTCCTCTTTTTCCAGATGTCGTCGCCCGATCAGGTCGCGAAGGTCGTCATGACGTTTCCGCTTGATGAACCCCTGGTCGATCATCCAGTGATCGTTGAACATCTTGGAGAGATACTTCGCGCCGTTGTCGCAGATCAAGGTGACGACCCGTTTCGGCTCGGTCTGTGCGCGGCAGTAGTGGAGTGCGGCGGCGAGCAGGGTTCCCACGCTCGAACCGGCGAGCACGCCTTCGACGCGGAGGAGTTCC
>JABABZ010000022.1 GCA_014237965.1 Phycisphaerales bacterium | reverse complement strand
GCCGATGGAAAACTTCCTCGCAATGGATGGTCTCAGGCCTTCTTCAGCAGCGGTGAACTCGAACGAGAGGGTTCCTACCGATTCGACCCCGTTGAATCCCGGAGTGACCGAGTCGGACTCTGGACCTACTACGCCCCCGATGGTTCGATCAGCCGAACGGAGGATCGGGGTGGCGAGCCGCTCTGGACCGCACCCGACCAGCGCCTTGCGCCACCTGGAACGGCACCTTGAGCATCAACGACGACCAGGCGATCGACCAGAGCTCCCTCGACCTCGCCGGTTCCTTTCTCGAAGTCCTTCGGACTCGACGAAGCGTTCGTTCCTTCAGCGATCGCCCCGTTCCGCAGGAGGTCATCGAGACGCTGATCGCGACCGCGGGAACCGCGCCGAGCGGCGCCAACAAGCAACCCTGGCGATTCGTGGCGGTGCAGGATGCGGATCTGAAACGGCGTATCCGAGAGGCCGCCGAAGTCGAGGAGCGGAAGCTCTACGAATCGCGGGCCAACGAGGAGTGGCTGACGGACCTCGCGCCGCTCGGAACGAACGCCGACAAGCCCTTCCTCGAAGACGCCCCATGGCTCGTGGTGGTCTTCAAACTCAACCGTGATGACGAACCGGCCCGAGAGACCGACCAGGTCTACTACACCAACGAATCCGTGGGAATCGCGACCGGGATGTTCCTCGCCGCCGCGCACGTCGCGGGACTCGCGACCCTGACCCACACCCCGAGTCCGATGAAATTCCTCGGCGAAGTCCTGGGACGGCCGGCACACGAGCGAGCCTTCATGTTGATCCCCGTCGGCTATCCGGCGGCGGAAACGCGCAGTCCCGACATTGGACGAAAACCCCTCGAGCGCATCATGGTCGTGGATGCGGGAGAGGCGCCGAACGCGGACGATCCGAGTCGATCCCTTCCGTCGTCGATGCCACCGGATCCTCGGAATGGACTTTCCGGATCCCCCGATTGAGCGAATCCGCCAGGGCCTGCATGCGATCTCTCCGATAGGACGAGTCCTCGAAGAACCGTGACGAACCTCTTGCCGCTCCGCGGTCGACGGGTGCCACGCCTCGATCGGAAGATCTCTGCACATCTCCTGCCCTACCGCGTGTCACATCACGCGGCTCGGCACGATGTCGCTCGGAATCGAGGACCGGATCAGGCCTTGCCTCGGCAGCGACTCGATAACCGGGGCCGTACCCGAACCGTCGAATGCGATCACCCGGCTTGGCGGTCACGACCCACGCTTCGTCCGGTGCGACCCGTGGTGCGAACGCCTCGACCGCCGACGGAGGGCGACCGGGATCGAGTGGATCGACCGGGAGGAGACGGCCGTGACCGATTTCGGCGGCGAGCGGCACCCCGCCGATCACGAACGTCGTGGAGGCCGGGATGTCTGGAAGAAGACCGTCACGAGACTGCACGTAGATCGACTGATCGAAGGTCGCGACGAGTCCGCCGTCTGCCCGCATGAATCCTCCGCCCGGCCGCTCGAAACACTGCCGGTATCCCGAGGGCATCTGAAGTCCGGAGTCGATCGAACGCATCCCGCCGTCGAGCGGCCCGCGATCCGCGATGCCCTGCTCGACCGGCCTCAGATCGAGCGAGAGGACCTGATTCGGCTCATATCGACGGGCGACCGATCTGGGGACCCGCCTCACTTGGCTCGGGTCGAAGATCTTTCCCACGTAGCGAGGCATCTCCTCCGCAGGTGTGGGCGGCGCCGCCGCCGCGGGGGGACTCTGCATCCCGACTGCATCCGATGCGGGATTGAATGCGACCGCGGAGAGAATCGCCGCCAGGACGACCAGGCTTCGTCGGTGGAAGGTACGGATGGCGGAAAGGCGCTTCACCCCCTGATCATCGGCCCGCTTCCGGTAGTGACTCAAGTCGGAACAGCTCAGGATCTCCACGGGTGGCTCAACGGCTCGATGGATCCCAGGAGAGGATGCGGCTCGATGCAGCCGGAATCCGGTGCCGCACATCGTCCGAGTCGGTGACTTCGAGGTGCTTGAGCGGGGAGAGCGATTCGAGCCTCCCTATGATTCGGCGATCGCCGGATTCCACCTCGACCCGACATCCGGTCGGCGCGTGCGCTTCGGAGAAACGATCCACGATCTCCGAAGGCGAGAGATCGATCGCCTCGGAGATACGAGGCGGCAACACCTCCAGAAGATCGATCCGGCGCAGGGTGGCCTCGGGGGCCAGCTCCTCGATCGACCGAGCATGGATCCCGGGAGGCCAGGATCTCCGGTGCAGGTTGACGCCGATGCCGATCACCGCAACCCCCTCGGAGGCCTCGACGAGAATCCCGGCGATCTTCGCACCGCTGATCGACTCGACGACGTCGTTGGGGAATTTCAGTCCGATCGTCGGCCGGATCGAAGGAGGGACCGCAGCTCGAATCGCTTCCAGGACCGCGATCCCGGACGCCGGAGAGATCGTTGCGGAATCCTGCATCGGCACCGCCAGGCTCATGGCGATGCCCGCACCTTCATCGTCGATCCATACGCGACCGAGCCGACCTCGACCAGCAGTCTGACGCCCGGTGGTGACCACCGCGCCGATTCCCGTCATCCGGGCCACGTCCTGGGTGGAGTCACATGATGAGAGCACTCGAACCAGTCCCACGTCGAACCTCGTCCCCCGGCAGGATGCCTCGAGGCGATCCGGCCATTCGGCGATCTCCGCGAGAATCTTCGGGGCCATGTCACTCATTCGATATCGAGGCCGAAGTCGATCTGTACCGCTGAATGGGTGATGGCACCGACGGCGATCCGATCGACCCCCGACTCGGCGACCGAACGGACGGAATCGAGCGTGATGCCACCGGAGGCTTCGAGGAGGATTCCGCGCCGCCGACGATTCCTCGACTCGACGGCGGCACGCATCATTTCCGGGTCCATGTTGTCGAGCAGAATGATGTCGATGATCCCCGAGGGGAGCTCCAGAAGGGCTTCGAGTTGCTCGATCCGGTCGACTTCGATCTCGATGAATCGCGGACGCATCTGCTCTCGACAAGCGGTGGCTGCCGCTTCGATCGCTTCGACGTATCCGTCCCCGAGCCCGGCGATGTGATTGTCCTTCACCAGAACCGCATCAAAGAGTCCGATGCGATGCAGCCCTCCGCCACCGGCTCGAACGGCGTACTTCTCGATCGCACGCAGGCCCGGCGTGGTCTTCCTCGTATCGACGATCACCGCCCCCGTCCCCGCCACCGCGGCGACGAAACGAGCGGTCATGGTCGCCACGCCGGACGCCCGCCCGAGCACGTTGAGGAGCGTTCGTTCCACCGGAAGGATGGCCGCCAGCGGACCCCGCAGTTCCATGACCCGCATTCCAGGTTCGACGCGATCACCGTCGACGGCGAGCGGCTCGGACTCGATCGTCCCGGCCGCCCGGGATGCGATTCGACGGGCGATCGGAAGACCGCAGAGAACCCCATGTTGCCGTGATGTGAGCTCGGCGCGGACTTGGACTTCGGGACTGATGAATGCCGCGGTCGTGAGATCTCCTTCGTCGCCGAAGTCCTCGGCGAGCCAGCGGTCGATCGCAGGATCCAGCGTCGGTGAGACGAGATGCTCGAACAGCTCTCCGGGCGGACAGTCTCCGTAGGGTTCGATCGGACTTCTTCGTTGATCTGTCACGTCGTTGGATTCCGGAGCGAGTGGAGGAAGCGGCCATGGCGATTGGAAGGATCGTGCCGAGACGTGCGACGATCGAGCCGCCATCGTACGATCGAAACGGATCGACCATCCGGCCTTTCGATCCTCGTTCCTGCAATGGAGACCACATGACCATCTTCCAGAAGATCCTCGACGGCGAGATCCCCTGCCATCGCGTCTACGAGGACGATCACGTTCTGGCGTTCCTCGATGTCGCACCTCTGAGTCGCGGCCACGTGCTGGTGATCCCCAAGGAAGCCCGAGCGACGCTCGGCGAACTCTCCGATCGATCCGCGGAAGCGATCGGCCGCGTGCTTCCACGACTCTGCCGGGCGGTCTGCAGCGCCACAGGTGCCACCGACTACAACGTGCTCCAGAACAACGGAGCCGCCGCCCATCAAGCGGTCATGCACGTGCACTTCCACATCATCCCGCGAGTCGGCGAGCAGGGACTCGGGATCGACTGGCCGGCGCAGGATCTGGAACAGGATGCCGCCGATCTGGCCGCCTCGATCACTGCGGCAGCGAGCGGTTGAGCCGTTGCCTGAGACCGATCATTCCGCGACGAATCTGAGCATCCCCCACCACTCCGGGACATGCATGTTGATCTCCCACTGAGGCGTCCATGTCCAGTTGTACTCGGGACGCCCCTCGATCTTCCGGTAGCGTCCATCGACGACTTCGAGATCCCATTCGACCCGAGAGAAATTGATGCGCCAGGTCTCGCCGATCTGCGGCACCGACGCTCGACGGTGCTCCGTGATCGGAGGCAGCGACCAGAGCGTCCCATCAGCCCTGGTCGAGGGCGGCTGCAGATCCGAGAATGGAATCGCCAGTTCGACGGTCCATCCACGGTCCTCATCGTCCGGATCGTTGATCGTCCCATCGGCGTGGATCGCGAACTTCAGGCCAGAGGCGTCCCATCCATGTTCTGCCGGGCCACCCAGCCGATAGGGCCGATGCAGAAAGAGATCGAAGATCGTGCCCAGCACGTTGATCTCGATCTCGTAGTACTCGTTTCCATCGCCATCCGGATCGATGAACACCTCGAAGTCATGTTCGTGAAACACGATCATGTCGCGTTGGTCGTAGGTCGCCCACAGGCCGGGCTCCTCCATCGCACAGCCGACGTAGAGATGAGTCTCGTCCCACAGCATCTTGACCCGCGTCTGAAATCGGGGATCCGGCCGCGAGGAGCCTTCGATGTCCCTGAAATCCCCCGTCCAGTCGGCACGCTGCCAGACACCCGCATCGAGGTCTCCGTCGAATTCCGGGGGGCTTGGTGTCCGGTGACAGGTGTATTCCAGTGGAGGGTGTTCCACGACGGTCGTCGGGGTCGCGATGGACGGCGGCGGACTGGCACACGCCGTCACACACAGCGGCACCAGGAGCAGCAAACCACCGACGAGCGGGCGATTTCGAAGCTGATTGATCATCGCCGCACGGTAACGCACCCCATCGCCGAGGGAACCTCGAAAACAAAGGAATTACTTGGCCACGGAAGCCTCGGTAAATCAAGAACTTACGGCCCCTGAAGGGGTCAAGATCGCGGTTCACGTTTGCTTTTGACCCCACAGGGGCCATGTTTCACCTGATCTTCCGAATCACACTCTCCCACACGGGAAAATGCGGTTCTGAGGTGATGAGTGAGGAAAAAGGGACATCTTGGCGTCGATCAGTGGTCTGGAATGAGGTTTCAGGCTTGAGGATCCGACGCGACGGGTTTGGGAACCCGTCGCCTCGCCCGACTGATCGGAAGTCCGAATCGATCGATTCGGTCCTCAGACGTCGATTGGAGTCCCTTCCCTGCCGCTCGCTCCTCGATCATCGGAAGACCCTTGAACTCGAACCTTGACCCGAAACACACGACGTCGCGGCTCCGCACGGGGCACGATGAAGTCGACTCTGGCTCTCTTTCCACGGTCGAATTGTGGCATGACGGTGGACCGCCCGCAGGAAATCTGGGCCCGGCATCGGCGCTCGTCGTCGAACCCCTGGATTCGGAAGTTCGCGACATGGCCCGTCCCTCCAGCATCCTGATCGCCCTTCAGGCCGAGCGACTCATCAAGACGTACGACTTCACCGAGACGTCGATGCTCCGAGGCCTTCGAGTCGTTGGACGGATCTCCGGGGGGCTTGACCGCCCTCGTCCTGCAAGCCCCGCCGATGTTCATCAAGTCGACTCGACCGACCCTTGCAGAGCCGACGTGAGCTCGAGTTCGAGGACCCGCCGAGCCCTGATGCTCCCGAAGACCTTCTTGGCCAGATGACCGCCTGAGAAGCTGAAGAAGCGTCCTGAACGCCCGTCTTTGAACGGGCGTTCTTTCTTCGCATCACCAGTTCGATTCTCGCCGCTCGAAGAGCACCCGGGGCAGCGTGTTTCGATCGGTATCGATGGCGAACAAGGCCCCTGGTGGCCCTCCGCCGCCACCAGGGGCCACCCTGGAAGAAGACGACCCCGAAAAAGAAAGACAACCCCCGGCTGCCGAAGCAGCCGGGGGTTGGAAGGTCCTATGACCTGATCAACGAACTGGTCCGAGTGGGATCAGCCGTTGCGTCGACGTCGACCGGTGAGACCGGCGAGGCCGAGGAGGGCGAGGGCGCCCGGAGCAGGAATGTTGACCGTGAAGCCACCCTGCTGTCCGGGAGTACCGAGACCCTGGTTCCAAGTGACCTCGAGGGTCGAGTCGGTGAGGCTGAAGTCTCCCATGTAGGAGAAGCGACCGACAAAGACGCCGAGACCGATGGGGGTCTCACCGACGGCACCGTTGAGGCTCGGAGGGCTGCCGTTGTACCAACCGGCGAGGTCGCCGGGGTAAGCGGCGGTGTTACCACCGAAGTTGGGATCGAGACCCGTACCAGCACCACCACCGGGTGCCTGCGCGGGGGGCTCACCACCCATGCCACCGATGGTGACGAAGGAGTCGGCGTACCGGAGGGCATCGGTATCGAAGACCGTACCCAGGTTCGTCGGCATCCAACCGGTACCAGTTATGCTCTGGAAGTAGGTAACCTGACCAGCAGCAGCCATCTCCATGTTGTAGACGTTGAGGGCAACGTCAGCCGTATCGTTGCTGGACAGATAGAGATCTGAAACGTTGACGGTCACCATGACCCCACCGAAGTCTTCTTGGGTGGTGGTGTAGTCGACGGTGAAGGCGCCCGTGATGTCAGCGGAGGCACCCGCTGCAATGACGGTGGCGACACTTGCACCAATGATAAGTGAACTGCGCATTTCTTTACTTCTCCTTAAGAAGATGTTGGGAACAAGAACTGCCACGAGGAACATCGATGAGGGGAGTCGTGGCTCCACCCCTGGCCAGAGATTCCCCCCGAAATAGGAACCGAGCTGAAAACTGTCTTCGATCGGAAAGGGTAACAAACCGATCGAATCCGAATCCACGTTGATCACTCTTCAGAGCGAGACGGGATTCTTCTTTCAACTCACCCGATTCTCTTGATCCACGCCTCTCCGAAGATCGGCCTGACACTCGAGAATCAGATCGACTTGGACTCCGGTCGAGCGAGAGGGCACTTCTCGCAAAGTTGGAGGTCACGTCGATTTCCTTCGACTCCGAGCCTGGTGATCAAGCCAATCTCGAAGACGGAATCCATCCTCCTTTCTTTGACCTCAAAATCAAGACTTGTCTGCCAAGACGCCGAGAAAAAGCAAACTTCATCCCCATTCAGTGTTGAATTATCGGACGTGCTGGCATCACCGGGGCAGCTCTGATAGCCCGAAAAAACTTTTGAGCCACATGGCGGCCCATTTCTCGGCAGTTCTTTGCGCTTTGCTGGACTTCACCTCTCAACGAGCTGAAGAATGGAGGTGGAATCCGCGCCCCGCTCGATCCTGGAGACCCGATCATGTCCCCGAAGTTCTCGATGCGGCGAGCCAGACTCGCCACTCTTCCCATCGCCGCGATCATCAGCACCTCGGTCAATGCCGATATCACGGGTGCATTTTCGTACGACTCGATCATCATGGCCGACCAGTTCGGCGGTGGCCAGGTCCCGGTCTTCGTTCAGGACCTGTACTTCATCTCGAACAACTCAGACGACGTGGTACTCGCGGCATTCGATCTGCTGCTCGAGCCCACGGCGCAGATCGACTACTACCAGGCGCCGTTCGCGTACGGATGGAACCCCGGAAACCTGGGTGGCATCTTCGACACGGAGTCTGTTCGACAGGCGGACTCGTTCGTGACGATCGGCGGCTTCGGCAGCGATGCGTCAACGCCCCTTCAGATACCGGGAGCCGGCGGCGACACCCAGTTCGATCAGAATTTCGGGGACCCGGACACGCCATTTCCCGGTACTGCCGCAGGCTGGTTCAACGGCTCTCCGCCGACGCTGGCCGGTGCGGTCCATGACACTCCGCTGGGAACCCTTGGGACGTTCGTCGGGCGATTCTCGTACGTCGGTGATCCGTGGGACTCCCCGCTCTACAAGTCCAGGATCTCCGCGGAATGGAATCAAGGCATCGGGACGCCGGGTGAATCCGCGTCGTTTCTCATCAACTGGATCCCCTCCCCCGCCACCCTCGGCCTCTTCGCCCTCGCCGGACTGCGGAGCTCGTCCCGACGCCGGACCTGAGTCCGAACCTCGATTCCATCGACGATCGCTCGCAAAAGAACGCGGAAGGCGACGAGGTCGCCTTCCGCGTATTCGAATCGGAGTCGGGGCCGCTGGGAGCCTCGAATCGGCTCAGAGAACCGCCTGAGCGGCGGCGAGCCGTGCGACCGGCACTCGGAAGGGCGAGCAGCTGACGTAGTCGAGCCCGACCTTCTCGCAGAACGCGATCGATGCTGGATCGCCGCCGTGTTCGCCGCAGATGCCCAGCTTGAGCTTCGGCACCGTGCGTCGTCCCTCGCGGCAGGCGATGTCGACCAGCCGACCCACGCCCGTCGTGTCGATCGACTGGAACGGATCCTTCTCGAGGATCTCGCTGCTCACGTACTCGGGGAGGAAGACGCCGGCATCGTCCCGGCTGTACCCGAAGGCCATCTGCGTGAGGTCGTTGGTTCCAAAGCTGAAGAAGTCCGCGACTTCCGCGACCTCGCCGGCGGTGAGCGCCGCCCGGGGGATCTCGATCATGGTGCCGACCGGGATATCAAGCTTCCCGGTGTACTTCTTCTCCTTCTTCACGGTCGCGATGGTGTCGAGGATGAGCGTTCGGAGGATCTCCAGTTCGCGGCGGGTTCCGATCAGCGGAACCATGATCTCCGGCCGTGCCTTCACACCCTTCCTGAGACACTGGATGGTCGCCTCGGTGATCGCCCGAGCCTGCATGGTCGCGATCTCGGGATATGTGATCGCAAGCCGGCAACCACGGTGACCGAGCATCGGGTTCATCTCGTGCAGCATCGAAACCCGGCGCTTCACCTCGGAGAACGAGACTCCGAGATCCTTCGCCATCGCCTTCTGCGCATCAGGTTCATGCGGCAGGAACTCATGGAGCGGCGGATCAAGGAGCCGGACCGTGACCGGAAGCCCCTTCATCGCGGTAAAGATGCCGGCAAAGTCCTTCCGCTGGTACGGAAGAAGCTTCTTCAAGGCCTTCTCCCGGTCGATCGTGGTACCCGCGAGGATCATTTGCCGCATCGCCTTGATGCGATCCCCCTCGAAGAACATGTGTTCCGTCCGGCAGAGACCGATGCCGATGGCACCGAACTCGCGAGCTCGCTTGGCGTCCTTTGGAGTGTCGGCATTGGTCCGGACACCCATTCTCGCGAAGCCGTCCGCCCACTTCAGAACGGTCGCGAGATCACCGGAAACCTTGCTCGGAATGACCCGCTCGATCTCACCGACCATCACCTCGCCGGTCGATCCGTCGATCGAAAGGATCGCCTTCCGGCCGTAGGACTTCCCACCAACGGTGATTCGCCCCTTTCCGGCGTCGATCGAGATCTCTCCGGCTCCGGCGACGCAGCATTTGCCCCAACCGCGGGCGACGACGGCCGCGTGACTGGTCATGCCACCCGTGGAGGTGAGAATCCCGGCCGCACTGTGCATGCCATCGACATCTTCGGGCGAGGTCTCCTTCCGAACCAGGAGGACCTGCTCGCCGGCTCGGGCTCGTTCGACGGCCTCTTCCGCGGTGAACGCGAGCGCTCCGCTGGCCGCTCCGGGCGATGCGGGAAGCCCCTTCGCGATCGTCTTCGCAGCAGCCTTGCTCTTCGTCTGGAAGCTGGGAAGCAGGAGTTGAGTGAGATCGTTCGCCGGAATCCGCTTGAGTGCCGTCTTCCGATTGATCAACTTCTCCTTCACCATGTCCACGGCCATCTTCACCGAGGCGGCACCCGTTCGCTTGCCGTTCCGGGTCTGAAGCATGTAGAGCTTGCCGCGCTCGATGGTGAATTCGATGTCCTGCATGTCCTTGTAGTGCTTCTCGAGCTTCAGCCGGATCCGACCGAGTTCCTTCGCGACACGAGCGTTCCAACCACTCATCGCCGAAAGCGGCTCCGGCGTTCGAATTCCCGCGACCACGTCCTCGCCCTGGGCGTTGATGAGAAACTCGCCGTAGAAGGTGTTCTTCCCGGTCGAGGGGTCGCGGGTGAACGCGACGCCGGTTCCCGAGTCCTCACCCATGTTCCCGAAGACCATCGCCTGGACGTTCACTGCCGTGCCGTTGAGCCCGGAGATCTCGTTGATTCGCCGGTAGGAATTCGCTCGATCGCTGTTCCAGCTTCGGAACACCGCCTCAACGGCCAGTTCCAGTTGCTTGAAGGGATCGGTGGGAAACGCCGCCCCGACATGGCGCCGATAGACCTCCTTGTAGGCCTTGCAGAGATCTCGCAACCCTTCTGCGGGGACGTCGGTGTCTTCGGTGACTCCGAGGTTCTTCTTGATGCGATCGAACGCCGCTTCGAAGTGATGGTGATCCACTCCCATGACGACATCGCCGTACATGTTGATCAGCCGCCGATAGGCGTCCCATGCGAAGCGCTCGTTTCCGGTGAGTTTGGCGAGCCCGACCACCGACTTGTCATTCAGCCCCAGATTCAGGACCGTGTCCATCATTCCGGGCATCGAAACGGCCGCGCCCGAACGAACCGAGACGAGCAACGGATCCGTCGTCGAGCCGAACTTCTTCCCGGACTCCTTCTCGAGTTTGCGGATGTTGCTCTTGATCTGATCGGACAGGCCCGCCGGAAATCGGCCGCCGACGTCGTAATAGGTGGCGCAGGTATCCGTGGTGATCGTGAAGCCGGCGGGGACCGGGAGTCCGATCGAGGTCATGTCGGCGAGGTTTGCACCCTTGCCGCCGAGCAACGCCTTCTGTGAAGCCTTGCCTTCCGTTCGCGAGCCGCCGAAGAAGTACACCATCTTCCGGGCTCGAGGAGTCGTCTTACGGGAGGCGGTCGAACGACCGCGGGTCTTCTTGGTGGTGGCCATCGGGTCAAAGGTCCGTCGCTGCGCAATTCCCCTCTCGGCGGAATCGCAAGGTTTGAAGGGGGAGAATTGTACCGACACCGGGCATGGCCGGAGGGGCCCGGCCCGAAGTGGGTAGCCTGATCAGGCGACCATGAGCATCCAGTCCCCCATCACCTCATCCCCCGCCCAGACGAGCGGCGCCGATTCCCAAGGCCTGCTCGCCGCCTGGCCGTGCGAACGACCACTGGCGATGCTGGCCTCCCATGGAGGAGGCCCCTTCGGGCGATTCACCTTCGCCGCATCTCCCGTCTCGGAACTCGAACTCCGGGGTCCGGAAACGCTGGAGAGACTTCGTTCGCAACTTGCGGGCGTCGGCTCCGCGGAAGGCGTCGACCCACTTCCCAGCGGTCACGGGTATTTCGTGATGTTGAACTACGACCTCTTCCGCCACCTCGAACCGACCGCGATCTCCGAATGCCCACCGATTGATGATCGCGACTGGCCGGACGCCATCCTCCTTCGATGTGAAGGCGGCATTCTCCAGACGGAAGACGCGATGACCATCCGCGGAGACCCCGCGGTGGTTCCCGCATTGACTCCTCGCCGACTCCCCCGACCGAAGATCGGGCCGCTTCAAGGTGACCTGCAAGCAGACGAGTATCGTCAGGGTGTCGAACGGGTGATCGAACACGTTCACGCCGGTGACTGTTTTCAGGCGAACCTCGCCCAGAGATTCGGGGCGGACTTCAACGGATCGATCAGAAGTCTGGCGGCGACGGCCTTCGAGGCCGCCGCACCTCGATACGGCGCCGTCCTGGAGTGCGGCTCCGGCCGTTCGATCGTCTCCCTGAGTCCCGAGCTCTTCCTGGAATCCCGGCCCGGACCGGACGGCATCGGCGTTCGCACGCGTCCGATCAAGGGAACCCGGCCGTCCGACCGCACGGTCGACGAACTCGCCGCCAGCGAGAAGGACGCCGCCGAACTGAACATGATCATCGATCTGATGCGAAACGACCTCGGCCGGGTCTGCCGGATCGGATCGATCGAAGTCAGTCAGCCGAGATCGATCGAGACCCACCCGACCGTTCACCATGGCATCGCGGAGGTTTCCGGCGTCCTTCGCCCCGAGTTCGGAGTCGCCGACCTGATCCTCGCGGCATTCCCACCGGGTTCGGTCACCGGCGCACCCAAGATCCAGGCGATGCGGATCATCGACGAACTCGAGCCCGTTCGGCGGGGTCCCTACTGCGGCGCCATCGGCTGGATCGACGACTCGGGCTTTTCAGTGCTCAACGTCGCCATCCGAACGATCACCGCGACCGGAACGCCGGGAGCCGCCCCGGACGAGATCGATGGCAGACTCGACTATCACGCCGGGTGCGGAATCGTCGCGGAATCACATCCGCACGAGGAGTACCTCGAGAGTCTCGACAAGGCGGAGGTCTTCCGCCGCACGATCGGTCACCCACCGGAGGTCGACCGGGCGCCGATGCCCCTCGATCAGCCGGCTCGTCCGGTTTCCCGCTGATCACGAGCCTGACGCTGCAATTCCTGCTGCTGCTCGATGTAGTTGAGGATCTGGTTCGCGACCAGGGACTGATGAGGCTGATTGAAACTGAAGTCGAAGGCGATTCCAACGTAGGTTCGCTGCGTGGAATCGATGTGGGTGTGGACGACCTTGCCCGAGGCGCAGACCGGGATGGGTATC
This sequence comes from Phycisphaerales bacterium, assembly GCA_014237965.1. Lineage (GTDB taxonomy): Bacteria > Planctomycetota > Phycisphaerae > Phycisphaerales > SM1A02 > UBA12014. The sequence continues at coordinate 12,050 of JABABZ010000022.1, read as the reverse complement.
TCCGGTTCCAGAGAAAGCCGCAACCAGAAGATCCGATGTCGTCCGACGGCCGCGGCGTTGTCATGATCCACGACCAGACCGACACCACCCCCACCGAGGTTGGCGAGCTCCGCCGTGAACTTCGGCCCGACCACCGGCATGACGGCATCCGAGAAGAGATCCGACGCGACAACCTCTCCCCCCGCCTTCCAGGATTCAAAGGCCAGTTCCGTCGCTCGCTCGGCGGGAATCACGGACTTTGGATCGAGCAGCGGCCAGATCTCCACCTCGGGAAGCGTGACCGACTGCGTGTCGACCCGGACACGCCGCCGCTGTGACCGGCTCACTTCGGTGGGCATCGCCAGACGAAGGCCAGGCGGGTGTCCCGGGCTTCCCCCGGAAACTTCGCCGAGGTTGGTGGTCCGGAAGGTCCAACGATTCTGTCCGATCGCGATGGCACCGACCAATTCGATGCCGGCTTCGATGTGGACCTCACGACCAAGAGTGACGGGGCGTTCTACGGCGATCTCGTCGGCCGAGAGATCGAGGACCCTCACCCGCCAGACGAGGTCCGGGCCGTTGGCATGAAGCGACGGGTCGGTCTCGCCGTGATCCGGATGAGCGATCGCGAATTCGATCGCGCCACCTCGCTCGTGGATCTGCTCGAGAAGACGTCGCCAGTCATGAGTTCTACTTCTGGATGCCGGCACGCCGGTCGCTCACTTTCGCATTTCGACGGTCCTCCGAAGAAGATCGCCAATCCACCCCGGGGACACGATCCGTCCAGCGTGACGGATGCCCGACCGGGCTTCTAGTTGTCCTCATCGACCCTTCCGGTGCGTTGAGGCCACCGAGGAATCGAGTACGAGGAAGAAGTGTAGGACCGGGCGTCCTCCAAATCCCCACCAGTGGAATGATCCAACACGATTTGAGCGTTGGAATCGCTCTTCGCGTCCGATAGAGCCGGTCGCCTAGTGATCCGCGTGCACGTGGACGATCATCGATGCCGCCGGATCATGTCCGCCCACCGTCAATCCGGCCAGTTCGGCGGCGTCATTCAACTCGGCCATCGACCAGATCCGCAGCACCCGTTCACCCGGCCGCGGCTCCTCGCAGTCCGGATCGACCTCCGCTCCGGACCGAAGCACGAATTCGGGCTCTCCCGGGATCCAGATCATCTGCATCGTTCCATCCTCGGAGATGCCCTCGCCCCAGTTCCCCGACGCCAGTTCCGCCCAGGAACTGATCGAGAAATCGTCGTACACCAGGACTCCCTCGGGATCGAGCCGCTCAGCGAGCGCTTGGAACAGATCACGCACGATTCTCGGTTCCCGGATCAGTGCAAGGGTGTTCCCGAGAAGGAGGATCGCGTCGAACGGGCCAGTGGGGAGCATCCGGCAACCTTCGGCGGACGAAAAGTCGCCGACCACGAAGGTCGCCTTCGCATCCGTGGCCCCCTCGAAGTCCGATCGGTGCCGTGACACCCGGTCGACGCCCGTCACGGCATGACCGGCCCTGCTCAGATGCTGCGCAATCCGGCCGGTCCCGCAACCGAGATCCAGCACTCGGGAAGGACCGCGAATCAGCCGACCCTTCACGCCCTCGACCTGTGCGAGGGTCTCCGCCTCGTCGTAGGGGGATTGATCAGACTCGGAGTGCCCGCTCATGACAACCCACCTTCCGCGATCGACCGCACGCGACCGACCGACTCCGCCACCGATCGACGGGCCGACGTGTCGAGGCGTCGAGTTCCGAAGCGAACCTCATAGAAGAGTTCGATCAACGGACGAGCCGCTTCTGCGACATCCGGGCGAACGCGTAGGACCTCGTCGAGGTGATTCAACGGTGGGGTCGATGCGGGCTTGGCGCAACCCGCCACTTCGAATGCGTCGAGGAGATCGAGATAGAACGCCGCCTCTCGGAGTCTCTTGAGTGGGACGTCCTTGCCGGCATGCAGGACCTGTCGAATACGACGACGACGGCGGAGCTCGGTCACCACCGCGATGACCGCGATCATCACCGCGAGGGCGACGATCCCGAGCCAGATGTATCCGGCCGGTCCGAGTCGGAAGTACTGGTTCACCCTTCGCGCCAGCGAACGCGCGTCTTCGAGTGCGCCCCGTCCTCCGGTTCCCACCAGTTCGCCGAAACGATCGGCCAGCGTCGCCTGACTGGTACCGTCGAACGTGACGAATCGGCTCGTCCAGAGGAAATCCGCCCGGTCATAGAGCCATCGCCAGTCATCCGCCCAGCTTCGGCGACCGGCCTGAAGCTCGTTGAGGACCTCGCTGCTGGTGGGATCGAACTCCCGCCACGACCACCGACCGGTTCGGACCTCGACCCAGGCGTGGGCGTTCGATTCACGCACGATGTACCGGCCGAGGGCATCGTCGTACTCGACCGCGACGAACCCCGTGATCACTCGGCATTCGATCCCCAACGACTGGCAGAGCCCGGCCAGACCGGAGGCGAAGTACTCGCAATGGCCGAATCGAAACTCGGTGAGGAAGGCGAGAATGGGATCGACGCCTCTCCGCTGCACGAATCGGCGCAGGTCGAGGGTGTATCGAAAGTCCTCCCCCCGGAGATACCTGGTGAACGTCTCGGCGATCTCCCGATTCCGGCGCCATCGGTCGGCCTCGTCCGCATCGACCAGCGGCTCGAGCAGCTCGGGCGCCTCCGCCCGGAGAATCCGCTCCGCTTCCTCTCGGACCCCGGGCACGTTGAAGATCGGCGCTCGAACCGGTGGGATCGCATCACCGGCGATCGACTCGATCGCCTCGGGTGACGGATTCGGATCAACGAGCAGTCGGTAGGTCGTGAATCGATCGAGCTCTCCGGTGACCGTGTCCTCCAACTCCAGATCGGCCGGCTCGATGGTGAAGGTCCGTGGTTGATCACAGGCGATCGCCAACGGCGCCCAACGGGCGAAGACACGAGAGGTGGCGAGCGATCTCATGGTCACGGTCTGGGTATAGAGACCTCGATCGATCTCGGCCGCGCCCAGAGAGACGAACTCGTTCGGATCGCCACTGGTGGTGACGGTGCGGAGGTACCGTCTGCCCGCGGAGGTCATCCAGCGACGGTCGGCGGAACTCCATCGATCGAGGACGGCGCCGCGAAGTCGAAGCGGTTGCGGCCACTGGATCGGGACGCCCTGAGGATCGGCCCATTCGACGGTGAACACTTCACGATTGCTCTGTTCGAGCTGGTCGTTCCGCGTGAGGTCGACTTCCGGCGTGAAACCCGTTCTCGATCCCAGAGACGCTCCGTCGGCATCGATCTGCCGAGGAAAGATCAGGAAGACACCGGTCGCGAGCAGGCAGGCGACGAACGTGCAGCCGACGACCAGTCCCCGGAACTGCCCGATCGGCGATCGACCCGAAGCGGCCTCGACCGGAGGCACCGGAAGATCGGCCACCAGTCCGCGCCGGCCGGCGCGGGCGTCGTCGAGTCCCGATTGCAGGCGATTGAGCATGATCACCTGCACGGTGTGCAGCGAGAAGACCACGACCAGAAGGCCGAAGAGGAAATGGAAGGAGTAGAGGCACGCCCCCACCACCGCGACCACCGAAAGGAGAATGACCTGACGGTCATCCCGCGCAGATCGCCGTCCGAAGAGACGAAGCACCGCGAGGCAGCATCCCAGCCGACCCACCAGAGCCATGGTCACCGCCGGATCGGGATTCTCCATGAATGAGAGAACCGACCAGGCGAAGAGCATCAGCGCCAGGACGGTCGTCACCCAGAACGGGAGATACCGGCCGCGAGGTCCATCGCTGATGTAACCGCTCGCGATCGCCGCAGCTCCCAGGATGAACATGAACTCGAAGGTCTGCAGCGCCACGGCATACGCGGTGACGGCGAGAAGCACCTGAATCCGAAGATGGCGGCGGTAGCGGGACAGCGGGGTCATGCTGCAGCCCCCGAATCCTCCGCCGACTCACCACCGGCGTTTCGGGCCGATCCGCCTCGACCCGGAAGCTCTCCCGGTCGCTCCGCGAACTCGGGGAGATTCGTGGGAAGAAGATGCCAGGCTCCATGATGGCCAAGCGCCGGATCGACCCGATCGACATGCATGACCACGACCGAGGCGACGTTCGGCGTTGGGATCTCGATCTTGGAATCAAGACGCTCGGAATCGAGATCGATGGCCGCGAGTTGCGCCTGCAATCGGCCGAGGTGCCGTCGACCACCTCGCATCGGGAGGTCGGGCATCGGCATTCCCGCGATGCGAAGACCCACTTCGACCCCGAGGCCGATGGAAGTCTCCGCGATCGAGGCGGCGAAACTGATCGCTTCCTCCTCCCGTCGTCGAGGGTCCGATCCTTCCACCAGTCGAAGTCTCTCCGTCGATCGCCGGAGATCGAGCACGAGGATCAACCTCGGTGGAGACGGCATGGCCCGTTGGATGACCACCGGCGATTGATCGGGGCGAATCCGTTTCCAGGCCACCGAACGAATGCTGTCTCCGGGCTGGTACTCACGAAGCCCCGCGTACTCGCCGATCGATCCGGTTCCGGGGCCTGATCGTCCACCACCGATCCCGCCGCCCAGAAGCTCTTCGATGGCGGTCTCGCGGATGCGACAGGTCCACGGGAAGACCAGCGTCTCGAGTTCTCTTCCGACCGTCACCGACTTTCCGATGAGTCCGAACGGAAAACTCGAGCGGGCCTCGAGACGATCGAATTTCATCCGGCCTCGACGTCGCGGCACGAAGACCGCCTCGGCGTGGACCGTCTCGCGAGGCCCCGCGTGCATCACCCAGGCGAAGGCCGATTCGGTGAATTTCGACCAGTCGGACGCGTCGGTCCGGTTCGATGGAACTTCGCGAATCCGAACATCGAAGAGCGGGAAGAACCGACTGCCGCCCTGGATCGCATATCGAACGACCATCGGCCGATCGACACGGCCGTTCATCGGGTCGAGTCGTCTCATCGAGATCCGAAACAGGGCGCCTCCACTGATGAGCCCGCTGATCACGATGAGCCCGAGGAGCAGCCCGAAGATCCAGACCAGAAGATTGTTCGGACGGATCGTGGCCGCGAAACCGACCAGAAGCGTGACTGCCAGATAGAGGAAGCCGGCCAGATTCAGGTGGTAGCGGTAACGCATGAGTCGATGCTCCCTCCTGATCCCGGAGGCCGTCGAAGTCCCGCCGGCTGCTCAGCGGTAGATCGCGGAGTCCTTCGGAAGATGGATGTCGAAGGTATCCAATTCCCGTTGGGCCTCGTTGTTCAGGGAACTTCCACTGCGACCGCTGCCGAGCTCGACCACCACCAGCAGTCTCACCGAGTCGGGGTCGAATGGAAGACGGAAGAGGTTGGCGGCGTAACTTGCGCCGGACATCTTCACGTTCAATTCCCAGTCCTCGTCGAGAAAACCGGCGCCGAATTCACTGATCGCCAGACGAAGGTCGCCGTTGCCACCGCTGTTCGCGGAGGCGACGGTCTTCCGTCCGAGCGAATCGGGATCACGCACCGCCTCCACTCGAACACCGGGAGTGCCCCGATCCTTGAGCCGAGGGTCGTTCTTGTCGACGAGTTCGATGGAGTTGTACGGCCCGATCACGGCCTTTCCCTTCAAGACGTAGCCGCCGCAACCACCGAGGCCGCCGAACAGCAGCATCGCGGCGAGGGTCATGATCGTCGACCGACCGGCGAAGACCGATCGGAGAGCACGGAGATGGGAGATCGTTGGCATCACGGGAATCCTGTTCGAGATCGAACGTCAACCGGTTGCCCCGGCCTCACGCCTTCGATCGATGCGTTCAGGTTAGCACGGTGGCCAGTACCGCCACGACGGCCAGAACCAGCATGATGAGACCCACCACGGTTCCCGCCACCCGGACCACGGTATTGAAGCGACGCATTCGCTCCGCCCCGTCGAGAATCGTCCTCACTTCATCCGGCGGGACTCCCACATCCACCGCATCCCAGTCGATGTGCGACGCCATGGCGGCCCGATTCTCCAGAAGCCGACGAGCATCATCGCCGGCCGCTTCCGAGACCTGCAGGGTCCAGTCGGGCGGCGTCGCCTCGTGATCTCGCTCGACCAGCGAGGGAACACCCTCGTCGGCGAGAATCATCCGAATCGCGTCCATCTCGGTTCGATGCGGCGCCCGAGCGATCACCACCGGCGGCCGGCCGAGTGGATCGTCCTCCAACCCGGACATCTCCGGGTGATCGCCGCTCATCCCGCACCCCCTGCCGGGGCACTCGCGACGAATCCCAACGGGTCGATCGAATCCTCGGGTCCGATCGCATGTTCACCTCGAACCAGTCGCCATCCATCCAGGTCCGCCGATCGGAACTCCACCGATGTCCCTGCGGAACGACCATCGAGCGTGGCCCGCAGCAACCGCCCGCTGCCGCCCTCCGTCGACGCCTGCTCGACCTGCAGCCAGGCATGCTCGACTCGCCCCTCGGAATCCGCGCCGAGTGGAATCCCTGCGAGGAGAAGCGTGTCCGGTGCGGCGGAACGATGCGCCTCGACCGCCACCGCCCAACTTCGGCGGGCGACCGCCGATGCCCGTGACGTCGAAACGTCGCTTCGGTAGATCGCCGCATCCGGTCGGGCGAAGTGCCCCACCGCGTTCTGCGGCCAGGTCCAGAGTCGCTTGAAACTTCCCTTGGGTTCGATGTCGCAGATCGCGGCCCGTCGGGCCTGAAGCGGATTCGGAGTCTCCTGCGAGAGCGCCGCTCGATCGGCTTCGCTGCCGAGACTCTCCGAATCGAGCGTCTCGACGACCTCCCGCCAGGGAATCAACGCCACATCGATTCCGGGACCGAGCGGATAGGGAATCTCCGGAGCCGGTGGTCCATCCTCGAGCAGCAGGCCTGCGAGGGCATCGATGAGCTTCGACGCGGCCGCCGCATCCCGTCCCGGCACTTCGAGCATCTCGAGTTCCGGAAGGCCGCAGCGAAGAAGACCACGAGTGAAGAGCCAGACGGTCCCCTGGTCGAGGTTCTCCGAACCGGACACGGCCTGAACCCGCCAGAGCACGTCTTCGGGCGGCCCGAGTTCGAGATCCGAGAGATCGCGATCGATCTCGCCGCGATCGAACCACCTTCCGGTGGATCCGTCGAGGATCGCGATCGCCTCCGGACGCACGGCCGAGACCATGGCGAGCCGACCCCAGATCATTCGTGGATCCTCGCCATCGAGCAACGACTCCACGACGATGGTGAAACCCGATGCCGCAACCGATGCCGAAATCCCTGCGGGAACCTCGTCCATCCGCTTGGTTCGCTCGCACGAGATCAAGACCGGCGTCGGGTGTCCGGGAAGTCGAACCAGCACCGACCAGGGATGTTTCTCATCGGCGGAAGGGAGGAACTCCACCACCTCCACGGTCTCACCGAGCCGCGCCGCGAGCGTCGCCAGGAAATCCTCGAGTTCCGGAGGCTCGTCCAGTGCATGCGGTGCGACCAGAATCGCCGGCCACGGCTCCGCGAGACGCCAGGCAGGATGGACCGACGAGGAACTCATCAGTTCGCCACCACGTTGACGAGTTTCCCGGGTACCACGACCACCTTCCGGACGGTCTTTCCTTCGATCAGCGCCTTGATGCGCTCGTCGGCGAGCGCCGCCGCTTCGAGGGTCTCCGCATCGGCATCCGCGGCGACGGTGATTCGACTTCGCACCTTCCCGAGCACCTGCACCGGTACCTCGATCGATTCGTCCTGCAACATCGATGGATCGAAGGCGGGCCAGTCCCCGGTGACGACGCTTCCTTCGACACCGCCCGCGGCTTCCAGCCGCGCGTTGATCTCCTCGCCGAAGTGCGGTGCGAACGGTGAGAGCACCAGATTGAAGCGACGGAGCTGGTCGGCGGTGACCCCGACACCGGTCGCGACGTTCACGAATTCGATCATCGCGGCGATGGCGGTGTTGAACGAAAGACGCTCGATGTCGTCACCGACCTTGGCGATCGTGCGGTGCAGTGCTCGCTCGACGTCCTGATCAGCCGAATCCCGAAGCTGGAGTCCGCCCGTGGACTCGTCGATCGCGAGTCGCCAGGCTCGCTGCAGGAATCGAAAGACTCCGACGATGTCGCGGGTGTTCCAGGGCTTCGAGGCCTCCAGAGGGCCCATCGCCATCTCGTAGAGCCGGAAGGTGTCGGCGCCGTACTCGGCGATGACGTCGTCGGGGTTGATCACGTTGCGGAGCGACTTCGACATCTTCGCGACGATCCGCTCGACCGGTTCCCCGGTCGCGATCTCGATCGCCGGCTCGTCCTCCGACTCCCGGACCTCGTCGACCGGAACCAGTGATCCGTCCGACCTCTTGAAGGCGAAACTCGTGATCATTCCCTGATGGAAGAGCTGCCCCACCGGCTCGGGCGTGGACACCTCGCCGAGATCGAAGAGGATCTTGTGCCAGAAGCGAGCGTAGAGAAGATGCAACACCGCATGCTCGGCCCCACCCACGTAGAGATCGACGCCACCCACATGGTGCCGCGTCGCATCGAACGACTCCTCGCCGGGAGAACACGAACGCTCACCCTTTCCAGGATCGCGATCGGAGAGCATCCAATACGCCTCGGCCTCCTTGGATGCGAATCGATCGGCATTCCCCGGATCGCAGTAACGGAGGTAGTACCAGCACGAACCCGCCCAGCCGGGCATCGTGTTGATCTCACGTCGAACCGGCGTGTCCGCGGGCAGAACCGATGGATCGACGCCGGCGGCCCCCGCCGTCGTTCGAACCCAGTCGACGGCCTTGCCGAGCGGCGGTGTCGGTTCATCGCTCTCGATGGGCTCGTAGTCTTCGAGATCGGGAAGCCGGACCGGCAGCGCCTCGTCCGCCACCGGATAGTGGTTTCCGGCGTCGTCGAAGACCACGGGAAACGGCTCACCCCAGTATCGCTGCCGGCTGAAGAGCCAGTCCCGAAGTTTGAAGTTCGTTCGACGGCGACCTCGGCGACTTGATTCCAGCCAATCGATGATCGCGGCCTTCGCCGCCCCGGTCTCCAGGCCGTCGAGCCGAAGGTCTCCATGCTCGCTGTTGACCGCGATGCCATCACCACCGCGAGCCGTCTCCCAGTCGCCACAGTCCTCCGCGCCGGCCCCCGCTTCGGCGACGACCTGGCGGATCGGGAGTCCGAAGGTCCGCGCGAATTCGAAGTCTCGTTGATCGTGCGCCGGCACGGCCATGATCGCTCCGGTCCCGTACCCGACGAGCACGTAGTCGGCGGTCCAGATGGGGATCCGCTCTCCGTTGGCGGGATTGATCGCGTACCGACCGGTGAAGACGCCGGTCTTCTCCTTCGAGTCGGCCATCCGGTCGACATCCGCCCGGTTTCTCGCCGCGGTCACGTATTCCGTGATCAGCGGATCGGCCGCATCCGCGACCACTTCTTCGATCAGAGGATGCTCGGGTGCGACGACCATGTAGGTCGCACCGAACAGCGTGTCCGGGCGGGTGGTGAAGACGTCGAGGGATTCGGTCCGGCCCTCCACCTCGAACCTGACCAGAGCTCCCTCGCTGCGTCCGATCCACTCTCGCTGCATGATCCGAGTCGATTCCGGCCACTTGATGCAGTCGAGATCGTCGAGCAGCCGCTGGGCGTAGGAAGTGATCCGGAACATCCACTGCCGCAGCGGTTTCCGAGTGACCGGATGACCGCCACGTTCGCTTCGACCGTCGATCACCTCTTCGTTGGCCAGCACCGTTCCGAGCTTCGGGCACCAGTTGACCGTCTGCTCTCCGAGATAGGCGAGACGCTGACCGTCGACGTACCGACGCCGCACATCGGCGGACATGCTCGACCAGTCGAGGGACTCGCCGTCGTCGTCGGTCGGAACGCGGCCGCCCTCGTCGAGCGATGTCTCGAGTTCCGCGATCGGCCTGGCCCGCTTGAGTTCGGGGTCGAACCAGGAACCGTAGGCCTTCAACCAGATCCACTGCGTCCAGCGGTAGTAGTCGGGATCGATGGTCGCGAATTCCCGCGACCAGTCGTAGCTGAATCCGAATCGTTTCAACTGCCGGCGGAAGTTGTCCATCGCGGCCTGCGTCGTCTCGCGCGGGTGGACACCCGTCTGCACGGCATACTGCTCGGCGGGCAGGCCGAACGCATCGAATCCCATCGGGTGCAGGACGTTGAAGCCACGCATCCGCTTGTATCGACAGAGGATGTCGGTCGCGGTGTATCCCTCGGGGTGGCCGACGTGCAGTCCGGCACCGGAGGGATAGGGGAACATGTCGAGGCAGTAGAACTTCGGCTTCGAAGCATCGAAGTCCGGGTCGCCGGGATTCGGCGTTCGATAGACATCCGCTCGGTCCCAGTCGCCCTGCCATCGCTCTTCGATCTCGGTCGCCAACCGTGCGTCGTAGCGACTTCGCAGGGCTTTTTCATGACCATCGGCGACGGGCCGATCGGCGTCCGGGGAAGGGTTCATCGAGACTGCTCCGGGAGTGCTTGATCGCGGAAGGGACCGCTGAACGAAACGGAGTTCGGATGATACGGACGCCGGCCCGGCACTCGTCCGGACAGGCGATCGAATTTCCGACTTGCCGAGAATTCTTTCGATCAGCCGACGGCGATTCCGGCGTCCAGACGCTGTTTCTTGAGCGTTTCGAGATACTTCATCGTCTCACCCACGAGATAGAAGCTCCCGGTCACGCAGATGAGGTCTTCGCGGCTGACCGCCCTGGCCGCCAGTTCGAGCGCGTCCTTCACGGTCGGCGAGGTCTGACACATCTTCCCGCTCCGCTCCATGAAGCGGCGTCGAAGATCTTCAGGCTCGGCAGCCCGCGTGTTTCGCGACGACTTCGTGAAGATCACCTTGTCCGCACCGAGACTGACCCGATCCAGCAGGGAGTCGATGTCCTTGTCCGCGGCGCAACCGAAGATGCAGACCATCGAGTCGTACGGGACGTGAGCCCCGACACATCGCATCAACGCGGTCAGTGCATCCGGATTGTGCGCCCCGTCCACCAGGATCCGCGGGCGTTCCCAGACCAGTTGCATCCGGCCGGGGATCTGGGTCTCTTCGAGCCCTTCGGTCACCACCGACTCCGGACACTCGAAGCCGATCGACTTCAGATGGTCGACCGCCGCCAGGGCGATCCCGCAGTTGAACGCCTGATGTTCACCGGGCAGCGGTACGGGAAGATGCTCGAGCCGGCTGGTCTCCGTGTAGAGACAGACGCGGTTGTGAGGGCCGAGTTCGACGGTCGAACAGAACCGATTGCTGAATTCGATCTCCTTGTTGACCACGCGAATCGTCGTCCCGAGTTCCTCCGCCTTCTCACGGAGGATCCGGTCGGCATCCGGATGCTGCTCTCGGGTGATCACCGGCACTCCGGGCTTGATGATCCCGGCCTTCTCGGTCGCGATCTTCTCGATGGTCTCACCGAGAATCCGCGTGTGATCGAACTGAATCTCGGTGATGACGCTGAGAACGGGCATGATCACGTTGGTGGAATCGAGACGCCCGCCGAGTCCGACTTCGATGATCGCGATGTCCACCGCCTGGGCGGCGAAGTGCATGAATGCGATCGCGGTGATCGCCTCGAAGAAGGTCGGCTGTTCACCGATCTGCACCGCTGCTCGAGCGATGGTCTTCATCGACTCCGTGAAGTCGTTCTTGGTGATCCGCTGGCCGTTGATCGAGACACGCTCGCGCATGTCCACGAGATGCGGACTCGAGAACTCGCCCACGCCGTAGCCGCACTTGCGGAGCATGGCGCTCATCATCGCGATGGTCGAACCCTTGCCGTTGGTGCCCGCGACGTGAACCGCCCGGAATTGATCCTGAGGATCTCCCAGCGCCGCCAGCAGCGCCCGCATCCGATCGAGCTTGAAGTCGCCGTTCTCGTCGTACCGGACGACGCGCTGCCGCTCGACGTCCGTCAATTCGAGAAGCCACTTGACTGCAGAGTGGTAGGTGCCGATTCGCTCGGCCCCGTCCGGAACCGCCACGGCGTCCGACTTGGACTCGGTGACGACGGCCGCGGATTTCTTGCTGGGCGCCTTCGATGCCTTGGATGCCGATGCCTTGGATGCCGATGCCTTGGATGCCGGAGCCTTGGATGCCGGAGCCTTGGATGCCGGAGCCTTGGAT
>JABABZ010000229.1 GCA_014237965.1 Phycisphaerales bacterium | reverse complement strand
GGGTCGCCGCGGATTCTGATGACCCCAAATTCGACCGAATTGGCAACAATGCATGGGGTCAGGCGTTCAAATCTGACCCGACCGCGCGATAATAGTCGGCGCTATGGCCGTAAAACCCTGCAAATAAAAGGTTTACAAGCATGATCAGCCTCAGATACCGTTCCTTCGCCGCTGCCGTGATTGGTGGTACCGCCGTCTTCGCGGGTGATGTCGGGCTCGACACCATCTTCGAAACAGGCACATTTTCCAATACCGCGTCCGCTCAGCAGGACGGCGGCCGAGGAGGCCGAGGCGGCCAAGGCGGTCGAGGTGGCATGGGAGGAATGCGGGACATCCGCGAGCTCCTCGAGCCGGATTTCTCACGCCGCGATGTCCCGCTCTTCGTCGAACAGCTTCAACTGGACGACGGCCAGCGAGCGATCATCGAAAGCCTGATCGAGGACTACGACGACACCTTCGGCGGTGGCAGCGAAGCCGTTCAGGCCGATCTCACCGATCTGGGGCGTTCCATGATGCAGTCCTTCATGGGCGGCGGTGCGATGGGTGACATGCGAGAGCGGATGCAGGAGACCATGGGCAGCATCCGCGAGGAGATGGAAGAGATCCAGGCCGCCAATGGTGGGCAGGAGATGTCGAGTGAGGAACGTCGAGCCTTCTTCCGCGAGCGAATGCAGAACGTCCAGCAGGACATGATGCAGGACGCCATGGAGAGTGGCGCCATGGACGAGGCTCGCGGCGTGATGGGCGAGATGCTCGACATTCTTCAGGAATGGGTGGCGCAACGACAGCTCCTCAAGACCGAGTTCGTGGGCAACGTCGAGATCCAGCTCTCCGACGACCAGCTCGTGCTCTGGCCCGCCTTTGATCGTTTCCTGGTTCGAGAGAAGTCGCTTCCCCGCGGCCGTCTCTCCGGCGAGGAAGTGAACTTGTTCGCGGTGCTCGACGATGTCGGTCTTTCCGAGTCCGCCTACGCCGCCGTCGAGCCGATGCTCGACGAGTACGAATTCCAACTCCATTCGGCACTGGTCGCCAGAGACGCCTATCTCCTGAGCAGCGCGCCTCGTCTCTTCAAGGCGATGCAGGAAGGTTCGGTCGATGACGCCGAGCGGATCCTCAAGCAGCAGGTTCAGTACCGGGAAGGCGTTCGAAACGTCAACGACAACTTCCGCGTGCAGTTCGCCGATGTGATCGAGGACGAGATGGAGAAGGAAGCCCTGAACCGGGCCTTCCTCGAGGAAGCCTACGATCGGATCTATCGGCCGACCTTCGGCCAGCGATCCTTCGCCGCTGCGATGGAGATCGAAGATCTCGATCCTGACGTGCTCGAGGCGATCATGACGCTTGACGGCTCTTTCATGGCCGAACTCTCCGCCAAGAACCTTCTCCTGGTGGGCATCCTTCGCAAGAGCGAGGGTGACGATGAGGTCAGCCAGGGAACGCGGATGGTCTCCGTCATGTCCGGCGACTTCTCCGGCGGCATGCCGTGGGGCGGCGGTCGGAATCGTGGCGGCGGTGGAGATGAAGAAGATCCGTACCGTGAAGGCATGGACGATCGAAACCGCATCGACGAGCGATACGTCGAGCAACTCAGCGCTCTACTGACTCCCGAGCAGCAGGAGGCCTTGCCCACGCAGCGTGGCGGCCGCGGTGGCGGCGGCGGCGGCTGGGGCGGAGGCGCGAGTGAAGGACAACGGGCCGAGTTCATGAAGCGGTTCGACAAGGACGGTGATGGCGAACTCTCCGACGAGGAGCGTCAGTCCATGATCGAAGAATTCCGCGGCGGCCGCGGCGGCCAGGGCGGCCAGGGTGGCCGAGGCGGTCGAGGCGGAGAAGGCGGCCGAGGTGGCCGCGGTGGTCAAGGCGGCGGACGTGGCGGCCAGGGTGGCCGCGGTGGCGGTGGCGTCGGCTGAGCCGATCGACCGAGACGTCGCCTCGAACGAGCGTGACGATCAATGATGTGAATATTCGACGGCGGTCCTTCACGGGCCGCCGTCGTTCTTGTCTTCTGACTTCGTCACTGTTCGGCCGCGGTCACCTCGACGCCCGATCAGGCTTACGATGCTTCGCATGTCTGACCTTCCCGAGAACCCAGAGAGCATGGCCGGCGAGACCGGGATCCGGGGCTGGAAAGCCGCGATCCTCGAGTCGGTCGTGGCCAACGCCGCGTCTCATCGAACCGCGGATTCGCCGATGCCGGATGCGACCATCGTCGGAGCGATCGTCGAACGGCTTCGATGGTTGGCGTTCCCCGGGTTCTTCGGTCCTCGGGTGGTCGATCCGTCAGGCCTGAAACAGCACGTCGGCCGACTGCTGGACGAGTTGGCGGTGATGCTCCAAGGGCAGTTCGAATCCGCGTTCGCCTACGATCCGATCGGCAGTCATGGATGTCAGGCATCCGAGGCGAACCGTCGCGCGTCAGAGGCGTTGGCCGGGTTCCTCGAGCGGATTCCGGCGGTGCGGGCCCTGCTGGCCCAGGATGCTGCGGCGGCGTTTGAAGGTGATCCGGCGATGCGGCATCTCGATGAAGCCATTCTCTGCTGCCCGGGTGTATCTGCGCTGGTCGTTCATCGTTTCGCCCACGAACTCCAACTCCGTGGAGTTCCGCTGATACCCAGGATGATGGCGGAACTCTCCCATGCCGCCACCGGCATCGACATCCACCCGGGTGCGGAGATCGGCCGTCGGATGTTCATCGATCATGGAACCGGCGTGGTGATCGGCGAGACCACGCGAATCGGCGATGGCTGCCGCCTGTATCAGGGGGTCACCCTCGGCGCGAAGCGACTCGAGGTCGATGAGGCGGGACGGATTCGCCGTGGATACCGGCGGCACCCGACCATCGAAGACGATGTGACGATCTACGCCGGAGCAACCATTCTCGGGGAGGGCACGGTCATCGGCCGAGGCTCGGTGGTGAATGGAAGTGTCTTCGTGACCTCCTCGGTTCCGCCCGGCTCCGTGGTCTCCGGGCCGAACCTGGAGATTCGGATGAGGAAGCGCTGAGTCGATCGTGATGGACGGGTGTCCAGCCGCGTCCGGCTCGTGAGGGGCATTCCATCGAGGATCGCACGGGGGTGCTTCGGAGTCGCACGGGGCGGTCGCTAGAATGGTCGGCTCGAACACTCTTCGCAGGCACGCGGAAGGCTTGAACGCCCCGTTGCCTGCCCAATCGGAGCCAGCATGTCCCCGCACGATCCGTTTTCCGCCCGAGCCTCCCTGTCGACCGACGAGGGTGATCGCACCATCTACCGACTTGATGCGCTCGCTTCTCTCGGCGATATCGATCGACTCCCGCTCTCGATCAAGGTCCTGCTGGAAAGCTGCCTCAGGAACTGCGACGGAAGAGTGGTGACTGAAGATCATGTGAAGGCGTTGGCCACGTACGACGCGACGAATGTGGGTGAGACCGAGATCGCCTTCACGCCGGGGCGGGTGGTGTTGCAGGACTTCACGGGCGTGCCGTGCGTGGTCGATCTCGCGGCGATGCGTGATGCGATGAAGTCACTCGGCGGTGATCCCAGCAAGGTCAACCCCCTGGTCCCGTGTGATCTCGTCATCGATCACTCGGTCCAAGTCGACGAGTTCAACTCCGGCGTGGCGCTCACGATCAACGCCGAGAAGGAATTCGAGCGGAATGGCGAGCGATACGAATTCCTGAAGTGGGGTCAGCAGGGCTTCGACAACTTTCGCGTGGTGCCTCCCGCGACCGGAATCGTGCATCAGGTGAATCTCGAATACCTCGCCAAGGTGATCTGGGAGCGTGATGGCACGCTGTTCCCCGACTCGCTGGTCGGCACCGACA
>JABABZ010000228.1 GCA_014237965.1 Phycisphaerales bacterium | reverse complement strand
GGAGAGGCAGATCGGCAGAAAGACGTAGAACACGCGACCCGCATTCGGAAGATCGAGATGCGAAGAGTCACAGAGCCGGTCGAGCACACCAAACGGCAACGCGATCCAGAGCATGATCAAGGCCGCACGAACCGATCGAATCGTCGTTGGATGCCAATGGAAGTGCCGTTCACCCAGACCACCGGGACGAGTGATCGACCAGACCGTCGCGATCCAGAGCATGAACCACCCCAACATGCCGATCGCGGCCCCGAGCGAGCCGTTGAAGGAGCTTGCGACGCCGACGTCCCTGATCGCGTGACCCATGACCCAGAACGGCGCCGCCATCGCCAGCCCCGCGAAGACCGCCAGACCCCCACAGACCAGCGTTTCCTTGAATCGATCCGTCGATGGCCGTGCCACCCGGACACCGGCGAGCGCGATTCTCGAGGCGATGCGATGCCGGAACAGCAGGAGAAGAAGCAGCGGGCCGATGGCGAAGAGCAATTGTGGAGCCCGGAGAATCACCTTCGCGTAGACGGTCTCCATCGCACCGGCCCAGTCTGAAGGCCGTAACAACCGCTTCAATTCCTCCGAGGTATGCGAAAGGTGGCCCTCCTGGAAAACACGCGCATCACGAATCCACAACGTCTCGCGAAGGACGAGCTCCCGATATCGAACGATTCCCTCGATCACCGCCTCGTCGACCGCGATGATCGCGACCACGATCTCGATGTGCTCGTTGAGCGCCTTGAGAAGCGAATGGCCGTAGAGATCCAGTCGATCCTCGTAGATCGAGATCATCGCCTGAGTGACCGTCTCCGCCTCGTTGCCGACCAGCCCCGCCCGCCTCACCGTTCTTGCGGCCGAGCCGCGCAGATCCGCCAGAGCATCGAGCCCATCTTGAAGCAACGCCCGTTCAAGATCGAGCGTCGGCCTCAACTGGTTCAGGGCGGAGAGACGAGCAGCGATCACCGAGTCATCGGGAAATTCGGCTTCTCGCTCCCGAAGGATGCGAGCGACCTCAGGGGTGACCAAGCCCTTGAACTTCATTCCGTCGATATCGACTCGTCGATTCACCCGACGGAGGAGGACCTCCTGGCTCGCCAGCTCCGCCAAGAGCGACTCACGCTGCCCGACCAGCTGCGAAAGACGGGCGGCGAACACCTCGTTCTCTCGCGCGGCGGCCCGAGCAATGTCCGAGTTCTGGGCGGCCGCGACCTCGCCCGCTTCCTTCTGCCGATTCTCGGCGGCCTTCATCTCCTCTTCGGCGACCATCGCCTGCCACGCCTTCAATGCGAGATCGTCTGTCTCTCGATGCCTGATCCACACCCGCTGCTCGAGACGAAGGACATCGTCGGTCAGGTCGTAGCATTTTCGTTCCCGGTCGATCGCCGCCAACTGCGCGATGTACTTGGCGATGATTCGACCCTGAATCGCCTCATCATCCTCGATATCGTCGGACTGAAGCTGAGCGAGCCGGCCCCCGATCTCGGCGGATTCGTCTCGCATCTCGCCCCGCCTCGCCTGCCGTCGGGCGAGCTGTTCCTCGACGCTGGCAAGCTTGGCCCCCACCTTCTTCGCCTGCGCCTCCGCGGCCTCAAACCCCTCCCGAAGTTCGGCCGAGTCCAGATCTTTCGGAATCTCCGGGGCATCGTCGGACTCGGGAATCGCCGCGAGCCGAGTTCTCAACTTCTCGCGACGGTCATCGGCCGCCGCGATCTCACGATCGAATTGTTCGATTCGATTTCTGGCCGATCGCGTCTCGGTGAGGTCCAGCATCCGGTCTTGGAGCTGCTTGATCTGGGCGGCATCCGGAGAGGGCTCGCCCTGCGCCAACGCCAGCGCGGAGGCCGTGTTGGCGATTTGCTCGTCAAGCGACGGAGATGCGACCGCATCCGTGGTCGCCTTCGATTCTCCGGCCGCCGGAGGTGTCGACTCCTGCGCAAACGCGGGAAACGATGCAAAGACCACCGAGAGAGCAAAGACTCGGGGAAGAAACCCGAATCTCGCGACGGTCCAAGCGTGGCCGATTTGTCGTCCGATCATGGCGATCGATCCATTCTTCGGAATCTGGAGTCCGCCCGAAGCGTCGAGGATCGACGACTCCAGACGAAAACGCCACCGGGCGCCACTAGTGGTGAATGTCCTTGGATATGCCTGCGTTCACCCGCTCGACCGGCATGAGATAGGACGCGACGTTCTCCGCGAACCGACGCGCCATCCGCTCGATCGAGTCGGCTTCATCCCGAGCCGCGGCCTTGACCGCTGCGTAATCGAAGTCCGACCCTGCGAGATGGTCCGCCGGATCGTCGCAGAGCTCCGCCACTCGATCCGCCGTCCATTCGGGGTGGAACTGGACGCCGTAGGCGAACATCCCATGAGCGAACGCCTCCACGCCGCATTCCTCGCTCTTGGCGAGGAGCCGCGCATCGGGGGGAAGCTCCGAGATTTCGTCGGCATGCCAGCTCGGCCAGCTCCCGTACCACGGAAGCCCCCGGAAGAGCGGATCATCTCGACCGGCGGTCGTGAGGTCGACGCGGCAAAGACCGACGCTGGGCCGGCCGGACATCCTTGAGACGCGCCCACCCAGCGCTCGCGCGAGCAGTTGGGCGCCGAGACAGACACCCAGCACGGGAAGTTGCGCCACGCAGGCAGCCTCGAGCAAGGCCAGCTCCTGAGCGATCCAAGGAAGGCCGTCGTCCGTCGCCGAGTCCGAGCTCCCCATCGAAATGATCCCGTCGATCCCGTCGAGATCGATTGGAAGCGAGTCCCCTGCGGCGAGCCGGATGGTGCGGCATCGGAGGCCATGGCGAACGACCGCATCGCCGATGATGGCGGCGGTACCGGTATTGGAATGCTGAATGACGAGAATGGGCATCCGGAGAAGGTACGCGGGCTGACCCTCAGGCTCAACCGGGACCGTTCGATTCATGGTCGTTTCCTGCCTGCACCGAGGAACCGCCGGCCTCCACGAATCTGCGGAGGCGAGTGCTACCCTCCATTCGGGGCCTCGCGAATCGTGCCATGAACAGCGTAATGAGCTCGCCTGTGATCTCGTGCTTCACCTGGGTCAGATCAAGACACCGCCCGAGCGACCCCAGGGATCCATGCACTCGGATCGGGAGGCCTGACTCAAGGACAGACGGGCGGTGCGACCGGAGCTCCGGCCGTGCCTGTCGCTGGATCTGCGTCTGGTTCTGCCTCCTGATCTGGGGCTCAATCCATGGCTGCCCGGAGATCGACGCCGCCACCCCACTTCTCCCAACCCAACGAACCGGGACGCCTGGCCCGCAGGAGGCCCCGGAGATTCGCCGGGAGCCGGTCGAGCGGATGACCTCCGCTTTGACCGAAGCCATCCTGCTGAGACACCATGCGTCACGCCAATGGGAGCCGGCCAGGCCACCTTCGGATCAATCGGCCCAGCCGACCGGTCGCACGGCGATCGCGGTCCTCGCCCTGCTCGAAGCTGGAATGCCGGTCCAGACCCCTCGAATCACCACCGCCGTCGACTGGCTCCGCCGGAATCATGCGACTGGCACCTATGCCATCGCCGCCCGGCTGATGGTCTGGACACGCCTCAACGACGCCTTCCTTCCGATGGCGGAGTCCGCGACCACGCGGCTGCTCGAACGTTTCTCGATCGAGGGTGGAGGCTGGGACTACGGACCAAACCCGCGGGTTCGATTCGTCGATCAATCACTGACCCAGTTTTCGATGCAGGCCCTCGCCGACGCCTCTGCCCGAGGAATCGCCATCCCGCGGCGGCTTGCCGACATCGTCCGGCGTCGATTCCTCGCCCGTCAAGGCCGTGACGGCGGCTTCGGATACCGCGATCCGGCCGATCCACCGCGTGGATCCATGACCGCCGCCGGGCTCGCCACTCT
>JABABZ010000227.1 GCA_014237965.1 Phycisphaerales bacterium | reverse complement strand
CGTTGCGAAAAGCGTCGCTGATCTCGAATTCGGCGAGCGTTCCTTCGCCGGTCTCGACGAATCGTTCGACGTCTTCGATCGCCGCGATCTGGTGGCGCACTCGCGACGCATTCTCGGGATCGGTCTTGAGCGGATCACCGTGCCTGGCGGCCTGCTCGACCGAAGCCCTCATGGTGGACTTGACGGATTGAGGGGAGACGCCCGCTTCCCGAGCGAGTCGTTCGGCATATTCCTGCTCGATGGCCAGAAAGAGCTGATTGTGTTCGACCTGGTCCCGCCACTTGTCCAGCGTGAACACCACGGCCTTCTGGAGTCGGGCGTTCGTCCGTCGCAGTTCCTTGATGGCGCGGACGGTCTTCGTCCGTTCGCGATACCACCAGGCGGCGATCGCGGCCCAGCCACTGAGACCGCCGATGACGGCGGCGAGAAGAAGGACGGTCTGAAGCGTGCTACTCATGAATTCCATCTCCCTCTCAGGCGGCGGTGAGCCGAGATCCGGCGTACTCGACCTGCGTGACTTCGGTGACGATCTCGCCGTTGATCATGAACAGGGTGATTTCCATGGGTGGCCTTGGTCGAGAATCCGGAAGCCATGCGTTCTTCGCAGGTCTCCTGTTGCATCGGGTACCGATTGCAACGACTGAATCGTCGGGTCCGGAAATCTCGAAAATCGGTCGATGACTCTTCGGATCGGCTGATCAGACGGCGACGAACCGGGCATCGTCGACTTCTGTTTCGCCGTCGAAGCGGTAGGCCACCAGAGGCCCACCTCGGGCCACCGACCAGTCAAGGCACGCCACATTCGACGTCAGACGCGTGGGCTTCGATCCCTGCATCCAGTAGTGCCCGACGAAGACCGGAGGTTCATGCGGCCCGTATTGCGGCGAGTCGGGATTGATGGCATCCGGCGCGATGGCGACGTCCGGAAACGAGTCGTCACTGGTGAGGGCATGCTCGCGGTAGGTCTTTCCGTGCGGAGAATCGAACCACCTTGCCCGGATGTGGTGACGCGGTGAACCCTCGGGATCCGTGAGGACGAGCCCGTCGGGCAGAGGTATCTCGCGGCCTTTCAAGACCTGCTCGATGGCCTTGAATGCGGGCGAACGAGGCTCGCAGGTCGCCTGCATCAGCGGCTCGGTCAGGACGCCATCCGTTTCGGTGAGCATGTGATCGAGAAAATCGATCGATGGTTGGTCCCAGGTGGCGTGAACGGCGCGAGCTCCATTGGCTTCGAACCAGAGAGGAAGCCCTCGCATCCAGTCGATCCACTCCGCGGTGTCCTCTCCCAGTGACAAGAGCGTTGGTTCGATGAGCTGCCTTCGAATCGGCGTATGACGTCGACATGGTTCTTCCGGCCGATCCGGACGAGGGGTGAACCAGGCGATCGCGTTGTACTCGTGGTTTCCCATCAGGGCGACGGCATCGCCTCGATCCACCATGCCCCGAACGGTCTCAAGCGTGCGTCGAATCTCCGGGCCACGATCGACGTAATCGCCGAGGAAGATCGCGGTTCGATCCCGGTGCCGGGGAATGCCGTCGATCCATTCGTAACCGAGTTGCTCGAGAAGATCATCAAGCTTGCCCGCGTGTCCGTGAAGATCTCCGATGAAATCGAAGCCGCTCCATGGACGGGCGGAGCGAGGCACGTCCGTTCGACGGCCCTTCGAGAACTCGGGGGAATCTGAATTCGGGGAGGGCATCACGGGGGGAGGGTCGCCGAGGAGGGGGTGGGAAGGGCCGGAAACTCGAGTCTTCAGGAACCGATCCCGACGAAGAGGGGTCCGAATTCGGCCCTTCGTGCCATATAGTAGAGGGAGTCACCCCAGTCGAGCCCACGGGACCGTGTCATGCAGCGATCAGACGACATGCCGATCAGAGCGAGTGCCGGACTCCTGTTGTTGGCGGTCGTGATCGGTACCGGAGGCGTGGTGTCGATTTCCGGGGGTGTCTCGACGACGGAGGCCGACGATGATTCGGTTCCGGCCCAGGTCGATGCAGCCGGCATCGAGTTCTTCGAACGGAAGATCCGGCCGATCCTGCTGGAACACTGTCTCGAGTGTCACGGAGAAGATCCCGGATCTTTGAAGGGGGAATTCGATCTCTCGCATGCCGCGGGAATGTTGGCCGGTGGCGAATCCGGAGTCGCCATCATTCCGGGTGATCCAGAGGGCAGCTCCCTCTTCCAGGCGGTCAGTTACGCGAACAAGGAATTCGCCATGCCGCCGAGGGGTCGCCTCTCCGATCAACAGGTCGCGGACATTCGAAAGTGGATCGAGATCGGTGCTCCCGACCCGAGGGATCGGGAACTCGCCGAGCCGATCGAAACACCGCTTGATCCCTGGCGGGATCCCACCGGCAAGGGACGAGAGCATTGGGCCTACGTCCCGATGACGAACGTCGTGCCGCCGAGCGTCGAGGATTCCGACTGGTGCCGGAACGACGTCGATCGGTTCATTCTGGCGAAGTTGGAAGATGCGGAGATCGAGCCGGCGCCGGAAGCCGATCGACGAACCCTGGCTCGGCGCGCGTATTTCGATCTCATCGGTCTTCCGCCGTCTCCCGAGGAAATGAAGATCTTCCTGGCGGACGATCGACCCGCTGCCTGGGACCGATTGATCGATCGATTGCTCGAGTCGCCTCACTACGGAGAGCGTTGGGGGCGACATTGGCTCGACGTGGCGAGATATGCCGACTCGAACGGGCTTGACGAGAACACCGCGTTCGGCAATGCCTGGCGGTATCGCGACTGGGTGGTACGAGCATTCAACGACGACCTTCCATATGACGAATTCGCGCGGATGCAGATCGCCGGCGACCTGCTCCCGGAGCCGGACGATCGCGAGGCGGCGATCGACAATCTCATCGCCACGGGCTTTCTTTCCCTCGGCCCGAAGGTGCTTGCAGAGCCGGACAAGGAAAAGATGCTCGTCGACATCGTCGATGAACAGGTCGACGTGCTGACCAAGGCGTTTCTCGCGCAGACCGTCGGTTGCGCTCGCTGCCACGACCACAAATTCGACCCGATCCTCCATGCCGACTACTACGCCATGGCGGGGATTCTGATCTCGACGCGGACGATGGAGAACTTGAACACCGTGGCCAGGGTGCGGGAACGACCCTTGGCGCCGATCGCGGAGATCGCGGCTTCGAAGGTGCATGTCGAAGCCAGAGAGAAGAACGAGGCCGCGATCGCCGCGGCGAACGCCGAAGGCAGTCGCCGGCTCGGCGACGCGTGGTCGAATCGCACTGCGGATGCAATGCTGCTCGCCAGCGAACTCGAGCGGACACCAAGAGTCTTCGAGGCCGAAGATTTCGCCGACTCCAACCTTGGAGTGAATTTCGACAACTACGGCTCCGGCATCGGCATCATCCACACCGTCGCCACCAGCGATCGGCAGTTCGTCGAGTACGACGTGCCGGCCGAAGAGGGCGGGCGTTGGCACATCATGGCCCGGTTCGCATCCGGTGAATCCCGACCTCTGCGGATCATGGTCGGCGAGGATGTTCTTGCCGAAGGCTTCTGCGGAGAGAAGACGGGCTCCTTCGAAGTCGAAGCGATGATGTGGGTGAAGACGGCGGTGGATGTTCCACCCGGAACCTCCCGGATCCGGTTCGAGCGGCCGACGAGTTTCCCGCATCTCGATCGACTGGTGATCGTCAGTGACCTCGAGCTGCAGGCGTTTGACGCGGAACTGGCCGAGGTCGCCGTGCGATCGGGTGTGGATGAGCCTCTTCTTCGTCGATGGGCCGAAGCGCTCGCGGGAGAGTCGATCTTCGACTCGTGGCGTCGCTATGCGGCGATCGCACCGGAGAACTGGGAGGTCGAGACTGCCGCGCGGACCGAAGAGCTTCAACGGCTCTACGCCGCCGATGCGACTGCCGGTGACGGCAAGATGGTGAGGAGTGG
>JABABZ010000226.1 GCA_014237965.1 Phycisphaerales bacterium | reverse complement strand
TGAAGATTATGAGGAAGCTATGAGCTCCCTCGAACTAGCTAAGAAGTATGGATTAGAAGTAGAAGTATTCTGTACAGCTATGGCATATTATAGGAACACCAAAACTGGCCCGGTTTGTCGATTCCGATCCGCAGTCTCGGCCAGACATCGGTTCCGAGCATCTTCGTCACGTCCGAAAGGCCGTTGTGCCCTCCGGCTCCACCGCCCGGCTTGAGTCGGATCGATCCGCAGGGGATCGCGGTGTCATCCACGATGATCAGGAGATCATCCGTCGGCGACATCTTGTAGAAACGCATCGCTTCCGCCACGGACTTTCCCGAGACGTTCATGTAGGTGAGCGGCTTGAGCAGGAGGACCTTCTCTTCGCCGATCGTCGCTTCGACCATCAGGCCGGTGAATCTGTTGCGAGCGCTTCCGGCGCCAGGGTCGGCATGTCGTCGGGCAAGCCGGTCGACGACCTCGAACCCGACGTTGTGTCGAGTCCGGTCGTACTCAGGTCCGGGATTTCCCAATCCAACGACGAGCTTCATTTCCTGAACGCCTTTCTGTGATCCGCGTCGGTCCCGCTCGAGGAGCGGGCCGACGCTTCGGGGGTCTGATCAGTCTTCGGACTTGGCGGCATCATCATCGCCACCGCCGTCATCACTCTCCTCGTCCGCAACCTCGTCGGTGGAGGCCGCTTCTTCAGGCTCCTCTTCTTCCGCGACGATCTGGATATGCACGATGTTGGTGTCTTCGGGGGTGATGGCCACCATTCCATCGGGGAGGTCCAGTTCGCCCACGTTGATCGATGACTCGTAGGCTCCGAGATCGACGCGGATCGACTCGGGAATGTCGCGAACCGCACATTCCACTTCGATTTCCGCGTGGTCGTGAACCATGATGGCGCCGGCCTCGCCGGCGGACTTCAACTCGCCATGAAGGTCGAGGTGAACCAGAATCTTCACTCGCTCGTCGAGGTTGACTCGCGTGAGGTCGACATGAATCACGTTGTCGCCGAGGAAGCCGAACTGAAGATCCTTGACCAGGCAGGTCTCCGTTCCTTCGCCCTCGATCTCGAGGTTGAAGACGTGCTGCCCGTGGTGAAGATGGGCGAGTGCCTTCTTCTCGTCGACGCTGACCGATATGGGAGCCGCGCCGTGGCCGTAGATGACCGCGGGCAACTGCCCGGACTTGCGGAGGCGTTGGGCGTATCGAGTGCCGAGGCGTTCCCGCTTTGATGCAACGAGGGTGGGTGTTTCGTGAGCCATGATGAAATCTCCTGTCGAATTAGAATCGTCGGTGCGGCGGAATGGCCGCGCTGACGGAATATGTGGACCTAACGCTTGGTTCCCACGCCCGTCCGGAACATCGCGGACACGGATTGGTCGTGGTGGATTCGGTGAACGGCTTCGCCAAGCAGTTTGGCGACGCTGAGAACGGTGACTTTTCCTTCGATCGGGCCGAGTCGGTCTCCGCTGGGGATCGTGTTGCAGACATTGATCCGGGAGATGGGACTGTCGGCGATCCGTTCCATCGCCATTCCGACCAGTACCGGGTGGGTCGCCGACACGACGACGTCGCTCGCGCCGTTCTCGACGACCAGGCGGGCCGCTTCGCAGACGGTGCCGGCGGTCGAGATCATGTCGTCGAACATCAGGACGGTGCGTCCTTCGACGTCGCCGATGAGATTCTTGACCGACACTTCGGTTCCGGACTGCCTTCGCTTGTCGACGATGGCCATGTCGCAACCCAGAACGTTGGCGTACATGTTGGCGACCTTGACGTTGCCGACGTCGGGAGAGACGACCACGATCTCCTTCAACGCTTCACGGGATTCCAGGAAGTGTTCGACGAAGACGGGGGCGGCGCTCAGATGGTCCACCGGAATGTCGAAGAAACCCTGGATCTGTGCGGCGTGGAGATCCATGCAGAGGACCCGGTCGGCTCCGGCGGCGGTGATCAGGTTCGCCACGAGTTTCGCGGTGATCGGCACACGACCCTCGTCCTTGCGATCCTGTCGGGCGTATCCGAGATAGGGGATCACCGCGGTGATCCTCTTCGCGGAGGCGCGGCGCAGGCAGTCGATGTAGATCAACAACTCCAGAAGATGGTCGTTGACCGGTTGGCAGGTCGACTGGACGACGAAACAGTCCCGACCTCGAACGTCTTCGTCCAGTTTCACGAACACCTCGCCGTCGGGAAACACCGACGAGGTGCTCTTTCCCATCGGAAGTTCGAGGTGGTCGCACATCGAGGCGGCCAGTTCGCCGCCGGCGCGTCCAGCGAAGATCTTCAGGTGTTCGCGATCACTCGCGGTCATGAGCTCTTCTCCGCAGAGGTGAGGTCGTGTCGGGTTCGGATGATTTCGTCGACGGTGGCCAGTTGTTCCGGATCGTTGATGCTCAGAACGTCGCCCGCAGGAACCGCGTCGACCACCGCCACGGTGGCGTCGTCCTCGCGGGTCAGACCGAAGACGTCGGTGATGTAGTACTCACCGTTGGCATTGTCGTTGCTGGTTCGTGAGAGCCGTTCGAAGAGCGGGCCGGATCGGAAGCAGTAGTAGGAGGGATTCACCTCGCGGATGTCGAGTTGCTCGGGCGAGGCGTCCTTCTGCTCGACGATTCTGGAGAAGCCGCCTTCGGCATCGCGGACGATTCGCCCGTATCCGGTGGCATCCTCGATGACCGCGGTCGCCAGGGTGGCGTCGGCGCCGGCGGATCGATGCGTCTCCAGCAGGGTGTCGAGCGTCTCCGGCCGGATGAGCGGCCCGTCGCCGCAAAGCACGAAGACGTCGTGATCCGGCGTCGACGCGAAGGCGGGTCTCGCCTGATCCACCGCATGTCCGGTGCCCAGTTGCTCGGTCTGCTCGACGAATTCGATGTCGCTCGCTCCCGCGAGGCTCGCTCGAACCAGTTCCCCCTTGAATCCCACCACCACCACGATGCGGCTGGCGCCGGCGGCACGACATGCATCCACCACCCAATGAAGCATCGGACGGTCCCCGACCTGATGCATCACCTTGGGCAGGTCGCTCTGCATCCGTGTTCCCTTGCCTGCGCCAAGGATCACGGCGTCGACGACGCGGCTATCGGCGTCGGGAGATTGTGCGGTCGGTTGGTTCATAGAGGTTTCTGAGGAATCGGGTCTTGAGAAGTCCGACACCGCAGGCAAGGAAGGAAGCTGGCCCGCCTAGATTTGAACTAGGACTGCTTGGATCAAAACCAAGAGTGCTACCTTTACACCACGGGCCAGTGGTCGGAGATTCGAGTCCGAACTTCGGTCGAGTCATCCGGGGAAGCGCTTCCTTGCATCCCACCGAGATCATCGGACGGAATGCCTGCGGAACATGATGTCTGCGGAACAGGGAAGAGTCGTATTGTCGATCAAGTGGAGAGGGGACGGACCACGCCACCAGTTCGTGGACGCAGCATCGGAACCAGACGCCGTCGATCGGGACCATCCCGAGCGACGTGGCGCGGTCCGGAGCGTCGTGGTTGACGGTCCGAGTCCGCGGCCGGAGTGGACGGGAGCACGCGTAAAGCCGCGAAGTCGTGCCCCATGTGGCGCCAGGGTTCACCTGTCACCAGCGGTCCAGATCGAGAAGTCTACTGGAATCACCACGCTGAAAAAAGGGGCTCAGGTTCGGGAAACCATGATTTCTTGCTCGAACGAACGGTCCGGGGACTCGACGACCCCGATTCCAGTATCAGGATCGGGGTCGTCGATTGGAGGAGATGCAGTCCTTCCAGAATTCAGTCCCGAGGATTCGGCCCTCGGCGGCGGTCCCGGTCTCCCCGGTCGGACTTGTTTGAAGCCCGCCCGGCGGATGGTCGGTCCATGGATCGCTGTCCCTGACCGCGTGCCTGGCCTCGGCGCTGGCCTCGGTCCTGTCCGCGTGCCTGGCCTCGGCGCTGGCCTCGGTCCTG
>JABABZ010000225.1 GCA_014237965.1 Phycisphaerales bacterium | reverse complement strand
CTCGCCCGGCCAGCCTGGGATCTCGGCCGGCGTCCGGCCGTCGTCCGACCCCGGCGGCACCGCGGCGAGCAGCGTCGGGTTCAGACGGTCGTTGGCGATGGTGATTTCAAGTTCGGGGAAGACGTCCCGACTTCCTCGCCCATCCCGAGGGAGATCGACCCTGCCGGTGATCCGTCCTTCGCCACCGGCGGAGGTGGTGACCTTGAAGCCGGGGGATTCGAGGATCACCGCGAGATCTTCGAGGATGATGGTTCCCTCGTTGACGATCATGGGATACGGGAAGCGGGAGAAGATCCCGCCCACCTTGTCGAGTTCGATCTCTCCTTCCACCGCCACGGGAATTCCCACGCCTCGCGGACGATGGACGCGAAGGTCGATGGCGCCGAACCCGCCGAGTTCGAAGGGACCGGACGCGATCAGGGCGTTGCAGCGGGCGATCGCCGGCTCCAAGCGGCTCATCTCGGCGCGATCGCCGGAAGCCTGGGCCTCGGTTCGAGTCGCCATCAGTTCAGCGAGACGTCCCCGGGCCGCGTCGACGGCGGTGTCGTCGGCCAGCAGGCCGGCGCTCTTCAGGCGATCGTATGCCGTCCGGTCGAAGAGCGATCGCACACCTCGTTCCGTCGACTCGGGCAGGGCCGAGAGCAGATGATCGTCCAGCGCGATACGTTCCGATCGAAGCTGGAGATCGACCGCGGCGTCGTCCCCGGTCCCTTCGATCACGCCGGTGAGGCCGAGTCGATCTCCCGATGGGCCGATGCCACTGAGGAATTCGATCTCGATCGTCTCATCCTCGACGGTCAATCGAGCGTCCACGTTCTTGAGGGGATAGCCGAACTTCTCGTACATGCCTTCGCCATCCGTCAGCCACAGTTCCGCACTGGCGAAGATCGGAGCATCGGCTTCGATCGGCGAATCGGCGTCCATCGACCCGCGAACGACTTGTGCTCTGGCCGTGAGGTTCCATTGTCGCGCCGTGAGCATGGAGAGCGCCTTCGCCACGGGTCTGGGCAGATCGACGATGGTCGCGGGCGAGTCCTTCGGCGACTCGAAGTCCTTGAGTTCCAGGTCGATCTGAAACGGCGCCTCTCGAACCAGACGCATTCCCCAGGCCGCGAGATCCTCGTCCTCGATCTCCGTCGGGGTCGATTCGAGACGAACCCGGATCTCGGCACTGACTTCGACCGGAACCACCGCCTGGTCACCGGAACTGGAGATGATCCTTCCCCGCTCGCCGGTCACGAGGAGATCCTGTCCGATGAGGGTGATCCGTCCGGATTCGAGTTCGATCCTCGGAAGAGGAGGATGTTCCTCGAGGATGTGTCCGTCCTGGAATCGAACCCACTCCGACTCCAGATCGACTCCGGCTGGAAGCGTGATCGCCAGGTTCGCGACTTCCAGATTCGCCTCCGGGTCCTGACCGGGTTTCCAGTTGACCGTCGCGGTCTTCAGGACGCCGCCGAGGTCGAGTTCCGAGACGAACGCTCGAGCGGTCGCGGAGAGCGCGAGGTTCGTGCCGACCGCCACGTCGACATCGTCGATCCGAAACTCGACCGCACCGGTTTCCTCGTCGAGGTGACCCTTGGCGATCGCGGTCGTTCGACCCGATTCGATCGCGGCGAGGGTGAAGGCCATTCGAGAGTCGCTTCCCGTCGGAGGATCAAGCGATGCATTGAAGGTCGAGACCTCGCGGGCCTCGAATTCACCGTTCCGTTCGATCCCGCTCTCCAGATCGAGCTTCGTGATCTCGATGGTGCCGAGTCCGAGTCCGCGCACCGTGCGTCGGGGATCGTCCGGATCATCTTCGTCGTCGGAATCCTGATCGACCGGCTCGAGCGACATCACGTTCAATTCCGTCGGGTCATCAACTCTCTCCGCGATCCGGACTCGGACCAGATCGCCCTGGATGGTCTCGAACTCGATGGAGCCGACCAGCAACGGAAGCAATCTGATCGAGGCGGAGAGATTGCGAATCTGCAACACCTCGCCGGCGGGTCCGGACCAACCCGGCGCATCGATTCGAATCTCTTCGATCTCCACATGGTTCAAGCCCGTGACGTCGACCCCCTGGATCTGGATGTCGCCCCCGGTCCGTCGGTGCAATTCCCCGTGGAGCACCGAGGTGAGAATCTGATTTCGGACCAGAACCAGCCCGAAGATCGACAGAAGGACTCCGATGCCGAGTCGTCTGAGGAATCGACGTCGTCGGGGAGGTCGGGAATCCGGAGTGGTGAGCTTGGTCTTCGCCATGGAGGGTGCTGCAAGGCGGAACGGAAGGCAGGATCGTCCTGGACGCGGCGGGTCGGGTGAGACGGGACGGATCTCCCAACCCCCGATCATCGGATCGGGGCCGCGGAGACGCCCGGAGGAATCGATCATTCTAGGTGCAACCGGGACCGTGGAGCGGTTCTGGAGACTTACACTCTCCGCATGACACCGCCGGAAGCCAGCCCTGATGCCGCCATGATGAGCCTGGGCCTCCTGCTGGCCCTGCTGGGGGGGGTCGTCCTGTTGATGTCCCTGCCCCTCATCGCCCTGGTTCGCATGCGGCGGCGGTCGAAGATCGATCCTCGGCGCAGGGCGTCGCCGAAGTCGCCCCTCGACCCCTGGCACGAAGGTGGCCGGCGGCGAGGCAGTCGGGCGTTGGCCGAAGATACCGGCGACGATGACTTCGAAGGAGAGAATCAGGATGCCTGAGCCACATCGCGGCCGGAGGTCGCCGGCATGACCACGTCACACCAGACGCCGAGGATCGCGGTCATCGGCGCGACGGGCCGGGTCGGAACCGAAGTGGCTCGCGTCTTCGCCGGTCTCGGATGGTCTCTCGAACTCACCTCTCGTCGAGTTGAAGAACTCGAGGCGCTGGTCGGTGAACTCGAGTCGATCGACGCCGCCGCATCGGTGCGCGGGCATCGCCTGGATCTCACGGACGCCTCCACGATCTCGACCTTCAGCGACGCCTTCGACTCGGCGATCGACACGGAGGCGCCCTCGCTCGATGCGGTGGTGGTCGCGGGGTCGCCCTTCGAGGAGATTTCGCTTGAAGAGGCGACCATCGATCACTTCACTCGACAGTGCGCCGCACAGGTCGGCGGCCCGGCGACGCTGCTCACGGGGCTGCGTCCGGCGCTGGAGCGTTCCCGGATTCCAGGTGGACCAGCGGTCGTTCTCTTCGGTGATGTGCATGCCGTTCATCGGCCCCGAGCCGGCGCGACGCCGTACCTCGCGGCGAAGGCGGCTGCCGAAGGTCTGGTCGGGTTGCTGGCCGTGGAATTCGCCCCGATCAGAGTGTTGGGAATCTCTCCGGGGGTGGTCGGGTGGCCGCCGGACTGGACGGAACAACGACGAGCGACCTACCTGCAGCGGGTCCCGCTCGGACGTGCGGGCACCCCGCAAGAGGCGGCGTCCCTCGCTCGGTCGTTGATCGTGGACGCGACCTACTGCACCGGCGTGGTGATTCCGGTCGATGGTGGCCGCCATCTCCGCTGAGTGCGAATCGACTTCAAGATCCGACCGGTCGGTCGCCTAGAGCCCCAGCCGGCGGCGTTCCGCCGCGACGGATTCGTCGCCCGGCGAAGTCTCTTCGGCGATGCGAAGCCATGCTTCCGCATCGGAGGGGCGATCGGCTTCGGCGAAACACGCCGCCGCCATGAGCGCGGCCGGGACGTCGTCCGGCACGGAACGGGCCCTCGAAGCCCAGACTTCCGCGGCGGCGGCGGGCCGTTGGATGGAACGCCATCCCGCGGCCAGTTCCTCGACGACCATGCGTTGATTGCGGTCGGACTCGGGTATCGCCACCAGAGATTCGATCGCCATGCGGGCGTTTCCGGTTCGTCGAAGGAGTGAGGCGCGTCGGAGACGGATTCCGATCTCGTCCGGCGCGAGCCTGACTGCTTCGTCCAACTCCGTGAAGGCAC
>JABABZ010000224.1 GCA_014237965.1 Phycisphaerales bacterium | reverse complement strand
CACTCCTCAACCGTCGGAGCCCAAGAAGCGGGCTGCTGATGCGTGAATTGTGATGGTTCTTCCGGGTTGGATCGCAGAACCGAGGGCGGCCCGTCGCAGCCCGGGCTCGTGGGATCTCATCCAGGACCGAAAGGGGGGCTGGAGGAGGATCAGGCCTTGAGATCGAGGTGGCGACCCAATTCGACTCGCGTGGCGACCTCGAGCCGGTCTGCGTCGCGGGAATAGAGGTGCAGGCCGCCGGCTTGCGGCGGTTCCGGTCGGGGCGGACTCGCGGAGGCGGGATCCCCATCGAAGCCGACGCCGCGATTGATATCGCTCCGCACCACACCGGCGATCAGGCTCTTCAGTTCCGTGGACGGGGCGCTCTTCGTGTCCACCATGTCGACGATGTCGGGCCTGATGGTCGGCGTGATTCCCGGGAGCGACGTCGCCGGCCGATTCGGGCCGGTCTTTCCCAGACCGTAGGCGGCGGCGGCATTGAACGGGATGGGTCCACGGACGTTCATGACGAGGAGTATACGAGTGACCACGATGTTCGTTCGGGTCCCCCGAGGTTATCTCCGGTGAAGGTCGGGAGATCGTCGATTCAGGGCGAAGGTGGGGGTTGCTTCGATGTCCCCAGATGCCCGAAGCCCAGTGCCGCGGGATCGGTCGCGCGGGTGGTGCGCGGGATCAACTTCGGATCGACGTCGACCACCTGTGGTGGGGCGTTCGGCGGAAACCCGCCGAGCCATTCGATCGCGGTGGGCATCTCCGCGGCCCACCAGAGATTCGAGCCCAGTTGAAACTCGCCGTCGGGCTGTTCGTCGATCAGGAAGCGCTTGAGACCATTCACGCTCCACCAGACCAGATTGCCTTGAATTCGAATGTCGGAGGCGGAAGCCCACCCGTCACGCACCGCTCGGAGCTCGAAGGCGGCGCTCCTGGGTTCCACGATCGTGCAGTGGTCGCAGATGACATCCGCGGCGGAAGCGAAAGTGAATGGGATCGCCACACGTTCGATCACGCATCGTTCGATGCGGACGTTCCGAGTCGCAACCGCGGCCGGGGCGTCGGGCTTCGATGCCGGTGGTGGTCCGGTCGCCATCCCGATGGCGATGCCGGATCCGCCGATGGTGAGAACCGAGCACTCCAGGATTCGGAGGCCGTCGACGGCGTCGTTGACGCGAACTCCGATCGCGGCGTTGTGGTCTCCGCGAATCGTGAGC
Organism: Phycisphaerales bacterium; assembly: GCA_014237965.1. GTDB lineage: Bacteria > Planctomycetota > Phycisphaerae > Phycisphaerales > SM1A02 > UBA12014. The sequence goes on along the minus strand of JABABZ010000224.1, from coordinate 2,717 downwards.
TTCCGGATCTCGATGTCTCGGGCATCCCTGATCTGGACGGCGGCCCGGCTCCAGAGGTCCACCTTCATGTTCAGCAGTTCGACATCCTCGACGCCGTCGAGATCAACGCCGACTCTGGTCGGGCTTCCCGGCTTGGGAATCACGTAACTGTTCTCCAGGATGACGGACCTGGTCGGACCGGTGTCGTCGCGGCTGAGTCGAATCCCTCCGGACTGGCCGGAAAGCACCAGGAGCGTCGAGATCCGGATGTGGTGGCCGCCCCGAACATCGAGGCCCCATGCCGCGTCGCCGACGATCGTCGCCGGTTGGCTCGCATCGACCGAGGAAATGGTGATCGGGGACGCTTCGGTTCCCTGGTATGTGATGACCGGGACGTTCTTGTAGTACCCGGGGGTGAGGTAGATCCGGTCGCCGGGCGCCATGGTCGAAGAATCCGGCCATGCGTCGGTTGGAGCAAGAACGTGATCGACCCCCGAGGCGGGCTGGACCAGGAGCATCAGGGCCATCGCGAAGACGGTCTTCAGCACGCCGATCGGGAAGGGTGACTGGAGAGTCTGCATGTGGTGCCGGGTGCTCCGCGGAATTGGGGGGTGCAGTGAGACCATGGCTCAGGCAAGCATGATCCCGGGGCGAGGCGGAACGTCGATCTGCAGAAGCGCCATCGAAGTCTCCGTCCGAATCACGGGACCGTTGCAGGACGACGGGATGAGCACGGTATCGCCTTCCTGGAATCTGGTCTCTCTCGCTTCGGCGTCGTGGACCACGCCGGCCCCGTCGACCGCGAGCAGGACCATTGGTGTCGGCCCGGCGGTCAGGGTATGAGCACCGGATGCGACTTCGATGTGGTCGATCGTGAAGTCGGGCGTGAGGCAGAGCCGACGTCGCCGGCACCCGGATGTCTCGACCGGGGGGATCTCGTCGAGGCGGGTGATGGCGGCGATTCCGTCTTCCTGCGCGGCCCCGAATCTCATGCACTCCATCGCCTGGTCGAGGTGCAGCGGTCGTTCGGGATCGTCCCGGTTCCAATCCCAGATCCGGAACGTCGTGTCGCTTGGAGTCTGCACCTCGGCCACCAGCACTCCGGCGCCCAAGGCATGGCAGATACCGCTGGGAAGTCGGACGCAATCGCCGCGGCGTACCGGGATGCGGATGAGATGTTCGAGCATCCGTTCGCCCGTTCGTGCGATTTCGCGGAAGTCCTCGGCATCCAGCGAGGGATCGATCCCCCGGTAGATGGCCGAGTCCTCGTCGGCCTCGAGAACGAACCATGCTTCATTCTTGATGAATGCGCCCGGGTGTCGTTCGGCGTAGGCGGCATCCGGGTGCACCTGGATCGAGAGATCCTTTCGAGCGTCCAGAAGTTTGACGAGTAGCGGAAAACTCGTCGTGACCTCTGCCACCGGGCCGAGAACCGCGTCGGGGTCGCGTTGGGTCAGGTCATGCAGTCGAAGTCCCGCGAACTCCCCGTCGGCGATGGATGACCGTCCCTGCTCGATCGACTCGGGCAGATCGGCAAGTTCCCAGGACTCGCCGATGGTCATCGTCTCCGCAGAGGATCTTCCGAAGCGGCGGAGGCGATCACCGCCCCAGACTCGGGGCTTCAAGATCGGATCGAAACGAAGAGGCGGTAGGTTCATGCGTCTGTGGATGATCCACTCGTTTGGTGGCCGGACGCGAGGGTCGGGAGGGCGTCCTCTCGAGGTCCTGTGCGGGCGCGATCAGACCTGCATGCCGGTCACGGTGACTTCAAACACCATGTTGTCATTGACGAATCCCTGGCACTTGCTGATGAACCGGCGTCGGTTCCGAGTCACGCTCTGGGCCAGGAGGATGAGCCTGTCGCCGGGGGCGACCTGGCCTCGGAACGCGCATTCATCGCATCGAGTGAATCCAAGGAACCCGCTTCCCTCCGGCGGTGCTCCCTTGATGTGGATGAAACTCGAGAGCTGAGCCGCCGACTCGATCATCAGGACGCCGGGAAGCAGTGGCCTTCCCGGGATGTGCCCCGGGACCCAGAACTCATCGTCTCGGACGTCGCGCCAGCCGACTCCTTGTGCGAAGTCGTCGGTCCAATGGGCGACCCCGTTGATCTGGATCATCTCGCCCCGATGTGGGTTGATCTTCTTCACCGCCTCGATGTCTGCCATCGGGTGGTCGAAGTCGGCGTTGGAGTAATCGAAGAGCGGTTCAGCTGGCACAGGCAGATTCCGGTGAGGGGCCCTGGGAGAGTTCTCCCAAGGTCCGAGGAACTTTAGTCGATCAACCGTGGGGGAGTGTCGATTCGCCGCCTGAGCTCGCGCGGGGTGCAGGAAGAGACGACGCCGCCACCCTGAAGAGGCAGCGGCGTCGTTGTGATTCGTACTTCTTGTTCACGGTTGATCCCCGAGTCGGGGATCAGTCGGACTTCTGAGCTCCGAGAATATCGGAACGGAGCTGCTTGGCGGCTTCTCGAACCTCTTGCATGACCTTACGGACACGAGTGCCCGCGGCCTTGTTGCCCCCAGCGGCCTTTTGGACGTCATCCTGGCAAGAGTCGATGAGTTGCCGAAGGTGTTCATAGGCTTGCATTCGAAGCGCTCCTTGCATGCGGTTTTGAGCGGGCAGGATTCTCTTCGGAGGATCGCTGCCGAGCGTCAGGATCTCTGGACTAGGATACGGGTTCCATCGGCCCGATGTCCGATTCAAGATCAATATGCGGGATCGGAAGTCGAGAACAC
>JABABZ010000223.1 GCA_014237965.1 Phycisphaerales bacterium | reverse complement strand
TGCACAGGGTGGTGACCCCTTCGGTCGTGGCGAGGAGGAACGCGGGGCTGTTCGCGTCCCAGGCGGTGTAGCCACGGGCTTCGTAGGTGTCGCGGATGCCTCCGGATGGGAACGAACTGGCGTCGGGCTCGCCCACGATGAGGGCGTTGCCGGAGAACTTCTCGATGGCGACGCCGTCGCCGTTCACGGAGAGGAAGGCGTCGTGCTTCTCGGCGGTCGAGCCGGTGAGCGGATGAAACCAGTGACAGAAGTGAGTGGCACCGTTCTCGATCGCCCATTCCTTCATCGCGGCCGCGACGGTGTTGGCGACCTTCGAGTCCAACGGGCGACCCTTCATGATCGTCCCTGCGAGGCTCATGGCGACGTCCGGTGGGAGGCGCTTGAGCATGACGTCGCCGCTGAAGGTCAATCGTCCGAAATAGTCGGATGCCGGTGTGTTCGTCTCGGTCACCTCCACGGTGGCTCCTTCTTCGAAGATGAGTGAATCGATGTTGCGAGGGCTCGCCATGTGCATTCCTTTGCGTGTCGTCGAACGGGGCTTCCTGCCGGAACGGTGAGTACGGGGGGTCTCTGCGATCCATCGAACGGAGGAGGTGGTCGGGTCGCCTCCGATGTTTCATCTCTCAAACGCACCCCGTGTGGGGGAGCGGGCGGTCTGCGCAAACTCGACAGGTCGATCTCGAAAAGGAGAAACGCGGGGGACCGGGACCTCTTTCGAAGTTCCGTTCCATCGGTTCCAAGCAGTCTCAAGGACCTTCAGTGATCGAAATCCTGCCTTTCCGCCGAATTCTGACGTGTTCCCCGGGGTGACCAGAGCCGGCGCCCGAGTATCGGCTGCCAGCGGACGATCGGCAATCCCCATCCACCTCCGATGCGGAGATTCCTCGGGATTTTCAGCGTCTTTTTTGCATCGCCCCTTCAAATGCCTCGTGGAACTCGGAATCCAGATTCCGTGGATGGGGGCGCCGTCCTGGTGGTTCCGGACGTCAGCCGTTCACGATCCGTCGTCGCCGGGCGAGGTAGTCCCAGATCACGAAGCGATCCAGATCTCCGCCGGAGGTGAAGATCACCCGGCCGTTCGCCGACTCGGCGATGCGGTGGGCGAATCGAACGTCCTCCTCGCTCTGGCTCCAACTGGGCACCAGAAAGACGTTGAGAATGCCGCCTTCTCGACCGAGCAGCGAGGCTTCGCGAAGGGTGGCTTCCTCCGTCCGCGGGTCTGGTGGATAGAGGAGGTACAGGTCCTCGTCCTCGAAGTGGGCCGTCGGAAGGCCGTCGGTGATGAGGACCACCTGGCGATTGGGCGTGTCTGAGTTGGTCAGGAGCCGTCTCGAGAGTCGAAGGGCGTGCTGGATGTTGGTGAAATGGGGGGGAAGATCCTGTTCCGTGATGTCCGGATCGGACATGTTCGCCCGCAATCGCACCACCGGGTCACGGATCGTCACCGGCTTGGGCAGGAGTTCGACGAGATCGCGGCGAGCCACGACCCGGGCGACGCTGTACATCTCCATGAAATGGAGGCGATCCCCTGGATATTCCCGCCGGACGAGGCCCTCGAGGGCGAGGGCCATCTTCTTGACGGCGACGTATTGCCCGCCCCAGCGCATCGATCCGGACATGTCCATCACCACGACCGTGGCGCATTTCGTGGTCGCTCTGGTCTGGTGGACTTCGAGGTCTTCGGACCGGAGTCGTGGTCGCCGGGGATCTCCGTCTTCGCTGGTGGCCTCCCGGGCGACGCAATTGAGGATCGAGGCCGGCAGGTCGAGTCCGGAGGTGGGATCGCCGAATGTCCAGGGGCGGGTCGATGGGAGTTCATGGGCGCCGTCGTCATGATCGACCGGTGCATGACGTCCATGCCGGCCGCCTTGCATTGAATCGAAGACCGACGCGAGCAGGGTCTGTTGATAGCGTCGCATCGCGTTCGGGCCGAGGGACCAGCCTTCGCCGTCCTGCACCATCCCCTCCTGCTCCGCGGCCTGCTTGAGGAGTTCTTCCGCTCGTTGGCGGATGTCGGCGAATTCCGAGAGGTCGGCTTCTTCGACGAAGTCTCGGAGCTCGTCCAGATCGACGATCGCCGGCTTGGCGTTCTTCATCGCCTCCTCGAGTTGTTCGAGGAGCCGATCGATCGCCTCGAGTTCCTCGCGGAGCTCCAGGGCTTCCTCGATGCTCGGGACCCGTCGGCCGTGGAACGGCCACCCGTCCCGCAGTCCCTCCACCCGGTCGAGGGAGGCCACGGATTCCACAAGCGCCGGCATCTTCCGCTTGAGCGGGGACTCGTCTTCCAGGAGATACCAGAGCCGTTCGAGGCCGTGGATCTGCCGTTCACGAACTTCGCGGTGGAGTCGTTCCAGGGCCCACTCTGGAACATCCGGCATCGATAGAAGGGGCGTTGCCAGGTCCCCGACGGTCTCGGCGGCGTCGTCGGCGGTCGGCGAAGGATTCCAGGTCGCGAGAATCTTGGCTTTTCTCGATTCGAGCTTCGCGAGAATCGCGTCGATCGACGGACCGAGCCCCGCGAGCGCTTCGGGCGGGAGTCGAATCGCGTCAGCAAGTTCCTTGGGCGTGAATCGTCGTCGTCCGCCCCACGCGAGCATCTGGTCTCCGAGCCCCTGCAGGCCCTCGGAGGGAGGCGAGGTCGGCGGTGGAAACGCGACGGGGTCGTACCCGCGGTAGGTATGGAGAATGCCACCGAGCTTCGAGGTGGGTGGAGGCTCGGGTCGTTCGGGACCGCTCATGCTTCCGACTCGTAGATGGTTCGACCGAATCGCTCGCTTCGCGAGATCCGATCGGTCGCGTGAAGTCCGGCGAGCACGAACTCGACGCAGGATGCTCGAACCGCGGGATCATCCGCGCGATTCACTTCCATCGCCTTGGTCCAGGCTTCCGGGACTCGTTCGAGCAGGCCGGCGTACGACGTGGATGGAAGAAGATCGCCGACCTCGATGCGGACGCCCTTTCCGAAGATCGACGCGATGTCGTCGAGACCTTCGTCGTCGACGTATTCCTGAAAGACCGTCGAGACCGCTTCCGCGACGATCGCATCGAGCACGCGGCGTTCATCGAGTTGATGGCTGCCCATCAGGTCGAGTTCGAGTTTTCCAGCCGCGGTGGCATGAAGGTGGGCGAGATCGCAGATTCGTGGGACCGCGGGTGTCTCGCCGAGCATGATTCCCCGTCGCCGTGCGGACGCGACCATGGCGCGCCAGTTGGCCACCGCGAACCGGGCGGAGACGCCGCTTTCGTGGTCGACGTAGGGGGACTTTCGGGCGGACAGGGAGATCTCTTCGATGATCGCGTCCATGAAGGGAGGGACGCGGACGGGATGAGCTCCTCCCAGATCCAGGGCCGCTTCCTGCCGGGTGATCGCGATGCCGCTCGCCCGATCGGCGGGGTAGTGCGTCCGAACCGTCGAGCCGATCCGGTCCTTGAGCTGCGGGATGACCTTGCCCGACCGGTTGAAGGTCGATGGGTTCGCGCTGAACACCAGAGTCACATCGAGTTCGAAGCTGACCGGGAAGCCACGGATCTGCACGTCCCGCTCTTCAAGAATGTTGAACAGGCCGGTCTGCACCAGCTCGTCCAGATCCGGGAGTTCGTTCATCGCGAAGATGCCGCGGTGCATTCGAGGGACGAGTCCGAAATGAATCGCCTCTTCGGCGCCGAGGCTGGCGCCGCCGACGATCCGCGCGGGGTCGATCTCGCCGATCAGATCGGCGAACTTGGTTCCGGGGGCGAGTCGTTCGGCATATCGATCATCCCGATGCCACCAGGCGATCGGCACGTCTTCGGGGTTTCGATCGGTGATCGCCCTTCGGCCGGGCCCGGTGATCGGAGACTCCGGGTCTTCATGGACGGGCGACTCCGGTACGTCGATGTACGGGAGCCATTCATCAAGAAAGCGCGGGAGCATTCGCATGAGCCGGCTCTTGGCCTGTCCCTTCTC
>JABABZ010000222.1 GCA_014237965.1 Phycisphaerales bacterium | reverse complement strand
GATGCGATCAAGAACGTCGAAGGGCGGTATCCGGCCCATCGGCTCAACTGGGCTGCGTACATCGCGGGAAAACGAGAGTCCCGGCGGCTTCTCGGAGACGTCGTGCTGACCGGCGAGGACCTGCGCGACGGGGTTCGATTCGCGGATGGTTGTGTTCCGTGCACCTGGGGAATCGACACCCATCATCCCAACACGAAATACGACAAGGGTCATGAGGGTGACGAATTCATCGCCGACTTCACGCATGGCGATGGCTATGAGTATGTCGGGCCGTATTGGCTCCCGTACCGGTGTCTGTACAGTCGGAACATTCGAAATCTCTTCATGGCCGGTCGTGACATCAGTGTCACTCATGAAGCGCTGGGTGCCGTCCGCGTGATGAAGACCACGGGGGCGATGGGGGAGATCGTCGGCATGGCCGCGGCGCTCTGCAAGCGGAACGATTGCAATCCTCGGGAGATCTACGCCCGGTATCTCGGCGAGTTGCAATCACTCATGGATGTCGGCGCCGGTCGTCCGATCGCTTGCGGGCCGGAAGGTGGATTTCACCTGCCCGCGCGATCAGCGCGGATACGAGGCGAGCAGCTTCGCTATGAACCCGAGCAGGATTCCCTGGGATATTGGCGGACTTCGACTGATGCCGCTGAATGGAAGATCCGGGTTCCCGTCGAGACGACCTTTGACGTGGTCGTGACATATGCCTGTCCGGAGAGTGAAGCAGGGGCGGCCTTCGCTCTGGCGTGCGTCGGGATCAACGTCGTGCACGGGGCGTTGGAAGCGCGTGTCAAAGGGACGGCGTCCTGGGACCGGCATGAGAATCATGTTCTCGGGAAGATCACGCTCCCGGCGGGGGATCATCTCGTTTCGATGACGAGCGGAAAGCCCGAAGGCCCGCTGATGAAGCTTCGCGAAGTGAGGTTGGACGCGATTCGGGACTGACGTTTTCGAGGAATCACGAAACAGAGTGCCTCCGGTCTGAAGCCATGGTCGTGTGGCGTGGTGGGCCGGTGATGAGGCCCGGAACACCGGGCGCGGCATTCTCCATCGGTGCGGCATGACGCGGCTGCTCCGCCATGCTCCGCCATGGATGCGTCGGGAAGTCCCTGTACGGCCGAGAATCAGGATTCATCGCGGCACGCAGTATCGTGAAGTGGAAATCGAGCCGTTCTGCAGTACCATTGGGGGTGTGTGGAGGTTGTCACTCTCGGAGGCGATCGTTGCCGATTTCTCTTTCAAGATCAGTTGCTTCGGTACTCCTGTGTTCTGGTGGTGCTGTCATGGAAGTCTCGGCTCGAGTCGATGCCTCGTGGGATCTGGACGGGCTGGAGTCGATCCGCGAGGACATTTCGGCTGGTGAGTTCCTCGGAGATCGTGATTCCGCGACGGATGGGATCGTGCGCGACGAATACATCAGGTTCCTCAACGCTCAGGGGGGATTCCCGCCGCGAATCGCGGGCGATCCTCGGGAAGCCCGGGTTTTCAGTCTGCCGCCGATTCCCATGCACCCGGGGCTGACCCCGCCAAGGAGACCGCGAACGTGGATCAATCACCGATCATCCAGATGCAGCTTCCTTCGACTCATCGAGGATCCTGGGCGGGTCCCAATCATCTTTGGATCACTGATCCGGCGAATCCATTTCAGTCTGACGGGAGTCTCGAGATCTCCGAACGTGTGATCTCCTATTCCTGGTCGCACGAGGGTCGATCACACTCGGGGACGCTGGACTTGAAAGGTCAACCCGCTGCCATGACGGCGACCTGGTCCGATTCGTTCCACGCGACGGACCCGTTCATCCTGCACGGTTTCTTCGACTCGAATCTGGTGCGACTCTTCACGACCTACGACGCCGGGGATGCGACCTGGGGTTGGCAGGTCGAGCTCGATTTTCGAGATCCCGAAGCGTGCACGTTGCGGATGTTCAACGTGATTCCCGGGCTCGGACCGGTGCCTGCGGTGTCTCTTCAAGGCGTCCGCTGAGTTCGCATCTCCGATCTTTCGAGTTCGGGAGTGCGAATCCATGCGGACGACTTCATGGCCAGGATGCCCCCGACGTCGAGATGATCTGGCCGATGGAGTCGCTCGACTCGATGATTCCGCCGCCGTTCGGGCCTCAGGTGACGTGCACGACACAGTGCTTGCAAGCGGCCGTGTCACGTGGATGCGGCGGATGTCTCCGATCGCCGACGTCGGTCCGGAATCCGACTGTCGCAAGTCGGGTCGGTGGGGCAGTCACTTCATGGTGATTCAAGGAGACGGAAGGACCCTCGGGTTCGAACCGTTCCATTCACAACCCCGTTGCAAGGCCGTTGAGTACTCCGACTGGACTTCAGCCCGAGACCTACCCGGGCTTCGAGCCGGTTGATTGAAAGGCGGCGTCAAGGTCGATTCTCTGCAGAGCGGGATTCGCTTCGGCGATCTCCCGAGCCGTGCCCCCGTCCTTGTTGCGGGCACTCGGATCGGCGCCCGCTTCGATCAGGAGGCGAATGACATCTGCAGTGCGTTCATTCATGTACTTCCTGCTCACGGCGAACATCAATGGCGTATACCCGCCTTGATTCGCGTCGTTGACATTCGCGCCACCCTCCAGAAAAACCGTGATGAACGGCACGATCTTCTTAGTTGAGATGTTGGTGCAGGCCGACATCAGGGGGGTCGTGCCTTGAACGAAGAAAGGCTTGTATTCCAACAACCCGATGTCCACCTTGATACTCCTGGCGTTGACATCCGCACCCGCATCAAGCAGGGCCTGAATCACCTCGGGGTTCTCGTTCATGCCCGCGAATGCCAGCAATGGCGGCTCGGCATTCCTGGGATTCGGATCAACGCCGGCTTCCATCAACGCCTCGACGACACTCGGGCTCTTGTTGCCGAATGCCCATTCAAGTACGGAATCGCCACGCTTTGTGAGCGGGGGAATCCTGGTCCCGGCGGCGATGATCGCCGTCATGATTCCGGGATTCTGATTGATGGATGCCGACATCTCGATGGCATTCACGCCGTATTCCATCGCGTTGGGATTCGCGCCGTTCGTGACCAGGACTTCGAACATGTCCGGATACCTGCTACTTAGTGCCGCGTAGAGGTAGGCGCTCATGCCCTTTTGCGTTCGATCGTTCACCTTGGCGCCGGCCTTGATCAGCAGTTCCGTGGTTTCAGGTGTATTGGACATGGCTGCGAACATCAGTGGCGAGATCTTTCCACGACGAGTCGCCTTCAGGATTCCGCCTTCATCGATAAGCAGTTTGATGACCTCGGGGTTGGGGTTGTTGCCGCATGCCGTCTGGAACGCCGTCATGCCCATGCTCTTCGCATCGGGCGCGTTGGGGTTCGCGCCCTGGGTCTCCAGAAACCAGCGAATGCTCGCAACGCTTCCATTTGATTCGCAGGCTTCCGAGAAGAGGTTGACCGCATTGAGTTCGCGTGCGTCAGGAACCTCCGCGTGCCAGGCCTTCAACTTCGCGATCACCTCTGGATTGGAATTGTGTTTCGCCGCCAATTGCACGGTTTGCCACCTCACCGTCGATCCGGCATCGATCAGCGCTTCGAGGACTTCGGGATTTCGGGCGTTCATCACGGCAAGTTGGAACGCCGTTCTTCTCTGCATCACTTTGCGGTTGTTCAGCAGTCTCGCTCTCATCGGCACTTCGCCCCGCCTGCTGGTGCCAGAGTAGCGCCTGCATTTTTCGTATCATACGCAGGCGACCGTCATTCCACGGCTCTGCTTTCCGGTGTACGTCTTCTTGTTGGAGGAGAAATCCCATGCATCTCATGAACACCATCGTCGCCATGTTTCTCATCTGTGCAACGTCCATGACCAGCCTTGCCCGGTCCCAGGGGCAGACCATCGATGACCCGGTGGTCGCGGACTCCAAAGCCACGACGCGACTCTTCGAACTCTGCCAGGACCCGGACGCCTCTCCTGAAGCCGTCGCGGCGGCGATTCGCGACGGCGCCGATC
>JABABZ010000221.1 GCA_014237965.1 Phycisphaerales bacterium | reverse complement strand
CGACTCGTGAAGCAGGCGGTCATCCGCATGATCCCCAGCGGCCCTCTCGGTCGTGACATGGAGTCACGTCTGAAGGTCTACGCAGGTGACAAGCATCCCCACCAGGCTCAGAAGCCGGTGGTTCTCGAAGCCACCTGCTGATCGACACCAACCACTTCGCAACTCACCGATCTAGACCGGATTCGAATCGAACATGACCGAGAACACCGAGAACACCGAGACCGTTGAAGCCGCCGAGATTCCGGCCATCGAGGGCATCACCCTCGGCGACGTCGAATCGACGGCGACGGAAGTCGCGCCCGTCCACGTGAGTCGTGGTCCCGACGCCCACGGCTGGTTCCGTGGAACCGGTCGACGGAAGAGCTCCGTCGCCCGCGTCCGAATCAAGGCCGGCAAGGGTGAGTTCCAGATCCACGGAACGAAGAAGGGCCAGAAGCCCCTCGACACCTACTTCACCGAGCTCCGTGATCAGAACACGATCCGATCGGTTCTCCAGAAGACTGGAACCGAAGGCAGCGTCGATGTGTTCGTGAACGCCGACGGCGGCGGTTTCACCGGCCAGGCCGGTGCCATCGTGCTCGGAGTCGCCCGAGCCCTCCGCGAATTCGACCCCTCCCTCGAACCCGCCCTGAGAGAGAACGGGTTCCTCACCCGCGATGCTCGCGAAGTGGAACGCAAGAAGTACGGCCAGCCCGGTGCTCGCCGCCGCTTCCAGTTCTCGAAGCGTTGATCTTCGGGGCGACGCCCCACCGTTCGATGCTCGGAAGAAACACCTGCACCGTCGCGAACTCGTTCGCGACGGTGTTTTCATTCCCGAGGAACCGGGCCGCGCCCGGAAGAGACGGCGCGTCGCCTCAGATCACGGACGAGGGCCTGAACCTCTCCCGACCAGCGAGTCGAAGGAATTCCGATCACTCGCCCCATTTCGCGCAGCGACCGTGGCCGTCCGGGTGTCTGCAGTCCGTACCGAATCGCGAGTTTCTCGAAACCCGGCGACGCCTCCATCTCCGCCCGGGCGCCGGCATCAAGCATCCGCCACCATCGGACCGGCGCCAGGAGACTCCTCACCGGTACCGGCACGCATCGAAGCGTGGAGATGCCACCCAGAGACCCGGGCATCCCCCGTCGCCGGGCCCCCGTGATCTCGGACCAGGCCGATGATCGCGCGACGCGACGCGAGACGGTCAGCCCGACCGACCGATCGAGATTGTGCCCTCGGGTCCGACGAGTCGGATCGAAGGCCTGCACCGCCTCGGAGACTCCGTCGATCACGAGCGTCATCGCATCGTCGACCCGCTTCACGGGAAGCTGCTCGATCCGTCTGCCGATCGACTGCTCGAATCGCTGCACACCCGGGCCGAGGCCCGAGATCGCGGCCCGCTCCAGAAGCATCCCCCACCATCGGAGGTCCGACTCCACGCGGTCGATGTCGTGCTCTCGAATCGCTCCGGCTCGGGCCTTCATCTTCTCGAGGCCTTCGTGGGCCCGTGCTCGTGCGAAGTGCATCGCGGCGATTCGTGCTCGAACGGCCTCCTCGTCCTCCACGCCGAGCGACCGACGAACCGCCTCCAGCATTTCGACGAGCGACCGCCGCGATTGTTCGTCCGCCTCGGCATCGAGAGACCCAGCGACCCCGAAGACCTCCGAAGCATCGGGTCGGTCGAGGTTGGGTGGAACGAACGTCGGCCGCTCGATCACGCCCAGATGATCGACCCGGGCCTGCAGGGCGAGACGGCGAACGACCGGGCGGCTCCGATCGACGCGCTCCTGAAGTTCGACCAGTGGGATCATCCATCGCTGCCCGCGTCCGATCAGGCTGGCGATTCGAGTGCGATCCGCCTGTGAGCGCACCGCTCGCGGCGACTCCGGCCCCGCGGTCTCTCCGGAGATGCGATTCTCCCTGGCTCGACGCGCCTTCTCGATCCGCGGCTCGTTGCGAGCGATGAAGGCGTCGACGATCGGGATGCGACAGACGGATCTCGCGCCGCCGTTGGAGAAACGGGCGGGTCGCATCGGCAAGCCGAAGGCTCGCCATCGTTGCACGGTCCGGCGGGATACGCCCAGTCGCCGAGCCACGTCGTCGGCGGTGATGTCGAGGTCCGGATCGAACGGCTCCGGAGTCATCCGAGAAGCCAGCCGATCGATCAGCAGGCTCGCGTCCGCCAGGAGATCGGTTCCGGAGATCACGAGCTCTTCGTTGGACTCGTCCTCCGCAGCGACGCCGGTGATCCGGAAGACGAACCAGGAGAGCGGGTACGACCTCGACGGATCGACCTCGGGATACAACCTCAGAAGTTCGGAGAGATGGCGGCGAATGACGCCCGTCCCTGCGAACTCGAACTGACGATGCACCAGGGAGATGGCCGACGTGCGATAGCCGTCAGCGGCGGTCATGCGGGTGCCAGCAAGTCGTCGAAGATGCGAAGCGGCTGCGGATCCGAGATCGCCTCGATCTTCGCGGCCGCATCGAGAAAGACCCGCACCGACTCGATCGAACGTGGCGTGCACTCGAAACGAAGCCGCGATTCGAGGTACTCGATCGCCTGATCCGTGCGCCAACCGTGTGCTTCGGCGTGCTGATGTGCGATGTTCGGAATTCTCCTCGCGTTCCGGCGGCGAGCGTGATCGACGATGATCGCCAGACGTCGAACCCGATCAAGCGACCGCTCGTCGAGGTCCGAGCGACAGAACCAGGAGGCGAACACGAAGGGCAGACCGGTGAGATCATGCCACGCGGCACCGAGGTCGAGTTGGAACGGATGCGTCTCGATGCTCGGCCCGGACCGGACCACCTTGTCGCCGATGAGCAGGACCACGTCCGGCCAGTCGGGCATCGCCACATCTCGAGCCTGAATCGGATTGAAGGTCGGCGTGCGTCCCTGTTGCTCGGAGAGAAGGACCCGAAGGAGCGTGATGGACGTGTGACTGTCCGTATCACAAGCAACCTCTTCGATCTCGGCAAGCGGTCGTCGAGAGAAGAGCCGGACGGTCCAGGTGGCTCCATCACAGCCGATCTGACCCACCGGCACCAGTGCGAGGGGTACGGTCGCCCGTTGTTGATCGATGACCGAACAGAGCGACAGATCCGTCTTTCCCGCTTCCAGGACGCCGGCGAGCTTCGAAGGGACGTCGGAGAAGATCCGCACACCCTCGGCCCGCTCGAGACCGTCGATCAACGGAAGGGTGTTGAGATACGAGACGACTCCGAGACGGAGTTCGGATTCCGTGGGATGAACCATAGACGACATGCTAGGTTCCGAACCTCGGTCCGGTGATCGATTCAGGGGATGTTGGCTTGAATCGACCCGACGGCTGAATCAGCCGAATCCGATCCGGCTTCGAACTTCGACGGGATCGACCACGACGCCGTGCGGGTGCCTCGACTCCGACCGAACGCCGCCAGCGACGATCATCCGAGGAATCCTCGCCGAAAGACCGCACAGGAGTTCGTAGGGCATCACTTCCGACCGAGCCGCCACCCGAGGAAGCGAGACGGCGGAGTCCGGATCCGTGGAGATGATCTCCACGTCGGCATTCGGTGCGACCGGCCCGACGTCGGTGAGATCCACCACGCACTGATCCATGTTCATCCGACCGAGTACGGGAACCGAGACGGGGCCACCTTGTCCGTGAACCACGAGCCGATGCGGCCCGGTCCGGCTGCTCGGGAGTCCGTCGGCGTAGCCGACGGGAACGAGGCCGGCGATGGTGTCCCGATCGATGGTCGTCGTGCAGCCGTAGCCGATCGACCGCCCGGCTGCGAGCCGGCGGACCTGAATCAAACGGGACCACCAGGAGATGGCCGGTTGGAGATCGGACGGGGCACGAGCGATCGCGGCCCCTCGCGGCTGATACCCGGTCCACGCAAGTCCGACGCGAACCATGTCGAATCGGAGGGTCGGATCGTGGAGCGCCGCGGTGGCGGCGGCGTGACGAACGACCCCGGCGGGAATGAGATCACCGGCCTGGTTCAAGAA
>JABABZ010000220.1 GCA_014237965.1 Phycisphaerales bacterium | reverse complement strand
CGTAGGCGGGATCCCAGTACCAGATGAAGATCGAGTCGCCTTTCCACGCACCACCCGGAGACTTTGACTTGCCCTCGTACTTCAACACGTGCTCGTCCGCGACCCAGGAAACCACCTCACGCCAGATCGTGCCGTCCGGCCCGGTCTGCTCCCAGGTTCCCGCAAGATTGGCTCCATCGAGCATTTCCATGGCTGGATTCGAACGAGTGGCCTCACTGACCCATGCCTTTGAGTCTGCACCCTTCACCTTCACGGAGTTGGTTCGAGTGTTTCGACCGGTGTAGGTCTCAACGGTCTCGTAAACCGTCGTCTTGCCCTGTGATTGCTCGGTGTATTCCCAGCTCAGGGAGTCTTTCGTCATGCCGACGAGGATGGAGGTGCCGTTGTACGGCTTGCCCATGTCGAAGCCCGAGCCGGCTGAGACCACGGCCTTGTCTTCGCTGTTCCAAGTCATCACGTTTGAACCCGTAGAGATGACCCGCCCATCCTCGGTGACCATGTGGTGACTGTTGATGAGTTGCTGGGTGGGGACGTCGTACCAGGTCTTATGCGTGTTGGTGACCTTGATCCCGGCGGGGATACCCACCCACATGTCTTTGGTGACTCCGACATCGGACCAGCTGCCGCAAGCGCCGTGATCGAGATGCCAGTTGACGAATTCCTCCATGGAACCGGGAAGTGACGCTCTTTGACTGGAGCCACCTTCACCATGTACGGAACATGCCAGAGCTCCTGAAGCGAAAATTGCAACCAAGACATTGTTCATGACTTTCTCCCTACGTGATTGACGAGTTGAAAATGGGTGCCGTTGCGACCCTCGATCAAAATCTTACTCAAACAGTCATTTTCGTGTCGACGTCGCGCTTCCAGGCAAACTTTCGAGGATGCAGTGAGTGGCTGATGCGACAAGGACACGGGCCGTCCGGGATTTTCAATCTCAGTTTCTTCGCGTGGTCGTCTTTTCGCCCGAGGAATCAGACGAAAACCCGACGTTGAAGTATGGGATCTGGAGTTTCGAAGCGATTCTGGACAACATCACGCTGCCGTGATGAATTCCTGACGCTTCACCCTTTGAGCGGTGCCCCCGGGAAAAGCCCCCCGCCTGGCTCGCACCCTCGAACTCAGGTGAAGACGCGATACTGACGCGGAGAACGCCATAAAGGAGCGATCGACGCTTCGGGAAGACCAGTCCCGCCAGTTTCGGATGATGAGAGCGGTTCGCTGAATTTCGGTTGGAGGAGTCCGGGATCGGCTTTATCCTATGGAGAGGTCCCTCCTACGGAGTGCTGAATGAAGATCGGTCGTCCATCGGTGTTGGTCTGTGCGGTAGTCGCCGTCTCTCTGCAGACGACCGCCTTCGCCCAGGGCGAGAGGGAAGCCCGAACCGCTCGGCAGGGAGACCGGCCGCCGAACATCATCGTGATCATGGCGGACGACCTCGGCTCGGCCGAGCTCGGTTGCACCGGCAGCGACCTCATCCGGACGCCCAACATCGATCGTCTCCGCGAGGAGGGCATGCTCTTCACCCAAGGCTATTCGGGTGCCTGCGTCTGCGCGCCAAGCCGATCGGCGATGGTCACCGGGCAGCACATGGGTCACAGCCAGATCCGCGACAACGGCGAGATCCCGAACTTCGACGGGCTCTACGGCGGGCAGCGCGGGCTGCTCCCAGGCACTGAGACGATCGGTCGCGTGCTTCGCAACGCGGGCTACAAGACGGCGGCGGTCGGCAAGTGGGGTCTTGGCGGTCCGAACCCCGACGAGATCCACGGGCATCCGCTCTATCAGGGCTTCGGGTTCTGGTACGGCTACCTCTGCCAGCGCAATGCTCACAACTACTACCCGTACTACGTCTGGCGCAACTTCCAGAAGGTCGATCTCGCGGGCAACGACCGGTCGCTCGAGGGCGAACAGTACGTTCCCGATCTCATGGCCGATGAGACGCTCGCGTGGATCGAGCAGAACGCCGACGATCCGATGCTTCTGATGTACTGGACGCCGGTACCGCACCTTGCGTTGCAGGTGCCGCCCGATTCGCTGCAGGAGTATCTCGACCTCGGTTGGAACGATCCCCCCTACACCGGCGGCGCGGGCTACCTCCCCTGCGACAACCCTCGAGCCCGCTACGCGGCGATGATCACCCGCTGGGACCGCGACGTCGGTCGCATCATGAACAAGTTCGTCGAACTCGGGCTCGATGAGGACACGCTCATCATCGTGACCAGCGACAACGGCGCGACCTTCAACGTCGGCGGCTACGACCCGGCCTTCTTCAACGGTGGCGGCGGACTTCGCGGCGCGAAAGGGTCGCTCTGGGAGGGCGGCATCCGCGTGCCCTTCATCGCCCGCTGGCCCGGACGCATCGCTCCGAACACCACCAACGACTTCCCGGTCGCGGCGTGGGACATCTATCCGACGGCGGTGGAACTCTCGGGCGGGACGACCACCGCGGATCTGGATGGTGTCTCGATCGTGCCCACGCTCCTTGGTGAGCCCGACCAGGCGCCGCGCAACCCGCTCTACTGGGAGACGCCTTCCGGCAACGGACTGCAGGCCGTCCGCGATGGTGACTGGAAGGCGGTCCGGTCGAACGCCCAGAGCTCGCCGGACGGTCCGATCCAGCTCTTCAATCTGGCGACCGATCCCAACGAGACGACGAATGTCGTCGACCAGCACCCCGACGTCGCCCGGCACTTGTGCGAACTCATGGCGACCATGCGATCACCGTCGATCTACCCCGATTGGGGGTTCTGCCCGTGATCGCCTGCACGCTTCTCATCGCCTCGGCCAGCCTGGCGGCGTGCCCTCACGGTGGGCCGACCACGCTTCTCTGGACCGGTGACGGCGACGGAATCTCCGTGACGGACGAGGGAAACTGGAGCGGCACGCCCGACGGTGGCTCGATCGATCTTGCGGACATCACCGAGATCCTGGTCATCGACGACACGATGGCGACCGTCGGTGGGCCGACCGGTTCGAGCACGCTGAACTTCATGGGCGACGGTGGTCTCGTCGTCCACGCTGGGACGTTCACCCGCGGCGGCGCCAATCAGGCGATCGAGGACGGCTTCCTGTTCATGACGGGCGGCAAGGTCGAACGGCAGTGGATCAGCCGGTGCTCGGTCCGGCTCGAAGGCACGGGGCGCATCGAACTTTCGGGCGGCGCCGATCCGCTACCCAACGGTACCGTCGTCGATCTTGGATCCATGCGGGCGGGCATCGACTTCCTGAACGAAGTCCCCGGCGACGTGATCGTCGAGCATCTCTCGAAGATCTCGGTCAACGGAAGCGTCGCCATCGCCGGCAAGAACATCCTGCTCGAGAACTTCAATGGCGGACTCGGTTGTTCGCTCTCGGTCCTTCCCGACGTCTGTCCCGCCGATCTCAACGGCGACCTCGAAGTGAACGGCGCCGATCTCGGCATGTTGCTCGGGGCGTGGGGCACGGCATCCGACGTCGCCGACATCGACGGTGACGGTGACGTGGATGGTGCCGACCTGGGGCTCATGCTCGGATCCTGGGGGGCGTGCGTGACTGGTCCCGATGTTCCCGACTGCGGCAGCCCGGTCCATTGCGAGTTGCTGTATCCCGATCTCCCATAGCGTCCTCTCCATGGGCGTCGAACGCCCCATGGTCTCTTGTTCGAACAACACGACGCCCGACGAACGGGCCATCTTCCGGGAACATTCTTCAAGGAGTTTTCGAGATGACCCAGCAAATTCTCTTATCCACGGTCCTCATCGGATCGCTCGGCCTCGGGGCGACGGCCGAAACGCTCACCTGGTCGGGCGCCGGCGACGCCCAGAGCTTCGCGGACGCCGGCAACTGGTCCGGTACGCCGACCGGTGGCGTGATCGACATCAACGCACTCGTGGACGACTACGTGATCGACGACGCTTCGGCGATCGTCGGCGGCCCCGGCGGCGTCGCCCAGCTCAGCTGGGTCACCGGAAGCGGAAGCCTGAGCATGAACGCCGGCACCTTCACCGGCATAACCGGTCTCCGCTACACGACGCTGG